>CBFGUK010000036.1:0-32131 GCA_965651925.1 uncultured bacterium | reverse complement strand
GCGCGGCGGAACGGCACGCCACCGATCGACGCCGCCACGCGGGCGTGCGTTGCCCCATCCAACAGGCGCCGCCGGAGCGGCGCCCTCCAGATGCGGGGATGTCAGCGCGTGTGGTGCGCGCCCTCGCGACACGCGCATTGATCCAATCGCTGCAGTCCGCCAATCTCCGCGCATGAACGGCCAGCCGCTGGCGGCGGAATCCTGGTTCGAGTCGCACATCCTGCGGCCCTGGGTGCCGGCGACGCTGGTCGTGCTGCCGCTGGCGGTGCTGCGCTTCCTGTCGCACCAGTGCATCCAGTGGGCGGCGGCGCTCGCGTACTACACGCTGATCGGCTTCGTGCCGCTGTTCGCGGCGCTGTTCGCGCTGATCAAGCTCTTCGGCCTGCACCGCGAGCTGACGCCGTTCGTCGTCAGCACCGTCGGCGCCGGCTCGCGGGCGGTGTCGCGCGACGTGGTCGCGTTCATCGACGCGACGAATCTCAAGGCCGTCGGCGTGCTCGCCGCGATCGCCGCGGTGCTGGCGGTGATCGGCATCATCGGCAACGCCGAGCTGTGCTTCAACCAGATCTGGGGCGTGCGCGGGCGCACCTGGCGCCGCAAGTTCCGCTCCTTTGCGCTGGTGTCGATCGCCGCGCCGCTGCTGCTGCTGCTCGCGCTCGCCGTGACGGCGCTGCTGCAGCCGGGGCACAGCATCCACGCCTTCCTCGACGCGTGGCGGCTCGGCGACGTCGTGCTCGTCTTCCTGCGCCTGCTGCCGTACGCGCTCCTGTGGGTGAGCTTCACGCTGCTCTACACCCTGCTGCCGAACACCGAGGTGCGCACGCGCTCGGCGGTGTTCGGCGCCGTCGTCGCCGGCACGCTGTGGCAGTTCGCGCAGTGGGGCTACGTGCTCTTCGTCATCCGCATCGTGCGCTACAGCGCCGTCTACGGCGCGCTCTGGCAGCTGCCGATCCTCCTCGCCTGGATCTACGTCGCGTGGCTCGTGATTCTCTTCGGCGGCGAAGTGTCGCGCGCCCACCAGGAAGTCATGGCGCAGCGCTTCGCCTGGCGCCTGCGCCAGCCGGTCACCGAGGAAGCCGGCGGCTGATCAGCGCCGACCGTCGCGCGCGCCGCCGAGCAGTCGCGGCACGACGCCGTCGGCCGGCCACCAGCCGCGATGGCGCAGCTGCGGATCGGCGGCGAGGTCGGCTATGGTCGCGACCAGGGCGGCGGGCACGCCGGCCGACTGGAGCCGATCGACGGCCGCCTCGGCGCGGGTGGCGCGCAGCCACGCGGCGGGCGGTCGGTCGAGCGTCGCCGTGACCTGCCGCCAGGCGGGGGTTGTCTCGTCGATCAGGCACCAGCGCTCGGGGTGCGGCGCGCGCGGATCGTCGGCGCAGCGATAGAGCGTGCCGGGCGCCGCCGGCGCATCGCCGCGCAGCAGCGGCGCGAGCAGGAGCGCCAGCACCTCCAGCTGCACGATCTCCAGACACGCGCCGGCGCCGGTCGTCGCCTGCCGCCAGAGCGCGGCAGCGATCGCCAGCGCCGCCGCCCAGGCGCTCAGCGTGTCGGCGCAGGCGAAGCCCGGGCCCGCCGGCGTGCCGTCGGGCGCCGCCATCGCCGCGGTGAGCCCGCTGAGCGCGTGCAGCGTCGGTCCGTAGGTGGTCCAGTCGGCATACGGACCGCTCGCCGGGCAGCCGCGCAGGTGCGCGATCACCAGCCGCGGGTTGAGCGCCACGAGCGCGTCGTCATCGAAGCCGAGATTGGGCAGCACGCGGCGGCTGAAGTTGTCGACCAGCACGTCGGCCTCGCCGATCAGCGCGCGCAGGGTGGCGCGGTCCGCCGCGCGCTGCAGATCGAGCGCGCGGTGGCGCTTGCCGCGGTGCAGGTTCGCGTCGCCGATCGTCCCGGGACGCCGCCGCGCCGCGACGTCCGGCCGCTCGATGTGCAGCACGTCGGCACCGAAGTCGGCGAGCACGCGCGTGGCGAGCGGCCCGGCGACGACCCAGGTCAGGTCGAGCACGCGGATGCCGTGCAGCGGCGCGCCGCTTCCTGCCGCGGGCGGCGGCGCCGCGCCGCGCGCGGCGATCCGGGGCGGCCGCAGCTCCGCGGCGAGCACTTCCGGGCCCGGCACGCGCCCGAGCGCCGCGGCGCAGGCGGCGAACGACTGCACCGGGGCGAACGGCAGGCGGCGCAGTTGCGCGCCGGTGACGAGCTCGTCGAGGCGCCGCGTCGCCGCCCAGGCGGCGAGGACGGCGAAGACGTGATCGGCCTCGCGGCAGCGCGTCTCGAGATCGTTCCAGCGCGGCGCCGCGAGATCGCCGGCCATGCCGTCGGCGCGCAGCCACTCGCGCAGCGCGTCCCAGTCGCCGACGTGCGTCAGCAGCGCCCATCCGTCACGGCAGCGCGCCACCTGGAACGTTCCGCCCGGATGCCGGGAGCCCTGCCGCACGGCGAGCCGTCCGGCATCGAACCACGCACCGCCGTGCTGCTCGAGCAGTGCCGCGGCGCTCTCCTGCAGGCTGACGTCGACCCGCCGCCCGCGCCGGCCGCGGTGGCGCGCATGCAGCGCCAGCACCGCCCCGAGCGCGGCGTGCAGCCCGGCGGCGCGCGTCGCGAGCGCGCCGGGAAACGGCAGCGGCGGTGCCGCGGGCACGCCGTTCGGCCACACCAGGCCGCCTGCCGCCTGGGCGATGCGCTCGCCGCCGTGCCAGCCGGCGCGCGGGCCGTCGACACCGAACGGCGAACAGCACACGGCGATCGCGTCACCTTGCGGGCCCATCGCGGCGGCACCGTCCGCGGCGACGACGACGTCCGCATCGCCGTCGGCGGCCACCGTCGCCCCCAGCCCGGCGAGGAGCTCGCGCGCGCAGTCGGCCGGCCCACCGCCCGCCGCGCGCACCCGGACGCCGGTCAGCACCGCCTGCTCCGGTCAGCGGCGCGCCGGGCGATAGCCCGCGGCGCGCGCGGCGTCCTCGCTCTCGAAGTACACGCGGTTGCGCGGGGCGACGTCGTCGTAATGCTCCTGGCCGGGCAGGTGATAGATCTGCGAGCGCCGGTTGCCGACCACCGGGCCGCTCGACAGCGTCGCCCACAGGCCGCGCTTCTCGCGCCGCGCCGTCGCCTCGTCGGCGACGAACTGCTCGCGGAACTTGAACGGAAAGCGGGTGTAGGCGCGCGCGTAGCCCTGGCGGACGAGCTCGCGGTTCACGAACGTGCCGTCGGGGAGGAAGACGTAGGCGAGCGTGCGGCCGTAGCGGTCGGTGCGCTCGCGATCGTACTCGAGGCGCACCTCGCGGCCGTCGAGCGTCCGGCGCAGCCAGTCCGCCGCCTCGCGCGCGAACGGCTGCGGCGGCGCGCCGGGGCGCCGGCGGTCGCCGAGCTCGGGCGTGTCGACGCCGATGAGCCGCACGGTCACCGTTCGTCCCGCGTACCGCACGGCGATCGTGTCGCCATCGGCGACGCGCGTCACGCGCGCGAGCGCGTCGCCCAGCGCCGTACCGGCGAGAAGGAGCGCGCCGGCGACGAGGATCCGCAGCAGGCGCAACGGACGACGCGGCATGGGTCCGGCTTTTACCCTGCCGGCCGCGACGACGCGACCAACGCGAGCGCAGCAGACCTCGCGCGCTCCGCGCCTGCGCGGCCCGCGCGCACGCGGGAGCGTCACCCGGTGCATTTCTGCCTTCCGTTACCCCGGACGCGCGCGTAACGTCGCGCGGGTGAGGCGGCGGGCCGTCGCACCGTCTCCGGGGGGCACCACATGGCTGGGACGCGCGCGCACACCCGCATCTGGCTGGCGACGGCGATGCTCGTCAGCCTCGCGCTGCCCGGCGCGGCGCTGGCGTTCTCCGGCGGGCTGCCGAGCACCGTCTTCGGCCTCACCGGATGCACGCTCTGTCACAGCGGCGGCAGCGATCCGGTGGTGGTGCTCAGCGGCCCGACGGCCGTCGATCCCGGCCAGACGGTCGACTACACGCTGACGATCTTCGGCACGCCGCTGCAGGCGCACGGCGGCCTGACGGTGATGGCGAGCACCGGCAGCCTCGCGGTCGGCGGGCCGTTTGCCACCGGCACGCGCGCGATCGCCGGGCTCGGCGGGCTCACCGAGATCACGCACACGGGCCCGAAGCAGGGGGATTTCAGCAACATCATCGAGTACAGCTTCCGCTGGACGGCGCCGGCGGACTTCTCGGGCGGCGCGACGCTCACCGGCTGGGGCTCGGCCGTGGATCTGAACCTGCTCGCGCTCGGCGACGGCGCGACGCGCGTCACGCTGGCGATCGAGTCGACCGGTCCGGCGCCGACGCCGACCGCCTCGCCGACGCCGGCGCCGGACTACTGCACCGACATCGCGCCGCCCGAGCCGCCGCTGATCGGCGCAAAGGACGCCGCGGTCTGCCAGCGCGCGGTCGTCCGGGCGGGCACGCTGATCGTGAAGAAGAGCCTCCGGGCCATGCAGACCTGCCTGAAGCGCTTCCACGCCACCGGCGGCAGCGACGATCCCGAGACGCTCTGCGTCGGCAGCACAGCGACGCTGCCGCTCGACGCCCGGGCGGCCGCGGTGCTGACCAAGATCGAGGCGAAAGGCCGCGCGCTGCTCGACGCAAAGTGCAGCGACGCCACCGTCGCGGCACTCGGGCTCTGCGCCGACACCGTCGGCGACGCCGCCGACTGCCTGATCGCCAGCCACCGTGCGGTGCTCGCCGATGTGCTCGCCGCGCAGTACGGCGCGCTGCAGCCGGCCGGCGACCCCGCCGTGCGCCGCTGCCAGAGCGTCATCGGCTCGAGCGCCGCCGCCTATCTCGGCTCGTATCGCAAGGCGGCGCAGAAATGCGTGCTGGCGCGCAACGCGGCCGGGCTCGACGAGCCGGCGGGCGCGCGGTGCATCGGCGCGGTGAGCGGCGGCGAGTTCACACCGCCCGCCGACGCGAAGGCCGCGACCGCCATCGCGCGCGCCGCCGACACGCTGGCGGCGAAGCTCGCCAAAGGCTGCGACGAGGCGCACGTCGGCGCCCTCGCCTCCTGCGGCCGCACGGGCGCCGCGCTCGCCAGATGCCTGACCTGCGCCTCCCGCCGCGGCGCGATCACCCTGCTGGCGAGCGAGCTCGGCGGAGAGTGACCGCCGCCTCCTCCGCCTCGCCAGGCGAGTGGATCAGCCACAGAGGCGCAGAGGACGCGAAGTGGAGTTCAATCTCATTGGAATTTGGAGGACCATCCACAGATCTGGAGGACCATCGAACCTGGTGACCTCCGTCTCGGTGGCCATTTCGTCCAGGGGACAGCGGGCGTCCCGCCCGGGGTTCGAGATCATTCCGGGGGCCCCGGAAAATCGCATTGACTTGCTCGTCGGGGCGTTCCTAAGGGTCGGATAGCCTCGTCCACCGTGCCGCCGGGCGCGGGAGGCGTGTCGTCAGGGGGGGCGCGGCCGCCGGCGCGGCGCGTACAGTCAGCCGCAAGGAGTCCTGCTCATGCGTCGTATCCTGCTCGCGCTCTGCGCGCTCGCCCTGCTGCCGGTCGCCGCACCGGCCGCCGAACAGACGTTGCTCGGCAAACAGTTGCTGGTGAAGAACCCCGGCGCGCCCGAGAAGCGCAAGGTGCTGGTCAAGGTGGCCGAAGGCAGCACCGACAACACCCTGGTCGGCGATCCGACCAGCGGCGGCGCCACGGTCACCATCTCGCTCTACGGCGGCACCGCCAGCGCGCAGACGTTCACGCTGTCCGCCGGGCTCAATGCCAAGGGCAAGCCCTTCTGGAAGGGCGACGCGACCAAGGGCTACAGCTACAAGGACGCGAACGGCGAGAACGGCGCCGTCAAGGTCGCCAAGCTCAAGGTGAAGAAGGGCACGTTCCAGCTGAAGCTCGTGCTCAGCGGCAAGAACGCGCCGATCGAGCTGACGCCGCCGGAGGGCGGCATCGGCGGCTGCGTCCAGCTCACGATCGGCGGCGGTGACACGTACAGCATCCGCTTCGCCGACGGTGCCGTGAAGCAGAAGGCCGACACGCTCTTCAAGGTGAAGGACCCGGTCACCCAGGGCACGTGCACGATCGGCTGCGGCAACGGCTTCATCGACGGCGCCGAGCAGTGTGACGAGGGCCTGTCGTGCGGGGGCAGCGCCGTCTGTCAGTCCGACTGCACCTGCCCGTGCGACTTCCTCGATACCGCCGACTGCCTGTTCCCGTATCCGAGCGACTATCTCACCATCGCCGACCCGACGACCGATACCGGCCGGCGCGTGCACTACGCGGTCGATACGATGCCGCGCAACACCGGCGACGTGCCGATCACGCCGGACGACTACAACCTGAACGACGGCTTCAGCCCCGGCTCGAGCATCCTGCTGAAGGTCCCGGGCGTCGACCTCGCCGAAACCGGCGCCGTGCCGATCACCGACCTCGAGCGCGCGTTCGACGCCGACCAGCCGGTCGTCGTGATCAACGCCGACACGCTGGAGCGCCACCTGATCTGGGCCGAGCTCGACGCGAACGCGACCACCGACGAGGCGCGCGCGCTGATCCTCCGCCCGGCGAAGAACTTCACCGAGGGGGCGCGCTACATCGTCGCGCTGCGCAATCTGAAGGACGCGGAGGGGGCGACGATCCCCGCCGGCGCCGACTTCGCCGCCTACCGCGACGGCACGCCGACCGGCGATCCGGTGAAGGAGGCACGCCGCGCGCACATGGAAGCGCTCTTCGACACGCTCACCGACGCCGGCATCGCGCGCGAGGACCTCTATCTCGCCTGGGACTTCACCGTCGCCAGCACGCGCAACCTGACCGAGCGGCTGCTGTTCGTGCGTGATGACGGCTTCGCGCGCCTCGGCAGCGATGCCCCGGCGTTCACCGTCACGACCGTGCAGGACGAGGTCGACGCGAACATCTTCCGCATCGTCGACGGCACGTACACGGTCGAGCGCTACGTCGATGCGGAAACCGCACCGGCGCGCTTCGTCCTCGACGCGAACGGCCTGCCGACGCATCAGGGCACGCAGACCGCCCTCTTCCGCTGCATCATCCCGCGCGCCGCGCTCGCCAACGCCGCGGCGACCGCCGTGCCGGCGCGCGCCTCGATCTACGGCCACGGCCTGCTCGGCCAGCACACCGAGGTCGGCGCCGGCAACGTGCGCAACATGGCCAACGAGCACAACTTCGTCTTCTGCGCGACGCGCTGGATCGGCATGTCGATCGAGGACGTGGTGAACGCCGTCTTCACCCTGCAGAACATGGCGCTCTTCCCGAACCTCACCGACCGCCTGCAGCAGGCAATGCTCAACCAGCTCTTCCTCGCCCGCCTGATGATCCACCCGCAGGGCTTCATCAGCGACGCGGCGTTCCAGGACAGCGGCGGCAATCCGGTGATCGACACCAGCGACGTCTTCTACGACGGCAACAGCCAGGGCGGCATCTTCGGCGCGACGGTGATGGCGATCGCCCAGGACATCACCCGCGGCGTGCTCGGCGTGCCGGGCATGAACTACTCGCTGCTCCTCACCCGCAGCGTCGACTTCGACGACTACAAGCCGTTCTTCTACCCGGCGTATCCGAGCGAGCTGCAGCGGCCGCTGATCCTCGCCCTCATCCAGATGCTCTGGGACCGCTCCGATCCGAACGGCTACGCGGCGCACATCGTCAACGATCCGCTGCCGAACACGCCGTCGCACGAGGTCCTGCTGCACAGCGCCTTCGGCGACCACCAGGTGGCGAACGTCTCGACCGAGATCGAGGCGCGCACGATCGGCATCCCGGTCCACCAGCCGGCGCTGGCGCCGGGGCGTCACACCGACGTCGATCCGTATTTCGCGATCGCGCCGGTCCCCTCGTACCCGCACGCCGGCTCGGCCCTGATCATCTGGGACAGCGGCGAGCCGGCGCCGCCGATCGAGAACATCCCGCCGACCGCCGGCAGCGATCCACACTCCGACCCGCGCAACTCGGTGATCGGCCGCCAGCAGAAGTCCGACTTCCTGCAGACCGGCGGGTTCGTCAGCGACGTCTGCTCGGGCGCGCCCTGCGTACCGTGAACGCCGCGGGAAGCAGTGACCGGTAACCGGTGACCGGTGACCGGTGGGCCTTCGAGGCCCGCCGGTCACCTTCCCGCCTCACCGGCGTTCGTTCCCGCTACACGCGCTGGAGGGCGCGGCTCCCGCCGCGCCGCGGACGGACGTCCCCTTTCGCACAAGGCAACGCGCGTCCGCGGCCGCGCGGGAGCGCGGCCCTCCACCGGTTGTGATCACCCGTCGCCTCGCGCGCGAGACGTTTCATCGCGGGGAACCCGTTGGAGGGCGCGGCTCCCGCCGCGCCGCGGACGGACGTCCCCTTTCGCACAAGGCAACGCGCGTCCGCGGCCGCGCGGGAGCGCGGCCCTCCACCGGTTGTGATCACCCGTCGCCACGCGCGCGAAACATCCAGTCTCGCCTCACGTCTTCACGTCCTCGCCGAGATAGAGCTCGCGGACGACGACGATCAGCACCGCGACCAGCGGAGCGGCGACGAGGGCGCCGAGCGCGCCGGCCTGCGTGCCGAGCAGGACGAGGGCGATGATCGTCAGCGCCGGCGGCAGCTCGACCGTGCGCTGCTGGATGAGCGGCGTCAGCACGTAGCCTTCGAGCGTCTGCACGATCAGGTAGAGCCCGCCGACGAGCAGCGTCTGCGACAGGCCGTCGGGCGCCGCGACGAGCAGCGCCGGCACGGCGGCGATCAGCGGCCCGACGTTCGGCACCAGCTCGAGCAGGAAGGCGAGAATCGCGAGCGGCAGCGCGAAGCGCACGCCGAGCAGCGTCAGGCCGAGGTAGATCACGCCGCCGATCAGCAGCATGGCGAGCAGCCGGCCGAGCAGCCAGTTGCGGATCGTGCCGGCGAGTGCGGCGAACAGGCGCCGGGCACGCGGCCGGCCGCGCGGCGGCACGAGCGCGATCACCCCGTCGACGTAGCGGCGCGGATCGAACGAGAGGTAGAGCGCGACGGCGGTGACGACGAGCACGTCGACCAGCGCGCCGAGCGCCGTGCCGGCGTAGCCGGTGAGCTGCAGCAGCACCTGCCCGGGACTGATCGTCGCGCCGCCCTCGCGCGCCTGCTGCAGCATCCAGCGTCCCCACTCCGACGTCGCCAGCCGCTCGCGGCCCTGCTGCGCGGCGGTGGTCATGGCGGTGATCAGCTCGCCGGTCTGCCGCGCCAGCTGCGCGCCGACCAGCGTGCCGCCGCCGAGCACGATCGCGGCGAGCAGCAGCACGACGAGCGTCACGCCCCACGTCATGCCGAGCCCGGTATGGCGGCACAGCCAGGCCGCGCTGCCGCGCACCAGCACGGCGAGCAGCACGCCGGCGAACGTCAGCAGCAGCAGCCGCCACGCGAGCCAGGCGATGAGCAGCGTGCCGCCCATCCCGACACCGATCGCCAGCGCGATCAGCACGCGCGTGGCGAACTCGCCGCGCGTCGCGCGCACCGACATCATCGGTCCCCCGGCCGCGCCGCGCGCGGCGGCGCGGTGGCGGCCGTCGGGGCGAGGGCGTGCAGCAGCCTCGTCAGGCGCTGCGCGCAGGCGCGGTACTGCCCGCGCGCCGCGGCGTCGGGCGCGTCCTCGAGCCGTGCGAGCAGCGCGCGCACCTGCTCGCACACCGCGTCACAATCGTCGCGGCGCCCGGCGGCGTGCCCGATCCGGTCGAGTGCCGCGGCGAGCCGCTGCAGGACGAGCACGCTGCCGGCGGCGTAGTCGCGGATCGGATCGCAGGCCGTCGCCAGCGCCGCCGGCACCGACGGCGTGGCGAGGATCACCCGCAGCCGGCCGCCGGGATCGGCGTGCAGCCCATGCGGCCGCGGCCGCGCCACGAGCACGGCGAGGCCGATGCCGAGGCGATCGACGCACTGCACCGCGGTGAAGGGGTCGTTCACGCCCGGCGACAGCGCGCGCACCGCCATCTCCGTCAGCTGGCTGATCGGAAACAGCAGGTCCTGGACGAGCGAGCGCTCGCGACCGATCTCGACGAGGCCGCTCAACTCGCTGCAGCGCGCGCCGTCAGCCGCCTCCGACGGCCACACACCGAGCACCGGGTCGCTGGCGGCGACGAAATCGCCGGGCTGCGCCAGCACGCGCACCAGCAGATCGTCGCGCACGGCGATCGCCAGCAGACGTTCGACGTCGATGCGCTGCACGTAGCCGTCGGCGCCGCCGGGGACGAGCGCGCACGACTCGCCCGCATCCGGCACCTGGCGCTGCAGATCGGCCGCCGGCGCCGCCGGCCCGTCGTCCTCGGGGAACTGCGCGTCGATCGCCTCGTAGAGCTCATCGGCCACCGCGGCGACGACGTTCGGCGCCTGGATCAGGGTCGCGATGTGATGGATGAAGAAGATCAGCACGCCGAGGCTGCATGTCGCGAGCAGCATCGCCACGGTCACGGACAGGGCGGGCACGAAGGCCGCCCTGTCGTCACCTTCGCCATGCACGGCGCGCAGCACGAGCAGCGAGTAGAAGGCGGTGGCGGTCAGCGTGCCGATCGCGATCTGCGTGCCGCGATCGCGCATGAACGTGCGCAGGAGGCGCGGGCCGAACTGGTTGGCGGCGAGCGCCAGGACGACCATGGTGATGGAGAACGTGACACCGGCGATCCCCAGCGTGGCCGAGGCGATCGTCGACAGCACCTCGCGCGCCCCGTCGCTGCCGCCGCTGTAGAACCAGCCGGCCGCGCCACCGATTCCCATGTGGCGGTCGACGGTCAGCATCAGCGCGCCGAGCCCCGCCGCCGCGACGATCATCAGGGTCGGCAGAAACCAGTAGCTGCTGCGCAGCCACTCGAGCTGGTTCCAGAGCCAGCCGGCGACGTGCAGCCGCCGGCGCCTCGGCGGCTGCAGGACGTTTCCGGACGCGGCAGGCGGCGGCTGCACGAAGGCGAGCACAGCGAGCCGCATGCCAGCGCGCGCCACTCAGCCGAGACGCCGCGACCGGTTGTGTGCGGGTGGTGCGAGATGGCGCGGCCGCTGCGGCCGCCGCGGCGCCGGCACTTTGGCCGGGTGAATTCTACAAACGCTCGCCGGACGGCGGCGTCCAGCGCACCGGAGGAATCCAGGTCGCGGCGCCGCCGGTCAGGACCGGCAGCACCACGCGGCTCCAGCCGGAGAGATTCAGCGACGGCATCTCCTCGGGCGCGACGAAGCGCGCCGCGACCGTTTCCTCGCCGTCGGGCCGCAGCGTGCCGCCGAGCAGCCGGCAGGCGAAGACGGTGATGACGTAGGTCACCTCGTCACCGTTGTCGTAGCGCACGCGGCAGTGCGGTCCGCCGTACACGCCGCACAGCGCGAGCGGCTCGACGTGCAGCCCGGTCTCCTCCCACACCTCGCGCACCACCGCATCCTGCGGCGCCTCGTCGGGATCGATCGCGCCGCCGGGGCAGACCCACACGCCGCTGCCGGCATGCTGCACGAGCAGCACGCGGCCGTCGGCATCGCGCAGCAACCCCGCCACCGAGGGCACGTGCAGCAGCGTCGTGCCCACCATCGCGCGCACCCCGCGCAGATACTCGGAGATCGCCACGCCCCGTCCTAGCGCGCCGCGCCGGCGCAAATCCATCCGCGTCTCGCTGCGAAGAAGAAGAGGAAGAAGAAGCGGAATCAGCCACAGAGGCGCAGAGGACGCGAAGTCGAAGTGTCAGTCACATCGAGTTCGAAGGATCAGCGACTCGGTGTCCTCTCCTCCTCGGTGGCCGATCTTCGGAATCGCCGGGCGCGGGTCCGCTGGCGGCTGAGACGCGCCGTTCGGCCGTACGGGGGCGGATCCGGTCCGCTGGGCGCGCGGGCGCTTGACTGGACGAGGCGGGCGGGTCGAGAACGAGGTGTGCGCGCGCTCGCTGCTCTCGCGTTGACGGCGCTGATCGCCGCCCCCGCCGCCGTGCCGGCCGCGGCCCCGACCGGCGCGGAGCTGGCGGTGAACACGACGACCGCCGGCGACCAGGGCTTTCCGGGGGTGTGTGCCGGCGCGAACGGCACCGCCTGGGTGGTGTGGGAATCCGCCGCGCAGGACGGCTCGGGCAACGCCGTCGTGGCGCGGCGCGTGGTCGACGGCGCCGCGGCCGGCGACGAACTGGCGGTGAACACCACCACCGCCGGCGACCAGCAGGCGCCGGCGGTGGCGTGCACGCCGGCCGGCGAGGCGCTGATCGTCTGGGAGAGCCGCGCGCCGGGCGGCGAGGATTTCGACATCGTCGCGCGCGCGTTCGCCGCCGACGGCACGCCGCGCGGCGGCGAGCAGCGGCTCCACGACGACGCCGCCGGCCGCCAGTCGCAGCCCGCCGTGTGCGCCGCCGGCGACGGCACGTTCGTCGCCGCCTGGCAGCACGAGACGAGCGCCGACGGCGCCTTCGGCATCATCGCCCGGCGCCTCGATGGCGACGGCACGCCGCAGGGCGAGCCGCTGGCGGTAGGCGCGGCGCGCGAGGGCTCGCAGACGCACCCGGCGCTCGCCTGCGCGCCGGATGGCGGCTTCGTCATCGCCTGGCAGCAGCGCATCGCGCATGACGACGGCATCCTCGTGGCCCGCTACGGCGCCGACGACCGCCCGCTCGGCGAGGTCGTGCCGGTCGACGGCGGCCTGCCCGGCGGCCAGCGCCACGCCAGCGTCGCGCTCGCCGCCTCCGGCGCCTTCCTCGTCGCCTGGGAGAGCAACGCCGGCGAGGATGGCGACGGCTACGGCGTCTTCGCGCGCCGCTTCGGCGCCGACGGCGTGCCGGCGGGCACGGCGTTCTCGCTCGCCGCGGTCACCGCCTTCGATCAGGAGAAGCCGGCCCTCGCCGCCACGGCGCGCGGCTTTGCCGCGGCGTGGTCGGGAGCGGACGACGGCGACGACTACGGCGTCTTCCTGCGCCAGTTCGACCTGCTCGGCCGGCCGCTCGCCGGCGAGCGCGTGGTCAATACGCACCTCGCCGGCGTGCAGGGCGCGTTCTCCGAGCAGCCGCACCCGCTGGCGCTCGCCGGCGACGGCGACGCGCTGCTCGTCGCCTGGCACAGCGGGCGGACCTCGGGTGCGACGCAGGACGGCGACGGCTACGGCGTCGTCGCGCGCCGCGCCGAGGCGATCGCGGCCTGCAGCGGCGACTGCAACGCCGACTTCGCCGTGACCATCGACGAGCTCGTCGGCGGCGTCACGCTGGCACTCAGCGACACCCCGCCGGCGGACTGCCCGGCGATCGATCTCGACGGCGACGCCCGCGTCGTCATCGCCGAGCTGATCTCCGCCGTCGCCGCGGCGCTCAACGGATGCCCGGAACCATGACCGGCACGCAGCCTTGCAACGCGAAGGCGCCAAGCCGCGAAGCAGCACCGGCACACGCCGTTCTTCGCGCCTCCGCGTCTCCGCGTTGAGGAGATCGACCCATGGCGTTCGACGACGATCTCCCCTTCCCGCTCTCCGACGTGTCGAACGGCGAGTGGTGTCCGCGGCCGCCGACCGCCACCCAGCGCGCCGCGAAGCGGCTGCTGCTCGAGGAGGCCGATCGGCGCGCGCGGCGGCTCGGCATGTCGCGGCGCGCCTTCCTGCGCACCGCCGCCGGCACGGCGACGGCGTACATGGTGCTCAACACCGTGCACGGCCTTGCCTCGCAGGGCGACGCCGCGGTGCTGCCGGTCACCGCCGAGCAGTGCGACGATCCCGAGGCGGCGCGCGAGCTGTTCGCCGCCGACTACTTCGTGATGGACGTGCAGCTCCATCACGTCGACCTCGACCGCTTCAACTCGCCGCTGTTCGCGTTCCTGCGCTTCCTCGAGCCGACACTGCCGGCGGAGGAGCGCCTCGCGCAGCTCTCGCAGCTCAACATGATCAAGGAGGTCTTCGTCGACAGCGAGACCGCGGTCGGCGTGATCAGCGGCGTGCCGAACGGCGCGCCGCTGCCGGTCGAGACGATGGCGGCGACGCGCGACCTGGTGAACGAGCTCGCCGGCTCGCCGCGCGCGCTCTCGCAGGCGATGTGCGATCCGCGCAGCGCGCCGGGCTCGGAGACCGCGATCGACACGCTCGAGCACCAGGTGCGCACGCTCGGGGCGAGCGCGCTCAAGTGTTACACCGGCAACGGCAGCTGGTGGCTCGACGACGAGACGGTCGCCTATCCGATGCTCGCCGAGGCGTCGCGGCTCGGCCTGCGCGTGATCAACGTCCACAAGGGCCTGCCGGCCCTGCTCGGGCCGATGGCGGAGACGTACGTGCAGAGTCGCGACCTGCCGAAGGTGTCGTACGACTGGCCGCGCCTCGAGTTCGTCGCCTATCACGCCGGCTACTTCCCCGGCGCCGGCATCACCGAGTTCCTCGACGTCGTGCGCTCGATCCGGCACCGCCCGAACGTGCACGCCGAGATCGGCAGCGCGTTCGCCCTCGCCCTCACCGAGGGCCCGATGGCTCCCGCGCACCTCCTCGGCTCGCTGCTGCAGGTGCTCGGCCCCGAGCGCATCATCTGGGGCACCGACTCGATCTGGTGGGGCTCGCCGCAGTGGCAGATCCAGGCGTTCAAGAACCTGCGGATCTCGCCGGAGCTGCAGGAGGAGTTCGGCTACCCGCCGCTCGATGAGGAGACGAAGCGCCGCATCCTCGGCCTCAACGCCGCGCGCCTCTACCGCATCCAGCCGGGCACGGTGCGGTGCACGATCGACAGCGACCGGCTGAGCGCCGCCAGGCAGGCGCTCGGCGGGCCCGAGGCGACGCGCAGCCTGCGCGCCTACGGCCCGCGCACCCGCCGCGCCTTCCTCCGCCTCGGGTAGACCGGATCTGCCACACCGATGGCCACCGATGGCCACCGATGACCACGGCGGCTTCCGGGGTGGGGCTCGGTGTTCATCTGTGGCCATCCGTGGCCATCTGTGTTTCTCCGTAAGCCCGCATGCACGTGATCCTGCTGCTCCTCGCGCTCGCCGTGCCGGCGCACGCGATCGACATCGACCCCGCGAAGGTCGTCGATCTCACGCACCCGTTCGGACCGGAGACGGTCTACTGGCCGACGGAGAAGGGCTTCCAGGTCACGCCGGGCCCGCACGGCGAGACGGCCGGCGGCTACTGGTACGAGGCGAACAGCTTCTGCACCGCCGAGCACGGCGGCACGCACATGGACGCGCCCGTGCACTTCGCGCGCGGCCAGGCGAGCGCCGAGCAGGTGCCGGTCACGGCCGGCATCGGCCCGCTGGTGCGCGTCGACGTGCGCGCCGCCGCGGCCGCCGATCCCGACTACCGCCTGACGCGTGCCGACCTGCTCGCCTGGGAGGCAGCGCACGGACGCATTCCGCCCGGCGCGATCGTGGTGATGGACAGCGGCTGGGGCGCACGCTGGCCGGATCGCCGGCGGGTGCTCGGCACCGACGTCCCCGGCGACACGGCGCACCTGCACTTTCCCGGCTTCTCGGCGGAAGCCGCCGAGTTCCTGGTGCGCGAGCGGACCATCAACGCGATCGGGGTCGACACCCCGAGCATCGATCACGGACCGTCGCGCGACTTCATCGTCCACCAGATCATCAACGGCGCCGGCAAGCCGGCGTTCGAGAACCTCGCCCAGCTCGACCGCGTGCCGCCGCGCGGCGCGACGCTGATCGCGCTGCCGATGCCCATCCGCGGCGGGTCCGGCGGCCCGCTGCGCGCGATCGCCATCCTGCCCTGACGTGCGCCGCCCGCTGCCCGCCCTGCTCGTTGCCGCCCTGCTCGGCGCCTGCCAGCCCGCTGCGCCCCCGCCGAGCGCACCGCCGCGCCTCGCCGTCGCGCCGGCGGTGCAGCACGACTTCGGGCGCGTGCCGCAGGGCGTGCCCGTCGAGCACACCTTCGCGCTCACCAACGTCGGCGGCACGCCCCTGACGCTGATCGACCTGCGCACCAGCTGCGACTGCCAGGCGGAGCTCGACGGCCCGCGCGATTTGGCGCCCGGCGCCGGCGTGGCGCTCGTCCTGCGCTGCGAGACGGCGCGCAGCGCCGGGCCGCAGCGCCACACGCTGACGGTGTACAGCAACGACCCCGGGCAGCGCGCGCTGCTGCTGGCGCTGACCGGCACCGTCGCGCTCGCCGCCGCCGCCGAACCGGCGCGCGTCTATCTCGGTCCGCTGCCGCCCGGCACCACGGCCGCGCGACGCATCGCGCTGCGCGCCGGCGACGACGCGGTACGCTTCTTCGCGCCGGACGGCGGCGCCCCGTGGCTGCAGGCCCGGCTCGTCGACGAAGCGGGCGGCCGCGCGCTCGAGCTCGCCACCGCGCCCGATGCCCCGCCGGGGGCATTCCAGACCGTGGTGCGCGTGCGCACGACGAGTGCCGCGCGTCCGACCATCGAGGTGCCGGTCGCCGGCATCATCGCGCCGCCGACCGTCGCCGCGGGCCGCGGGTGACCGATGGCGCGCACGCCGCCGTTCGACGTCGTCGGCTTCGGCTTCAACACCATCGACCACGTCTGCGTGCCGGCGCGCCCGCTGGTCGGCGACGGCAAGGCGCGCGCCCATGCCTATCGCCAGCTGCCCGGCGGCCAGGTGCCGACCGCGCTCGTCGCGCTGCAGCGCTGGGGACTGCGCACCGCCTACGTCGGCCCGTTCGGCGACGACGCCGGCGCCGCGCTGCAGCGCGCCTCGCTGCACGAGGCCGGCGTCGACCTGCGCGGCACGCGCGAGCGGCCGGGGCTCGGCAGCCACACGTCACTGATTCTCGTCGACGCCGTCACCGGCGAACGCACCGTGCACTGGCACCGCCCCGAGGGCCTCGCGCTGCGCCCCGCGGAGCTCGACCGCGCCGTGCTCGCCGGCGGACGCGCGCTGCTGCTCGACGCCGACGACGTCGACACGGCGCTGCTCGCCGCCGGCTGGGCGCGCGCCGCGGGCGCGCTGGTGATGCTCGACGTCGACGAGCCCGGGCCGCGCACCCGCGCGCTGCTCGCGTGCACCGACGTCGCGATCGTCGGCACCGGCTTCCCGCAGCGCCACACCGGCCGCGCCGACCTCGGCGCCGCGCTGCGCGCGATGGCCGGCGACGGCCCGCGCCTCGTCGTCGCGACGCTCGGCGCCGGCGGCGCGCTCGCCTGCGCCGACGGCGCGCTGCGTTACGTACCCGCCCGGCGCGTGCCGGTGGTCGACACGACCAGCGCCGGCGACTGCTTCCACGCCGGCGCTCTCTACGGCCTGCTCGCCGGCTGGGATGTCGACCGCACGCTGCACTTCGCCGCCACCGCCGCCGCCCTCGCCTGCACCGTGCTCGGCGGGCGCACGAGCGTCCCGGAGCTCGACGCCGTGCTCGCGACCCTGTGAGCACCGCATCGGCCGGGTGCCCGCATCTTTGTAGCATCCGGCGCTAGCGCACCGCCGACGCCCGGCGATGCCCCGTGCACAGCCGCTCGTGTGCGGCGCAGCGCGCCGTGAAGGCGCATTCAGCGCCGCTCCGTTGCGGCACAAGGGCGCGGGCATTTTTTTGTTGCGCCGGCGCCATCGATCGCGATAGACACGTTGTCGTTCCAGATCATCGATAACCCACACGCACAGGGGGAGGGGAAACCGTGCGCAGGGGAAACGCGCCGACGGGGTGCACCGCATGAAGGTGTGCCTGATCAATCCGCCGCGGCTGATGAAGCCGATGAGCGTAGTCCTGAAGCCGTCGCCGCCGCTCGGGCTGGCCTTCATCGCCGCGGCGCTCGAGGCCGAGGGCCACCAGCTGACGATCATCGACGCACTGGCCGAAGGCTACGACACGTATCACGAGTTCGTCGACGACATCGTCGTCAACGGGCTGTCGATCGACGACATCATCGCCCGCATCCCGGAGGACGTGCAGCTGATCGCGCTGAGCGCGATGTTCAGCGGCAACTGGCTGCATCACCGCGAACTGATCGATGCACTCGGCGAGGCCTTTCCCGACGCGACGATCGTCGCCGGCGGCGAGCACATCACCGCGGTGCCGGAGTTCTCGATCGGGCAGACCGCGCATCTGGCGGTCTGCGTGCTCGGCGAGGGCGAGGAGACCATCGTCCATCTCGCACGCGCGATCGAGTACGGACAGCCGCTCTCGCGCCTCCACGGCATCGTCTACCGCGGCGGCGGCGGCCGCGCGATCCGCACGCCGCGCCGGGCGCGCGTGCTCGAGCTGACGCGCATCCGCCGGCCCGCATGGCATCTCTTTCCCGTGCAGCTGTACCGCGAGAAGGGCCTGACCTACGGTGTGGCGCGCGGAGACATCGCGCTGCCGATCCTCGCGACGCGCGGCTGTCCCTACCAGTGCACGTTCTGCAGCAGCCCGCAGATGTGGGGCACACGCTACGTCATGCGCGAGCCGCGCGACGTCGCCGACGAGATCGAGCACTACGTCACCGTCTTCGGCGCGCGCAACTTCGATTTCTACGACCTCACCGCGATCATCCGGAAGGAGTGGATCCTCGCCTTCTGCGGCGAGATCCAGCAGCGCCGGCTCGACATCACCTGGCAGATTCCGGCCGGCACGCGCAGCGAGGCGATCGACGCGGAGGTGGCGCACGCGCTGCACGCCTCGGGCTGCCGCAACATCACCTACGCGCCCGAAGCGGGCTCGCCGCGCGTGCTGCGCGCGATCAAGAAGAAGGTGAACCTCGACCGCATGCTGCGCTCGATCGCGCACTCGCAGCGCGAGGGCATGAACATCAAGATCAACTTCATGATGGGCTTCCCGGAGGAGACCCATCGCGACGTCTGGCAGTCGCTGTGGTTCCTCGTCCGCGCGAGCTGGTACGGCGCGCACGATACCTCGCCGTCGGTCCTGTCGCCGTATCCCGGCAGCGCGATGTTCGAGACGCTGCGCGCCGCAGGCGCGGTCGACCTCGAGGACGACCGGTATTTCCGGCGCATCGTCTACGTCGACACGCTGTTCAAGAATCACTTCTACAACCAGCACATCGGCGGCCTGATGTGGCGGGTCTACCTGCTGCTCTACATCGCGGTGTTCTACGGCTCGAATTACCTCTTCCACCCGACGCGCGCGGCGCGCACGCTCCGCAACCTCATCACCGGGCGCGTCGAGTCCCGTGCCGAGATGTCGCTGATCGACCTCATCCAGCGCTCCCGCGTCCGCGTGCTGCCGGCCGAGTCGTGGCACACGCGGCGCGCGGCCGCGCCGCGCGATCCGGAGCGGATGCGCGCGTGACCCGCCCCGGCGCGCGCCGGGCGGGTCACGCGAGGGATTCACGGCCACCAGCGCCTGCGCTCGGACGGGAGGAGGCCGCGGCGGCTGTCCCGCGTCGTGCGGCGCTCCTCCTCGGCGCGTTCGCTCGCGGCCGGCTCGCGGCGGCGGCGCAGTTCGTCCGACTCGTCGGTGAGATCACCGACGTCCGCGGGATCGCCGTCGGCAACGCTCGCCTCGAGATCCGCGTCGGGATCGAGCGCCTCGTCATCGGATGCGTCGTAGCCGAAGGCGTCGAGCGCATCGTACGTGTCGCCGAGGCCGAACGTCTCCTCGTCGCGCAGCTCCGCCGATTCATACGCGTGCGCGCCGGCATCGAACGCGTCGTCGTGCTCCTGCGCCAGCGCCGCAACCGGCAGCGTCGCCAGACCGGCGACCAGCAGCCGGGCGCCGAGGCGGGTGATCAGCGTGTCGATCGTTCGCGTCACGACGCTCACCGGCAGTCCGTATCGAGGTCGGTCCAGGAGCCGTTGTCGCAACGCACCGCGGCGCCGTCGGCACAGGCCTCGGTACCGCTGGGGAACGTCATTCCGTCGACCCGACAGCTCGCCGCATCGCTTGCCACGCGCCCGCCCACCGCCGCCGGGGCGGCGAGCCGCGTCAGCCCGATCACGCGCCCGCTGTCGATCCGCGCCTCGACCCACTCGCCCTCGTACGCCGTGGCGTCGAGCGCCGCCGGCGCCCGGTACACCTCGCTGTCGTCGGCGAACGTGAACGCGTTCGCGGCGGCGTCGACGACCGCGAGCCGGCCGCGCACGACGACGACGACCGGGGCGTAGCCGACCTGGAACGGCGCGATCTGCTCGACGCGACCGCCGTCGGTCAGGCGCACATCGACCAGCTGGCCGGCGAGCGCCTCGAGCGCCACGCCCGGCGGCGCCTGCCAGGTGCCGGCATGGCCGACGACGCGGAACGTGTTCCGCCCCTCGTCGGCGATCTCGAGCGCGCCGCGCAGCACGCGCGCCTCGCCCGCCGCGGCCCACGCGAGCACCGCCAGTGCCGCAGCGACCGTCATTCTCGTTGGCATCGCACCTCCCGGCGACCGCCCGCCTGCACCCCGCGAGCGCCCGCAGGTCGAGAAGTTCCAAGCGCGGTGCCACTCCGATGCGCGGGGCTGCCTCGGCACGGAAACAGCGCGCGCTCGGGCGCGAAGTTACAAACGCTTGTCAGGGTTGCCGCGCGACCGCGCCCGGCGCGTCGCGAGGCGGGTCGTGTGCAGCCGCGCCGGATCTTACATCAACGATGAAAGGCGTGGCGGCGGGCGCTCGCGCCGGCAGTGGCACGTGGCTTGCCTCGCAGGGCATCAGCATGAGGTTCGTCCCGCTGTGCGCGCTCCTGGTCATCGCCGGCGGCGCGCCCGCCGCGATGGCGCAGCGAGCGCCGCTCGAGCTGCTCGGTGCGACGGTCGCGGCGGGAACCTCCGCGCGCGTGCCGCTCACCGCCGGCCGCTCGTATGCCGGCGCGACGGTGCGCACGCCGGTGCTCGTGCATCACGGCGCGACCGACGGCCCGACGCTCTGCCTGATCGCCGGCATTCACGGCGACGAGCTGAACGGCATCGAGATCGTGCGCCGGGTGGCCGCCGATCTCGACGCCGCGCCGCTGCGCGGCACGG
The DNA here is from genome assembly GCA_965651925.1 of uncultured bacterium. Classification (GTDB taxonomy): domain Bacteria; phylum Desulfobacterota; class Binatia; order HRBIN30; family CADEER01; genus CBFGUK01. The sequence continues at coordinate 11,408 of CBFGUK010000036.1, read as the reverse complement.
TCATCGCCGTACCGGTCGTCAACCTCGCCGGCTTCCGCGGCAGCTCGCGCTACCTGCCGGACCGCCGCGACCTCAACCGGCACTTTCCCGGCGACCCGTCCGGCTCGGCCGCGGCGCGCATCGCCGATGCGCTCTTCCGCGGCGTGATCCGACGCTGCGACGTGCTCGTCGACCTGCACACCGGCTCGCACCACCGCGGCAACCTGCCGCAGATCCGCGCCGATCTCACCGACGCCGAAACGCGCGCGCTGGCGCGGGCGTTCGGCGCCCCGGTGACGCTGCACAAGCCGGCCGCCGACGGGACCCTGCGCGCCGCGGCGAGCGCCGCCGGCGTCGCGACGCTCGCCTACGAGGCGGGTGAGCCGATGCGTCTGCAGACGGAGGCGATCGATGCCGGCCTGCACGGCATCCGCCGGCTGATGGCGCACCTCGGCATCGCCGGACCCGCGACGGCGGCGTCGGCAGAGAACGATGTCTACGGCGATTCGCACTGGGTGCGGGCGAACAGCGGCGGCCTGCTGGTCAGCACGCTGCGGCTCGGCGACGAGGTGCACCGCGGCCAGGAGCTCGGCGTCATCCTCTCGCCGCTGAGCGAGACGCGCGTACCGCTGCACTCGCCGTTCGACGGCCGCGTGATCGGCCGCGCGCTGGCCCCGGTGATGCTGCCCGGCTACGCCGCCTTCCACATCGCCGTCGAGCCGATCGACGATGCCACCGCGCCACCGCCCGGCACCGCCGGCGACCTATCCGGCGACGACCACGCCGAGTGAGCGACCACGGACTTCGCCCATCAGTTTAAGGGATCAGCCATTGGGGGCGGAGGAGGACACCAGATCGGTGTCCGTCGGACGCGAGGTGAAATGATTCGCTCGACTTCGCGTCCTCTGCGCCTCTGTGGCGATCGTTTTCGTCCGGCGCTCCCTCACCGCCCCGCGCTGCACTCCCATGTTGACTGACGATCGCGCGCTGGTAGAACGGACCGGTCCGTACCGGAATTCCCGTTCATGCGTGGTCGGAAAAAGAGTGCCGAGACGCGCGCGGCGATTTTGCGCTGCGCGGCGGAAGTGTTCTCGCAGCGGCCGTACCACGAGGTGCTGACCGACGAGATCAGCGCCCGGCTGAAGATCGGCAAGGGGACGCTCTACCGGTACTTCCCGTCGAAGGAAGACCTCTACTTCGCGACGCTGGTCGACGGCCTGCAGGGCATGCAGGAGGCGATCGACGCGGTCCTCGCCGAGCGCGCGCCGCTCGAGCGGGTGATCGAGGCGCTGACCGGGACGATCATCGGCTACTTCTGGCAGCGGCGCGATTTCTTCGTCCTGCTGCACCGGCACGAGACGAAGATCGACCCCGACGAGCGCGTCGAGTGGCAGCAGCGCCGCGAGGCGGTGGTGACGCGCGTCGGCGACCGCATCGCCGCCGAGCTCGGACGCACGCGCGTCGATCCGCGGCTCGCGGTCGAGATGCTGTTCGGCATGATCCGCGCAGTCTGCCTGTACCGCGACGACACGGCGCAGCCGGCGGCGCTGGCGCGCCTGGTGACGCGCACGTTCCTCAACGGCGTACGCGTCGGCATGCAGCCGCGGACCGCCGTTCCGGCGCGACGCGTGGCGGGAGCGAAGGCATGACCGGCCGGCCGATCGTGGCCGGCGCCGCGCTCGTCGCGGTGCTGGCGGCGGGGTGTGCGCGCTCCGGCGCGCCGCAGGCCGTGGCGCCGACGCCGACGCCGGTCGACGCGCTGCAGATCACCATCGCGCCGGTCGCCGTGCAGCCGACGCGGCGCCTCCTCAAGTTCGTCGGCACGCTGTTCGGCAACGAGGAGGTGACGCTGTCGAGCCAGGCCGAGGGCCAGGTGCAGCGCATCGAGGCCGACCTCGGCGACCAGGTCGCCGCCGATCAGGTGCTGCTGGCGATCGACGACAGCAGCATGCGCGCGCAGCTGCGCGAGATCGAGGCGCGGCTCGCCAAGGCGCGCGCCGACGAGGCGCGCGGGCGCGAGCTGCTCGGCAAGACGGTCATCTCGCCGCAGGAGTACGAGGCGATGCAGATGGCGGTGACCGTCGCCGACGCGCAGCGCGAGGCGCTGCAGGTCGCGCTCGCGCACACGCAGGTGCGCTCGCCGCTGCGCGGCTCGGTCGTGCGCCGCCTCGTCTCGGTCGGCGAGTACGTGCGCCCCGGGACGCCGCTGTTCGACCTCATCGCCGACGACCCGCTCAAGCTGCGCGGCGACGTGCCGGAGCGCTTCGCCGAGGAGATCGCCATCGACCAGCCGGTCGAGATCCGGGTCGACGCGTACCCCGACACGACGTTCACCGGCACGCTGGTGCGCATCAGCCCGGCGGCGAACGCCGCGAACCGCTCGATCACCGTCGAGGCCGAGGTGCCGAACCCCGAGCGCCGGCTGAAGGCGGGCTTTTTCGCCGCCGCGAACATCGTCACGCGCGCCGACGACCAGGCGCTCGTCGTCCCCGAGACGGCGGTGCTCTCGTTCGCCGGCGTCACCAAGCTCTTCGTCGTGCGCGACAACGTCGCGTACGAGCGGCACGTGCGCGTCGGCACGCGCACCGACGACGGCCTGCTCGAGATCCTCAGCGGCATCGACCGCAATGACGTCGTGGCCACCTCGGGGCTCGCGCGCCTCGAGGACGGCCGCGCGGTCGTCATCCGCCGCGGCGACGGCTGAGGGAGCGCGCAGCGATGCGGCTCGTCGACGCGTGCATCCGTCGCCCGGTGGCGACGACGATGTTCATCGCCTTCCTCGTCGTCCTCGGCTGGTTCTCCTACCGGCAGCTCTCCGTCGACCTCTTCCCGAACATCGACTTCCCGATCGTCGCGGTCACCACCACGCTCTCCGGCGCGAGCGCCGAGGAGATGGAGAGCAGCCTCACCAAGCCGCTCGAGGAGGCGATCAACACCATCGAGGGCATCGACGAGATGACCTCGATGACCGGGGAGGGCGTGTCGACGATCGTCGTCTTCTTCAGCCTGTCGCGCGACGGCGATGCCGCCGCGCAGGACGTGCGGGACAAGGTGGCCAGCGTCCTCGCCGAGCTGCCCGAGGGCACCGACCCGCCGGTGGTGGCGAAGTTCGACATCGAGAGCACGCCGATTCTCAGCATCGTCGTCTCCGGCAACCGCGACCTGCGCGAGGTCACCGAGATCGCCAAGAAGCAGATCAAGGAGGACATCGAGACGCAGCGCGGCGTCGGCTCGGTGTCGCTCATCGGCGGTCGCGAGCGCGCGATCAACATCATCCTCGACACCGAGCGCATGGCCGCCTACGGGCTGTCGATCGACCAGGTGCGCAACGCGGTGCGCGCGCAGAACATCGAGATCCCCGGCGGCCGCGTCGACCAGGGCCAGCGCGAGCTCATCCTGCGCACCATGGGCCGGGTGGCACGCGCCGAGGATTTCCTCGCGCTGATCGTCGGCAGCAGCGCCGGCCGGCCGCTGACCATCGGCGACATCGGCCGCGTCGAGGACAGCTACGTCGAGCCGCGCAACCTCGCCCGCCTCGACGGCAAGCCGGCGGTGACGCTGCTCGTGCGCAAGCAGACCGGCACGAACACCGTCGCGGTGATCGACACCGTCAAGCGCCGGCTCGAGCGCATCCGGCCGACGCTGCCCGGCGACATCGCCTTCCAGCTCGTCCGCGACCAGTCGCGCTTCATCGAGAAGTCGATCGACGAGGTGAAGCTCCACCTCGTGCTCGCCGGCGTGCTCGTCAGCCTGACGGTCATGCTGTTCATCAGCAACCTGCGCGCGACGCTGATCGCCGCGGTCGCGATCCCGACCTCGATCATCGCGACGTTCACCGTCATGCGCGCGCTCGACTTCACGCTCAACAACGTCACGATGCTCGGCCTCGTGCTCGCCACCGGCATCGTCATCGACGACGCCGTCGTCGTGCTCGAGAACATCTTCCGCTACATGGAGGAGAAGGGCGTCGGCGCGCGCGAGGCGGCGAGCGCCGCCACCGGCGAGATCAGCCTCGCGGTCATGGCGACGACGCTGTCGCTGATCGTCATCTTCCTGCCCGTCGCGTTCATGGAGGGCCAGGTCGGGCGCTTCTTCAACAGCTACGGCATCACCGTCGCCGTCGCGATCCTCGTCTCGCTGATCGTCTCGTTCACGCTCACGCCGATGCTGTGCGCGCACTTCCTGCGCCTCGGCCGGCGCCGGCACGACAGCAAGGGCGGCGTGTACGGCGCCCTCGAGCGCGGCTACGGACACGTGCTCGCCTGGTCGCTGCGCCACCGCTGGGCGATGGTCGTCCTGTCGCTCGCCGTGCTGGCGAGCAGCGTGCCGCTGTTCGGCGCCGTCGGCAAGGATTTCCTGCCGCACGACGACCAGAGCGAGTTCGAGGTGATCGTGCAGACGCCCGAGGGCTTCAGTCTGCAGCGCACCGACGAGACGCTGCGCCTGCTCGAGGGCCGGCTCGCGACGCTGCCGCACGTCGCCCACCTGCTGACCACCATCGGCGAGACCTCCGGCCGGCTGCGCGCCGGCGAGGGCCCGGTGACCAGGGGCTCGATCTACGTGCGCCTCGACGAGCTCGACGCGCGCGCGCTGAGCCAGACCGACCTGATGAAGCAGGCGCGCGCAATCCTCGTCGACTACCCCGACCTGCGCACCAGCGTGCAGTCGGTGAACCTGCTGGTCAGCGGCGGCCAGCGCCTGAGCGATCTCGAGTTCGACCTCACCGGTCCGAGCCTCGAGAAGCTCAATGCGTACGCGCACGAGGCGATGGCCGAGCTGCGGGCGACGAAGGGGTTCGTCGACGTCGACACGACGCTGTCGGTGCGCCAGCCCGAGCTGCAGGTCGACATCCAGCGCGACAAGGCGGCGATCTTCGGCATCAACGTGCGCGACATCGCCAGCGCGCTGCGCACGCTGGTCGGCGGCGAGCCGATCAGCACGTTCCGCGACGAGCAGGAACAGATCGACGTCTGGCTGCGCGCCCGGCTCGCGAACCGCAACGACCCGCGCGCCATCGGCGACGTGACGATTGCCGCGCCGTCGGGCGAGCTCGTGCGGCTGTCGAACCTCGCGTCGATGGCCGAGGAGCGCGGCCCGGCGCAGATCGACCACTACAACCGCCAGCGCAAGGTGACCGTGGTCGCGAACCTCGACGGCCTGCCGCTCGGCACGGCGGTCGAGCGCGTGCGCGCGATCGTCGACCGGCTCGACCTGCCGCCGACCTACGGCCTCGTCTTCGGCGGGCACGCGAAGTCGCTCGGCGAGAGCAATGCGAACTTCCTGCTCGCGTTCCTGCTCAGCTTCGTGTTCATGTACATGATCCTCGCGGCGCAGTTCGAAAGCTTCCTGCACCCGATCACGATCCTGCTCGCGCTGCCGCTGACGCTGCCCTTTGCGCTGCTCTCGCTGCTGCTGCTCAATGACACGCTCAACATCTACAGCATCCTCGGCCTGTTCATGCTGTTCGGCATCGTGAAGAAGAACGGCATCCTGCAGATCGACTACACGAACACGCTGCGCGCCCAGGGCGTGCCGCGCGACGAGGCGATCCTGCAGGCGAACCACGTCCGCCTGCGGCCGATCCTGATGACCACCGTCATGCTCGTCGCCGGCATGATCCCGATCGCGCTCGGCCAGGGGCCGGGCTCGGCGAGCCGCGCCTCGATGGCCAAGGTGATCATCGGCGGCCAGTCGCTCTGCCTGCTGCTGACGCTGCTCATGACCCCGGTCGCCTACTCGCTGTTCGACGACCTCGCGGCGCTGCGGCCGCTGCAGCGCGCACGCGCCTGGCTGGCGCGCCTGCGGCCGACGACGAATGGACGCTCCCCGGCGTGACCCTCGCGGCGCGCGGTGGTAGACGAGGCGGTCGGGTGATGAGGGCAACGGGCATGCTGATGCGGCTGATCCTCGCCGCGGTGCTGGGCTGTGCGCTGCCGGTGCGCGCCGAGGAGGCGCTGACCGGCGATGCGTCGCGCGAGTACCTGCTCGGGGACGCGCCGAACTACTTCACCATCCTGCGCGACCAGTGGCGGCCGACGCTGCGCCCCGAGCGCTTCGATGCCGACCGCGGCAACTACGGCATGCTCGGCGACAGCGCGACGCCGCGGCCGATCACGCTCACCGAGAGCATCGCGCTGGCGCTCGAGTTCAACACCGGGCTGCGCATCGCGCGCCTGAATCCGGTCGCCGCCACCGCCGCGGTGCGCAACGCCTTCGCGCAGTTCGATCCGACGTTTCTCGCCGACACGAGCAAGGGGCGGACGACCTCGCCGGTGGGCACGATCAGCCCGTTCACCAACGAGGACACCTCGCCCGACATCTTCAGCCAGGAGGTCGACTGGAACTTCGGGCTGCGCAAGCGCTCGGCGATCACCGGCGGCTTCTTCTCGCTCGACTTCACCAACCAGGAGCTGAGCACCAACCCGACGGTCATCAACCTGCTCAACCCGGACTACATCACGGCGCTCAACCTGTCGGTCACCCAGCCGCTGCTGCGCGACTTCGGCTGGCGCTTCAGCATGCTGGTCGTCGACATCGCGCAGATCGGCGAGGAGGCGGCGCAGTACGACTACGCGGCGCAGGTCGCGGCGCTGGTCGAGAACGTCGAGCGCGCCTACTGGACGTACGTGCTGGCCATCGAGAGCGTGCGCGTCGAGGTACGCGGCCTCGAGCTGGCGCGCGAGCTGCTGCGCCAGAACCAGGGACGCTTCAACGTCGGCGCGCTGCCGCGCACCGCGGTGCTCGAATCCGAGGCGGAGGTCGCGCGCCGCGAGGCGAACCTCGTCCGCTCGACGGCGCTCGAGCGCATCGCGCGCGACAACCTGCGCGCCCTGATCAACGCGCGGGACGAGGAAGCCGGCGCGCTGCTGCTGATCGAGCCCGCCGACCGCCCGACGGTGGTGCCGGTCGAGCTCGATCTCGACGCGAGCCTGCGCACCGCCTACACGCAGCGCCCCGAGCTGCTCGCCGCGCGGCTCGGCCTCGACAGCCGGCGCATCGAGCGCAAGATCGCCGAGAACCAGCTGCTGCCGCGGCTCGACCTCGTCGGCTCGATCGGCCTCAACGGCCTCGGCGGCGACGATGCCGGCGTCGAGGGCAGCCAGTTCGGCCAGGTGAACCCGCAGGTGCTCGGCGGCTACAACCGCTCGCTCGAGCTGCTCACCGACGGCCGCTACTACCAGTACCTGATCGGCGCCCGCATCGAGGTGCCGCTCGCCAATGCCGCCGCCGAGGCGCAGTACGCCCAGGCGCGCGTCAATGCCGAGCAGGCGCGGCTCGGGCTCGAGCAGCTCGAGCAGGACGTGACGCTGGAGATCACGCAGGCGGTGAACAACCTGCGCGCGCTGCTCACCGGCATCGATGCGACGCGCGTCGCGCGCGAGCTCGCCGAGGAGAACGTCCGCAACCAGCAGGCGCGCTACGACGTCGGCCTCGCGACCACCAAGGATCTCATCGACTTCCAGGAGCGCCTCACCCAGGCCGAGCGCGCCGAAATCGAGTCGCTCGCCACCTACAACATCGAGCTCGCCCGGCTGCGCTTCGCGGAAGGCACGCTGCTCGAGCGGCGCAGCATCGTGCTCGATCGCCCGGTGCCGGACGGCACCCCGTGGTGGGCGCGCTTCTGAGCGCGCCGCGCGCGGAAGGAGGTCCCATGGTCGGATCGACGGGAGCACGGCGGCTCGGTGCCGTGCTCCTGCTCTGCGTCGCCGGCGGCTGCACGACGGGCTACCAGATCACGCAGCAGACCGATGCGGTCGGCCTGCCGCGCCCGTCGGCGGTCTACGTGTACGATTTCGCCGTCGTGCCGTCGGACGTGCAGCTCGATCGCGGCGGCCCGCTGCAGCGCCTGGCCGGCGCACTGACCGGCAGCGACGCTGATCCCGACGCGCAGGCCGTGGCGCTCGGCCGCACGGTCGCCGACACCCTCGCCGCCGACCTCGTCGAGAAGATCCGCGCCATGGGTCTGCCGGCCGAGCGCATCGTGCGTCCCGACACGCCGCCCGAGGGCGCGATCGCAGTGAACGGGCAGTTCGTATCGGTGGACGAAGGCAACCGCCTGCGCCGCATGGCGATCGGCTTCCGCCAGGGCCAGTCGAGCGTCACCGCACAGGTGCAGCTCTACCGCGTCACCGGCCGGCGCGCCGCCGCCCAGCTGCTCGACTTCACCGCCGTCGGGACCAGCCCGCCCGCGCCGGGCGCGGTGGTGACGATGGGTGCCGGCGCCGCCGTGCAGGTCGGCGCCGCGGCGAGCGGCGTGAAGGAACTCACCACCTCGGTGCAGTCCGACGCCGGCCGCCTCGCCGGCGCGATCGCCACCCAGCTGCAGACGTTCTTCGCCCGCCAGGGCTGGACCGATCCGCCGAGCGCGCTGTGAGCGCGCTGCGCGCGCAGCTATCAGCTGTCAGCCCTCAGCTGGTCAGCCACAGGCGGCCAGACAAGAAGCGGTCAGCCATCAGCTGTCAGCCAGAGACCCGACGCTACCCGCCAATCCAGGTATCCGCTGCACGTCATCCGCCTGGCCGGAGACCGCTCATGCGAACCTTCCGCGTGCCGCCATGTTCCCGCCCGCTTTCCGCATTTCGCATTCCGCGTTCCGCTCCGGCTGACAGCTGATCGCTGACTGCTGACAGCTTCCCATGCACTTCGTCCGCCTCGCCGCCGTGCTGCTGCTGCTCGCCAGCCTCGCCTACACCGGCTATCGCGCCTGGCGCGGCGGGCCGGGGTGGCAGGCCGAGCAGGTGGTGCTGATCACCGTCGACACGCTGCGCGCCGACCGCCTCGGCCTCTACGGCTACACGACGCGGCCGACGTCGCCGAACCTCGACGCGCTCGCCCGCCAGTCGGTGGTCTTCGAGCGCGCCTATGCCGCCGCGCCGTGGACGGTGCCGTCGCTCGCCGCGCTGATGACCGGCCGCTATCCCGTCGAGGTCGGCGCCTACACCAACGCCGACGTGCTCGCCGACGAGGCGGTGACGCTCGCTGAGCTGTTCCGCGCCCGCGGCGTCGCCACCGCGACCTTCAACACGCACGCGCTGCTGGTTTCCGAGCGCGCCGGCTTCCGCCAGGGCTTCGACCTGACCGTCCCCGAGCACCTGCGGCCGCTGCAGGAGGATGAGCACAAGGCGTCGTTCACCGACGTCGAGGCCGACCTGATGCGCTGGCTCGGCGCGCACGCCGAGCGGCCGTTCTTCCTCTGGGTGCACGACATGAGCCCGCACCTGCCGCCGACCGCCGGCAACCCGCACCTGACCGAACCCGGCTGGACGCGCTACGACGCCGAGGTGCGGCACGCCGACGCGCTCGTCGGCCGCATCCTGCGCCGCCTCGCCGAGCTCGGCGTCGGCGAGAACCTGCTCGTCATCGTCACCGCCGATCACGGCGAGGCGTTCGGCGACGAACACGGCCTCATCGGCCACCAGGACGTGATGTACGACGAGGTGCTGCGCGTGCCGCTGCTCATCGGCGCGCCGCGCTTCGACCCGCGCCGCGTCGCCACGCCGGTCGAGCTGATCGATCTGCTGCCGACCATCGCCGCGCTGGCGCGCCTGCCGCTGCCGGCGGCGGTGCACGGCGAAAGCCTCGTGCCGCTGCTCGACGGCGAGGCCGAGGCGCGGCGGCACGCCGAGGCGTTCCACATGCGCTTCTTCTTCGAGGACGACGCCCACCACTGGCTCGCGGTGCGCGATCGCGAGTGGAAGCTGCTGGCGAAGGTGGCCGACACCGGCCGCGACGACCGGCCGGGCTGGAACGTCGACGCGCCGGAGACCTACTTCGAGCTCTACCGCGTCAGCGACGACCCCGGCGAGCAGAACGACCTCTACGAGGAGCACCCCGACGAGGTGGAACGGCTTGCCGGCGTGCTGCGCGCCTGGACGGCCGGCCTCGCCGCGCCCCCGCCGCGCCCCACCGTCGACGACGCGACCCGCGAGCACCTGCGCGCGCTCGGCTACGAGTGACGCCAGCCTGACCCTACCGCGGATTCCGCGGATCGACCCGATTCCGCGGAATCTGATCAATCCGCGTGATCCGCGGTAAGGATTTGCTCCCCGGCGCGACGCTTCGTAGTTACGCGCATGCGCGCCAGCCTCTCGACGCAGATGCTCATCGGGCTGGTGGTCGGCGCCGCGCTCGGCGTGCTCGCGCACCTCGTCGCCGGCGGGCATCCGGCGCTCGAGGCGCTGATTGCGTACGGCACCGAGCCGATCGGCCGGATCTTTCTCCGCCTGCTGTTCATGCTCGTGCTGCCGCTCATCGTCGCGGCGCTGACGCTCGGCGTCGCCGAGCTGCGCGACCTGCGCCAGCTCGGCCGCATCGGTCTGCGCACGCTCGCCTACACGGTGGTCGTGTCGAGCATCGCCGTGCTGATCGGCATCACGCTGGTCAACGTCATCCGCCCGGGCGACGGCCTGCCGTCCGAGCTGCGCGAAGCGATCACCAGCCGCGCCGCGGCGCCGCCGGCGGCCGCCCTCGCCGGCGGCGCCAGCGGCGTCGACTTCCTCGTCGCGCTCGTCCCCGCCAACGTCGTGCGCGCCATGGCCGACGGCGACATGCTCGCGGTGATGGTGTTCGCGCTCTTCCTCGGCGTCGGCCTCGTGCTCACGCCCGGCGAGGCGGCGCGGCGTTTCGAGCGCGGCATGGAGGGCCTCTACCAGGTGACGATGACGCTGCTCGGCCTCGTCATCCGCCTCGCGCCGCTCGGCGTCGCCTGCCTGCTGTTCACGCTCACCGCCCGCCTCGGCTACGGCGTCCTCGGCCAGCTCGGCTGGTACGTCGGCACCGTCATCCTGGCGCTCGCGATGCACCAGTTCGGCACCTACGCCGTCGCCGTCGACTGGCTCGGCGGCATGCGCCCGGCGGCGTTCTACCGCGCCGTGCGACCGGCGATGGTCACCGCGTTCTCGACCGCGTCGAGCAACGCGACGCTGCCCACCGCGCTGCAGGTCGCCGAGGAGAACCTGCGCCTGCCGCCGCAGGTGAGCCGCTTCGTGCTCACCATCGGCTCGACCGCGAACCAGAACGGCACGGCGCTCTTCGAGGGCGTCACCGTTCTGTTCCTCGCCCAGTTCTACGGCGTCGAGCTGGCGCTCGCGCAGCAGGTGCTGGTGGTCTTCATCTGCATCCTCGGCGGCATCGGCACCGCCGGCGTGCCGGCCGGCTCGATTCCGGTGATCGCGATGATCCTCGGCCTGATCGGCGTGCCGCCCGAAGGCATCGGCCTGATCCTCGGCGTCGACCGCCTGCTCGACATGTGCCGGACGACGGTGAACGTCACCGGTGATCTGGTGGGAGCGGTGGTGGTCGCGCGTGGAGAAAGCAGGTCAGGTTGTTAGTTGTTAGTGTTACGTTCGCGCGCCACGCGCGGTTCGATTCAACAGGCACCCTGGAGGGCGCCGGTCCCTCGGCGCCTGTTGGATTGAGCATGCGCGTTC
>CBFGUK010000035.1:0-32655 GCA_965651925.1 uncultured bacterium | reverse complement strand
GGAGGCGCTCCTTCACCGACACCAATTGACACAACCCACCATAGCGGGCCGCGGCGACAGTTCCTTCCGCCGGGGGGCGATCGGTCTCAGGCGCGCGGCAGGCCGAGCACGCGCTGGGCGATGATGTTGCGCTGCACCTCCGAGGTGCCGGCGTAGATGGTCGCCGAGCGCGTCCACAGGAGCTCGCGTGCCCACATCCCGCCATCGGGCGCGTGCGGATCGTCGCCCCACAGCGCCGCATGCGGGCCGATGACCTCGCACGCGGTGTCCATCAGGCGCTGCTCGAGCTCGCTCCAGAACAGCTTGAGGATCGAGCCCTCCGCCCCCGGCTGGCCGGTGCGCGCGAGGCGCGTGATGTTGCGGTAGGCGGTGAGGCGCGCGAGCTGGACCTCGATGGCGAGCTGCGCGAGCCGCTGGCGCACGACGGGCGCGTCGACGCAACGGGTGGCACGCGTCCGCGCGATCAGCGCCTGCAGCTCGCGCCGCAGGCGCGCGTGCGGCGCGGCGCCGCCGCGCTCGTGCGCGAGCGTGGTGAGCACGACGTCCCAGCCGTGATGCAGCGTACCGACGACGTGCGTGCGCGGCACGCGCACGGCGTCGAAGAACACCTCGTTGAACCACGCCTCGCCGGTCATCTCGACCAGCGGCCGGATGGTGATGCCGGGGCTGCGCATGTCGACGAGCAGGAACGTCAGGCCGCGATGGCGCGCCGCCGCCGGATCGGTGCGCACGACGAGGATGCACCAGTCGGCGTACTGCGCGAAGCTCGTCCAGATCTTCTGTCCGGTGACGACGATCGCGTCGCCGTCGACCGCGCCGCGCGTGCGCACGCCGGCGAGGTCGGACCCGGCGTTCGGCTCGGAGAATCCCTGACACCAGATGTCCTCGCCGCGCAGGATCCGCGGCAGGAAGCGCGCCTGCTGCGCCGGCGTCCCGCAGGCGATCAGCGTCGGGCCGACGAGCCCGAGGGCGACCGCGAGGTTGATGCTGTCCGGCGCGCCGGCGGCGGCGCACGCCTCGTTGAAGAGCACCTGCTCGACGAGGCTCGCGCCGCGGCCGCCGTAGGCCGCCGGCCAGGTGATACCCGCCCAGCCGCCGGCGTGCAGCAGCGCCTGCCAGGCCTTCGCCGCGGCGATCCGCTCGGCCGGCGTGCGCGGGGTGCGGTGCGCAGGATCCGCGTAGAAGCCCGGCAGCGCCGCGTCGAGCCAGTGTCGCACCGCGGCGCGGAACGCCTCCTCGGCCGGCGTCAGGCGGAAGTCCATGAGGCGGAAACGGCGTGCGGAGGTGCGGAGGTGCTGCGGTACGGAGGTGCGATCCGTCCGGGCGAGCGCCTGCCTCTGCACGTCCGCACCGCCGTACCTCCGGACGCCGTTCGCCCTCTTACGCGCCGACGGCGAGCTGGACGCCGGCCTGATCGGCGCGCTGCGTGGCGAAGCGCGGCCGGAACAGCGACACCATCGCCGGGATGAAGACGAGCGCCCCGATGGCGTGGAAGACCATCAGCATCATCAGGAGGAACGCCATCTGCGCCTCGAACTTCAGCGGGTGGAAGAGCCACAGCACCATGCTGGTGGTGATCGTCAGGCCGGTGAACATCACCGCCTCGCCGGTGGTGGTCAGCGCGCGGCGGTTCGCCTCGTCGAAGTCGCGCGTCACCTCGTACTCCTCCACGATGCGGCTGAGCACGTAGTACCCGTAGTCGATGCCGATGCCGATGCCGATCGCGGCGACGGGCAGCGAGTTGATGTTGAAGTCGATGCCCATCAGGAACATCACCGCCTCGGAGAGCGGCTGCGCGACGATCGACGGGATCATGACGATCAGCGCGCCGACGAGCGACCAGTACGTGAGATAGCTGAGCACGAAGACGACGAAGAAGATCAGCGGCACGTTGACGCTGTACGACCAGTCGACCTCCTCGATCTGCGCCGCGAGGATGCCGAACAGGCCGCCGGCGAGGCGGTAGCGGACGCTGTCCTCCGGCCGGCTGTGCGTCGCGATGTACTGCTTGGCGCGCTCGATCGCGTTCTTGATCGTCTCGTGGTCGTAGTTCTTGTAGAAGACGGTGATCGTCGCGTTCGTGTAGTCGGGCGAGAAGAAGCGGTCGAGCTCGCCGCGGCGCGTGCCGGCGGTGACCATGAAGAAGAGCTGGCCGACGTGGTCGTTGCGCGTCGGCAGCATCTCCCACTTCGGGTCGCCTTCCTTGAAGACGCGGAAGATCGTCTTCAGCATCGTCGTCGCGGTGATCGAGCCGCCGGCCCCCTCGCCCTGCTCCATGTGGCGCTGGAAGAGGTCGAGCTGGTTGAGGGTCTTCGCGTCCTTGATCGCGCCCGGCTTCTTGCCCTCGGCGATGATCACCAGCGGGCTGTTGCCGATGAAGTACTGGTTCGCCCGCGCCGTGGCGACGTTGTACGGGTGGTCCGGATAGAGCAGCGCCATGCCCGGCGACGTGTCGCCGGTCTTCAGCTGGTGCGCGTAGTAGACGCCGAAGACCATCGTCGCGACGAACAGCGCGACGACGGCGTAGCGCATGTTGCCGATCGCCAGCGTGACGAGCCGGCGCCCGACCTCGTTCGAGAAGCGGCTGAAGGCGTTCTTCTCCGGATGCTCCTTCGGCGGGCGCACGAAGGTCAGGATGATCGGATGCAGCGTGACGACGCTGATGAAGATCGAGATGATCCAGAACGCCGAGACGAACGCGAGCTTCTGCATGAGCGGGATCGTCGCGACGGCGATGGTCATGATCGCCAGACCGTCGGCGACGATCGACACCATCGCCGGGGCGTACAGGCTGACGTAGGAGCGGATGATCGCGGTGTGCTTGTCGTGACAGCGGAAGTACTCTTCGTGGTACCGCTCCATCGACTGCACGGAATGGCTCAGCGTGCGCGCGGTGATGAGCACGAAGACGACGATGACCAGCGGATCGAGGCTGAAGCCGAACATGCCGGCGAAGCCGAGGCCCCAGACGGCGCTGAGCAGTGCCGAGAACGTCGGGATCACCACGCCCTGGATGGTGCGGAAGTAGAACCAGAGCAGCAGGATCATCAGGACCCCGGTGCCGCCGAGGAACATCCACATCGTGCCCATCGCCTCGTTGAAGTAGGCGAACAGGATCGGCGGGCCGGAGACGTAGATCTTCACCTTGCCGCCGGCTTCCTCGCGCGCGACGATCTCCTGGATCGTCTGCCACATCGTGGTGAGGTCGAAGTACTCCTCCCAGAAGCCGGCGACGATCTGCGTCGCCTCGTCGTGCTCCGAGACGAGGAAGCCGCGCACGCCCTCGGTGCTGTCGACCTTGCGGCGGAAGAACTCGAGATCCTCGGCGTCCTGCGGCAGCCGCGGGTAGGTGAGCGGCACGGTCTTCAGGCCGGCGCCGGTGGTCAGCGTCGTCTTGATCTTCGGGTGCGTGATCGACAGCACCTGCTCGCCGTTGACGCCCGGTACCTCGTGCAGGAGCTCGATGGTGATGCGGTCGACCGTCTTGAGGATGTCCGGGTCGCTGAAGATGTCGCCGTTCTTCGCCTCGATCGTCATCAGCAGGACGTTCGAGGTGCCGAACATCTTGCGGTACTTCTGATAGACCTCGATGTACGGGTGCTTCGGCGGGTAGAGGTCGAAGAAGTTCGTGAAGATCGTCAGCTGCTGCGCGGTGAACCAGACGAAGAAGCTGGTGATCGCGAGGACGAGCGCGGTGATCGGCAGCCGGTGCCGCAGGAGGAAGTGCAGGTAGGCTTCAATGTAGCGTTTCGGCAGCACGTTCTCCCCCGTTGGCAGCCAGCACGCGGCCGTCACTGATGCGCAGGTGCGCGCCCTCGGCGCCGACGATCACGCCGTGCGTGCCGGGCACCACGGAGATCGCCCGCAGCCACTTCGGCGCGTTGTCGGGCTGCGGCTCGCGCCGCCAGCTGCGGCCGCCGTCGGCGCTGCGGTACACCGCGCCGCCGTCGCCGACCGCGACGCCGAGATCGCCCACCACCTGCACCGCATAGAGGCTCGGGTTCTCGTACGCGCTGCTGAACCCCACCTGCTCGAGCGCGCGGATTTCGGTCGAGCCGTTCTGCACGTGCCACGACTCGCCGCCGTCGTCGGTGCGCAGGATCAGCGCGTCGATGCCCACCGCCCAGCCGTGCTGCGCGTCGGGGAAGTGCACGCCGAACAGCGTCTTGTCGATGCCGCTCGACTGCGGAGTCCAGGTCCGGCCGCCGTCGGCGGTGGTCAGCACCGTGCCGAATTCGCCGACGATCCAGCCGCGCTGGCCGTCGACGAGCGCCACGTCGTTCAGGATGACGTCCTCGCCGTAGGCGCGGTCCTCCCACGTGCGGCCACCGTCGCTGGTGACGAGGATCGTCCCCCAGTCGCCGACCGCGACGCCGTGCTGCGCGTCACTGAAGTCGACCGCGAAGAGGTGCTTGTCGCCACCGCCCGCCTGCGCGTGCCACGTCGTTCCGCCGTCGTCCGTGTGCAGGATGGTGCCGGAACGGCCGACCACCCAGCCGCGCTGCGCGTCGACGAAGTCGACGTCGTAGAGCATCTCGGTCGTTTTCGAGACCTGCGGCTGCCAGCTCGCGCCGCCGTCGGTGCTGCTGAAGATCGTACCGAAGCCGCCGACCGCCCAGCCGCGTTGCGGGTCGATGAACCTGGTCCCGTAGAGATTGTCCTTGATCTGCACCGGACCCGCCGGCGCCGCCGGGGCGGCGACCGCAGACAGGACGGCGAGTGCGAGCACGCACAGGAGGCTCGCCGCTCTGGCGCTGGATCGAGGCACGGAAGGGAAATCCTGACGGGAAATGCAGCCGCTTATAAGAGGTGGTTTCAAAACGAGTCAAGGAAGACATGCCCGCCGGGCGGGTGCAAATAGCGGCACGGGGTGGTCGCCCGGCACGGCCGGCCGGCCGCGCCGCCGCTTCGCGCGCGCGTCTGGCGTTCCGCCGCGCGCGGCGGTTTAACCGCGCCATGGCGCTGCGTCCGACCTGCGTGCACGCCACACACGCCGCGCACTGGCGGGCGACCGGGGCCTGGCGGGCGGAGACGCTGGCCGATGCGTTCGCGCGCACATGCGCGGCGCGCGCCGCGGCGCCGGCGCTGATCGACGCCGATGCGACGCTGACGTTCGCCGACTGGGACGCGCGTGCGGCGCGCGTCGCCGGCGGGCTGCGCGCGCTCGGCATCGCCGCCGGCGACGTCGTCGCCTGCCAGCTGCCGAACTGGTGGGAGGCGGCGGTGGTGTTCCTCGCCGCGGCACGGCTCGGCGCGGTGGTGCACCCCGTGCTCCCGATGTTCCGCGCGCACGAGCTCGGGTTCGTCCTGCGCCAGTCCGGTGCCGCGGTCCTCGTCGTACCGGGGGTGTTCCGCGACTGCGACTACCCGGCGCTCGCCGCGGCGGTGCGCGCCGAGGCGCCGGCGCTGCGCCACGTGGTGGTGACGCGCGCAGCGCCGCCGCCCGACACGCTGGCCTTCGATGCGCTCGCCGCCGCCGCGCCGGTGCCGCCGGCGTCCCTGCAGGCCGCCGCGCTGCTCATGCTCATGTACACCTCGGGTACCACGGCCGAGCCGAAGGGGGTCCTGCACACGCACGAGACCCTGCTCGCCGAGGTGCGCAGCCTCGCGCACGTGCACGGTCTGGGCCCCGACGATCGCACGCTGATGCCGTCGCCGCTGACGCACATCTCGGGCGTCGTGCACGCGATCCTCGCCCCGGCGGTGCTCGGCACCAGCGCGGTGCTGATGGCGCGCTGGGATGCGGCCGCGGGGTATGCGCTGCTCGCGCGCCACGGCGTCACGTACATGGTCGGCGCACCGACGTTCCTGCAGGACCTCGCCGCTGTCGCCGCGCGCGCGCCGCGCACCACGCGGTTGCGGCTGTTCTCGTGCGGCGGCGCGGCGGTGTCGCCGGCGCTGGTGCGCCGCGCGCGCACTGCGCTCGGTTGCGTGGTCAAGCGCGTCTACGGCTCGACCGAATTCCCCTCGATCACCACCACCACCGCCGCCGATGCCGAGGCGATGGGCGTCGACAGCGAGGGGCGGGCGATCGCGCCGGCGGCGGTGCGCATCGTCGATGCCGCCGGCACGCCGCGGCCGCCGGGCAGCGAAGGCGAGGTGCAGGCATGCGGTCCCGAATGCTGCGTCGGCTACGCCGATGCCGCCCTCAACGCCGCCGCGTTCACGGCCGACGGCTGGTTCCGCACCGGCGATCTCGGCACGCTCGATGCCGCGGGTTACCTGCGCATCACCGGGCGGCTGAAGGAGATCGTCATCCGCAAGGGCGAGAAGTTCAGCCTGCGCGAGCTCGAGGAGGCGATCGCCGCCCATCCCGCCGTCGCCGAGGTCGCCGTCGTCGCGGTGCCCGATGCCGCCGCCGGCGAGCGCGCCGTCGCGGTCGTCGTGCCGCGAGCCGAGGCGACGCTGGACCTTCCCGCGCTGGCGACGTTCCTGCTCGCCGCCGGACTGGCGAAGCAGAAGGTGCCCGAACAACTCGTCATCGTCGACGCGCTGCCGCGGACCGACAGCGGCAAGGTGCACCGCGCCGCCCTGGTGCGGATGGCGGGAACGACGGCGCGCCCGGAGGAATGAGCTTCACGCGGAGGCGCGTCGCCGCGCCTCCGCGTGCGCGGTGATACCGCGGCCCGGCCTCAGTCGGCGACGATGAGCTCGACGCGCCGGTTCTGCGCGCGTCCCTCGGCGGTGGCGTTGCTCGCCACCGGATCGGCTTCGCCGTGGCCGGTGACCGCCAGCCGGCTCGCCGCCACGCCCTGCTGCTCGAGATAGGCGCGTACCGCCTCGGCGCGGCGCACCGACAGCCGCTGATTGTAGGCCTCGCTGCCGACCGAGTCGGTGTAGCCGTTCACCGCCACGTGCACGTCGCCGGCCTGCTGCAGCGTGCGCGCCGCCTCGTCGAGGATCGGCTTCGCATCGGCGCGGATCGTCGCCTTGTCGAAGTCGAAGTGCACTCCGCGCAGCACGATCTTCTGCCGCACCGGTGCGGCGGGCGCGGCCGGCGGCGGCGCGGCGGCCACCGGTGCGGGCGGCGGCGGCTCGGCGGGCAGGAAGCGGTGCCGCAGCTCGATGCCGGTGGTGAGGTAGCGCAGGCGCGACTCCTCGGCGGAGCCGGGGCGCGGGTTGATGCTCGCCTGGTGATAGCGCGCGAACGCGCCGAGCGCGGTGCCGCGCCAGAACTCGTAGTTCACGCCGCCGCCGACGTCGTAGCCGCCGCCGTCGTCGTGCTCCGTCGGGCCGCTCGTCGACCAGTAATACCCGCCGCCGGCGTCGACGTAGATCTCGGTTTCCTCGTCGTTCAGCGACGCGCGCAGCCCGCCGCCCGCGTTGGCCAGCGTCGGCGTGCCGGCGCCGTCGTTCTCCGTGAAGCCGGCGAACTCGCCGCGCACCAGCGGCATGAGCGTGAAGCCGCGCCCGGAGCCGAGCTGCCAGCCGAGAAAGGGCGCGATCGCGCCGCCCGGATCCGCGGTGTCGCGGAAGTTCGAGATCGGGATCGCCGCCCCGACGTCGACGCCGATCACCGGCACGCCGTTGGTGATGTTTCTCGAGATGTCGCCGACCTGCGCCCAGCCGGCACCAGCGACGAACAGCGCGGCGGTCCCCACCAGACCCCCCACCAGCCTCCTCGGCATAGGAACCCCCCTCCCGAAAAGTTGGCGCTGTGTAGCGTGTCATCGGCTCCCTTGCAAAGGCGCGTGCCGCCGGCCGGGGGCGAATCGGATTGACCGCAACGGCGCGCAAGGCGAGAAAGCCGGGATGACCACGCGAGGCGACGCGACCCCCACCCGGCGGCCGATTGCGCTGCTCGTCGTCGGCGCGGCACTCGGAGCGCTGCTTGCGGCGGTCGGGCTGAGCGCGCCGGACGTCGAGTCGCTGCCGCCCGAGGCCGTGGCGGTGGTCAACGGAACCGTGATCCGCCGCGACGATTTCGCGCGCAGCCTCGAGGCGCTCGCCGCCGACACGCGCGCCCCGCTCGATGCGGCCGACCGCCGGCGCGTGCTCGACCGGCTGATCGAGGAGGAGCTGCTCGTGCAGCGCGGCCTGCTGCTCGACCTGCCGCGCCACGATCGGCGCGTGCGCGCCGACCTGACGCGCACGGTGATCGACGGCGTGGTCAGCGAGGCCGACGACGGCGAACCGGACGAGGCGGCGCTGCGCCGCTTCCACGCCGAGCACGCCGACTTCTTCGCCGGCCCGGGTCGCGTGCGCGTGCGGCAGGTGTTCGTGCGCGCGCTGCCGCCGGGCGACGCGGCGGCACAGGCGCGCGCCGAGGAGGCGGCCCGGAAGCTGCGCGCCGGCGAGGCCTTCGAGACGGTGCGCGATGCGCTCGGCGATCGGGCGCCGCTGCCGGTGCCGGACGCGCTGCTGCCGCCGACCAAGCTGCGCGACTATCTCGGGCCGACCGCGTTGCGCACGGTCCTCGAGCTGGCGCCGGGCGCGACGAGCGATCCGGTGCGCTCGGCCTCCGGGTACCATGTCCTGCAGCTGCTCGAGGTGCAGCCGGATACGGCGCCGCCGTTCGAGGCCGTGCGCGCGCAGGTGCTCGCCGAGTACCGGCGCCGCGCCGGCGAGCGCGCGCTGCGGACGTACCTCGACGAGCTGCGCGCCGGCGCCGACGTGCGCATCCGCGACTCGATGCTCTGAAGACCATCCGCAGATGACGCAGATGACGCAGATGATGACCGTCCCGATCGGGCGAGAGACCGAATCACGCATGGTCGCTGGGACGACGTCGCCGTCGACCCGCAACCGCGACCGTTGCACCGATCATCTGCGTCATCTGCGCAATCTGCGGATGCTTCTCGTCCTCCTCCTCGCCGCACCGGTGTCCGCCCACGAACGCACGGTCTCGTACTCGACGTGGGAGCTCGCGCCGCCGGGGGTGCGGGTGACGGCGCGACTGTCGGCGCTCGACGCCTCGCGCCTGCCGTGGATGCGGGCCGGCGGCGTGCCGGTCGAGGAGCGGCTCGGGGCGTATCTCGCCGACCGGCTCGTCGCCCGCGCCGGTGGCGAGCGCTGCGCGGTGACGCGCGTGCCGCGCCGGCGCAACAGCAGTCCCGATCGCCTGGTCTTCACGTGGGAGCTGACGTGCCCGTCGACGGAGGGGCTGGCGCTGTACAGCACCGTGCTGCGCGAGGAAGCGCCGTCGCACCTGCATCTCGCGCGCGTGCGCTATCCCGACGGCGCCGGCTTCGAGCAGCTGCTGACCGAGGCCGCGCCGGAGTGGCTGCTGCCCGAGCCGGGTGCCGCGCACGGGACGGGCTCGCTCGCCGCCGCCGTGCTGCTCGGCGTCGAGCACATCCTCACCGGCTACGACCATCTCGTCTTCCTGCTCGCGCTGGTGCTGCTCGGCGGTCGCATCGGCGACGTCGTGCGCATCGTCACCGGCTTCACGATCGCCCACAGCATCACGCTCGCGCTCGCGGTGCTCGGCATCGCCCGCCCGCCGGGCGGCGCGATCGAGGCGCTGATCGGCCTGTCGATCGCGCTCGTCGCCGCCGAGAACCTGTGGCTCGCCGCGGGCCGTCCGGCGGCGCTGCGCGCCGCGCTCGCCGTCGCGCTGCTGGCGCTCGCCGGCGTGGCGGCCCTCGGCCATGGCGCCGTGCCGGCGCTGACGCTGCTCGGCCTGGCGCTGTTCACCGCCTGCTATTTCGACCTGCTCGCCCGCGTGCCGCGTCCGGCGCCGCTGCGCGCCGCGGTGGCGTTCGTGTTCGGCCTCGTGCACGGCTTCGGCTTTGCCGGCGTACTGCTCGAGGCCGAGCTGCCGCGTGAGCGGCTCGCCGCGACGCTGTTCGGTTTCAACGCCGGCGTCGAGCTCGGGCAGGTGGCGTGCGTGCTCCTCGCCTGGCCGGTGCTGCAGTGGGCGCTGCGCGCCCGCGGCGGGCGTTTCCAGCGCCCGATCGTCGAGTACGCCTCGGCGATCGTGCTCGCCGTCGGCGTCTACTGGTTCACCGCGCGCACGTACGGGTGAGCCCTCCGGCTCGCGACGCCCGCCGCAGGTGATCACCAGGATGGAGGGCCGCGCGTCCGCGCGGCCGCGGACGCGCGTCGCCTCATGCGAAAGGGGACGACCGTCCGCGGCGCGGCGGGAGCCGCGCCCTCCAGGGTTGCGGACTAGAGCGCGTCCAAAGCGAGCAGCGCCTCTTCGACCGCCTCGACGCTGATGCGCGTCAGGCACTCGTAGTGACCGTAGCGGCAGGTGCGGGCGAGACACGGGCTGCAGGCGATCCGGTCGTAGAGGACGCGTGTGCGCGGGCCGAGCGGCGCCGTGCGCTGCGGGTTCGTCGAGCCGAAGATGCCGACGGTGGGGATGCCGAGCGCGCCGGCGACGTGCATCGAGCCGGAATCGTTGCCGGCGAAGCCCGCGCACCGCGCCAGCAGGGCGATCGCCTGTCCGATGCTGGTCTCGCCGGCGGCGACGAGCGCGCCGTGACGGGTGGCGGCGGCGATCTCGGCGCAGCGCGGGCGTTCGCCCGGTGCGCCGACCAGCACGCACTCCGCCGCGTGCCGCTCGGCGAGGCGGTCGGCGAGCGCCGCCCAGCGCGCCGCCGGCCATTCCTTGGCCGGCCCGTACGCCGCCGCCGGCGCGAGCGCGATCAGCGGGCCGCGGCGGCGGCGCCGCGCGGCGAGCCAGTCGTCGACCGCGGCGCGGTGGCGCGGATCGACGTCGATCGTGCACTCGGCCGGATCGCCGGCGATGCCGAGCGTCGCACCGAGCAGGTGGAGGTAGTCGTGCACCTGATGCCGGGCGAGCACGGTCGCGTCGCGGTACGCGCGCCGCGTGAGCAGCGGCCCGCGCCGGTCGGCGACGTAGCCGATGCGATGCGGAATGCGCGCCAGCGCCACCCACAGCGCGGATTCGAACGAGCGCGGGAAGACGAGCGCCGCATCGAACCGGCGCGCGCGCAGATCGCCGACCAGCCGCCTTCGGTCGAGCAGCCCGCCGGCACCGCGGCGGATGCGGTAGCCGATCACCTCGTCGACCCAGCGCAGGCCGTCGAAGAGCCCCGCCAGCTCCTGGCGGATCAGCACCGCGAGCCGCGCGTGCGGAAACGCGCGCCGCACCGCGCGCAGCGCCGGCAGCGTCATCACGAGGTCGCCGAGCCAGTTGACCTCCTTCACCAGCACATGGGCCGGCGCCGGGGAGAGCGGCGGCAGCCGCGCGGGAGTCGGCGGCGTCACGGGGCGGCGCGGTAGATGAAGCGGGCGGTGGCGGTGCGCTTGTCGTCCATCGCCGCGTGCACGCGCACCGCGACGCGGCCGTCGCTCGCGGCGTCGCAGTCGGCGCCGAGCGACAGCGCCTGCCCCGGCTCGGAGAAGGCGCGCACCTTGAGATCGCGGACCATGCAGATCTGCGCCGCCGGAACGCCGAGCGCCGCGGCGGCAGCCGGCGCGGCGAGCGCATCGAGCGCGGCGGCGAGCAGCGTGGCGGGGAACACCGGGCGGCGCGGGAAGTGGTCGGCGAAGTAGGGCGCATCGGCCGGCACCCGCAGGCGTGCCTGCCGCACCGCGCCGTCGCCGGTCACCACGTCGAGCGGCGGGGGGCCGGGCGGCGCGGCGCGCTGCGGGGCGATGCCGGTGCGCAGGGCCACCAGGCGCGCACGCATCGCGGCCGGATCGTCGAACAGTTCCAGCGGCAGCAGCGGCCCGACGCAGCGCGTCACCCGCCCGACCTCGTGGCCGCCGATCGTCGCGCAGCCGTGATAGAGGATCGCGCGGCCGTCGAAGCGGTCGACCGCCGCCGCGAGCTCGACCGGCGTCGCGTCGACGCGCGCGATCGGATCGAGCACGACCTCCCCGGCCAGCGCCGCCACCGGGCGGCTCGCGAAATCGGTGTGCTGGATCGCGATCCAGCCGGCGAGCTGCCCGATCGCCTCGATGATCAGCCACGACGGCGGGCCGCCGCTCCCGGCCCACAGCTGCAGGCGCCCGCGCGCCGCGCGCTCGTCCAGCGATTCGATGGTGTCGACGAACAGGAAGCTCATGGCAGTGCCGCTGATGGCTTATCGCGTCTGGCGTGCGGCCGGAACGATCCCCGCTGCGTCAGCCGCGATGCGATCAGCGGCGGACCGCCGGTCGCCCATCCCGGCACGTCCGGCGAGACGCCACCAGCTGATTGCCATCCGCCCGCCTCACGACTTCGGCTTCAGCGTGAACCGTTGCCCGTCTTCGCCGAGCACGATTTCGCCCGTGAAGACGTCGTCGGTGCCGTCGAGGAACATGCGCCGCATGATGGCGTTGCGCGGGCCGGGCACGACGTGGCTGAACACCAGCGTCCGCACCTGCGCGTCGCGGGCGATCTCCGCCGCCTCGACCGGACTGGTGTGGTAGTCGAGGGTGTCGTGCGCGAGCGCACCGATGCGTTCGTGCCCGAGCTGCCTGGCGATGTCCGACACGCGGCCGATCATGTCGCGGCTCAGGGCCTCGTGGATCAGCAGGTCGGCGCCTGCCGCCTGCTGCTGCACGCTGGCGGCCTTTTTCGTGTCGCCGCTGACGACGACGATGTTGCCGCGGTAGTCGAAGCGATAACCGACCGCCGGGTGCACCGGATGATGGTCGACGTTGAACATCGTCACGCGCAGGCCGTTGCGGTCGAAGACCACCGCCGCGGCCTCCGGCGCGTCGCCGAGCGCGACCTCGTGCGCCACCGCCGGCGCGATCGCGCGCGGCATGTGCGTTTCGCCGTGATGCGCGGTGCGGTAGTCGGCGTCCTGCGCGTAGGCGCCGACGAACCCGTCGACCACGCGCGCGGTCCCCGGCGGCCCGTAGATGTCGAGCGGGCGGGAACGCCCCGCGATCCAGCTCTGCGTGATCGTCTCGCCGAGGTCGCCGATGTGATCGGAGTGGAAGTGCGTGAGCAGCACCGCGCTCAGCCGCCCGGTCGGCAGGTGCGCGAGATCGATGTTCTCCCAGGAGCCCGAGCCGCTGTCGACGAGCACGAACTCGCCGCCGGCGAGGATGGCGGTGCAGGCGCCGGCGCGGTCGGGATCGGGCAGCGGCGAGCCGGTGCCGCACAGCACGACGGTCATGTCCTCGCCCTCGAGCAGATCGGTCTCGCGCGTCAGGGCCGTTTCGACCTGCCGCTGCAGCAGGCGGTCGCAGCCGGGCAGCCACAGCAGCAGCAACAGCAGCAGAACGACGCGAAACATGAGGGCTCCTTTCGAACGGCGGTGCGTGCGGACCCGGCGCAGCGGGCAGACAGCGCGCAAGGACAGCATGCGGCGGCGCGGGTGTCCAACGCGCGGCGCGCAACGCGGACGCGCCCCGGGCCGAGGCCGGCGGCCGGCCACATTCGATGAACAGCGCCGTCAGGAGTCGGCGGGCCAGCGCAGGAGGCGGGCGGCGCCGGGGGCGAGCTCCCAGCGCAGCGCCGGCGGCGCCGGCGTCCAGCGGCCGGTCGCGAGATCGAGCGTCTCGGGGGCGGCAACGCCGTCGCGCAGTCGTACGGTCGCGGTGGTGGCGGCGCGGTAGTCGCGGTTGACGAGCAGCGCGGCGACGCCGCCGTGTCCGTCGCCGAACAGGCCGACGGTGATCGGGCCGCCGCCGATGCCGGCGAGCGGGCCGAGCGGCAGTGGCAGCGCGATCGCGCCCTCGCTGTCGGCGACCGCGATCGAGCGCCAGCCGGCGAGCGCGGCGCCGAGCGCGCGCACGGTGTGGTTCAGCTGCCGAACTTCGGCGTAGCGCGGCGTCGGCCGGCCGTTGGCGATGATGCCGTGGCGGGCGTTCCAGTCGTCGCCCATCGCCGGCGTCCAGTACGTGAAGTACGAGATGCCGCGCGCGCCGTAGGCGAGCGCGTGGAAGACCTGCCACGCCAGCTCGGCGGCGGTCGGATCGCGGTATGGGCCGTGCGGCATGGCGAGCACGATCCAGAGGAACGGCAGATCGTGCCGCCGCGCGGTGTCGCGCAGCGCGTCAAGGTTGGCGAAGAACGACGAACGGTCGCGCTGCTCGCCGAACGGGTAGTAGTCGACGCTCAGCAGCTGTGGTCCGACCTCGCGCGCGAAGCGCTCGAGGTACTCGGCGTAGCTCGTGGTGCCGAGCAGCCGCGGCGGCACGTAGTCG
This sequence comes from uncultured bacterium, assembly GCA_965651925.1. Taxonomy (GTDB): domain Bacteria; phylum Desulfobacterota; class Binatia; order HRBIN30; family CADEER01; genus CBFGUK01. Next base: position 18,597 of record CBFGUK010000035.1, on the reverse strand, counting down.
GGCAGCAGGTTGACGTAGGCGAGGCGGGCGGGGTCGGCGGCGCGCAGCGCGCGCACGGTGGCGGCGACGGGAGCGAACTGCTCGACCGTCGGCTCGTCGGCGACGACGTAGCCGTCGAGCGCCGGCGCGTCGCGGAACTCCGCCGCGGCGGCGGCCGCCCCCGCCGGATCGGCGCGGCCATGGGACGCCTCGTAGATGCGGTGATCGGCGAGCCAGACGCGGAGCCCGTGCCGCGCCGCGCCGGCGAGCAGGCGGTGGTTGTCGGCGGGCGCGAGGTCGTCGCCGCACGGTGCGCCGATGGTCGTGAACCCCGCCGCGGCGATCTCCGCCAGGCGCGCGTCATCGATGGCGGCAAGCGGCGGCGCGCACCAGAACGTCACGACCAGCGGCTGCGGTGTCCAGGCCGGCGGGCGCACCGGCGGCCCGGTACTGCAGGCGCCGAGCAGGATGGCGCACATCAGCGCGCCCGCCGCCACCACCGCCGCGCCGCTCTTCCGCATCGGAATGCCGTTTCCCACCGTTCGGACGCGCAACCCTTACGGGCAACGCGGTTGCCGGCGCAACCGGTGTCCGCCGCGATGGCACGGCGGCTGCAAACGTCGAGGGGCGAGGCTTCGCAGCGACGAAGCCCGTCATGCCCGGAGAGCTGCGACCTTCCCCCAGGCAACTGGTCGTGGCTCTCCACTCCCCTCTCCCCGAGGCTGGCGATCGGGCGCGCGGTGCGCCCGATCGCGCGGCCGTCACAGATGGGAGTGCGCCGACAGCAAGCGGTGACGCGCGATGCGCGTCACGCCGCTCCACTTCTCGATCGGGGAGCGCTTACTGGATGCCGCCGGCGGCGCTGTCGTAGGTGAACGTGCGCCGACCGCCCGAGGAGTACGCCGTGCCGGTGAAGGTCGGCTGGGCGCCGTTGTCCGCCGACATGGCGATCGTGACCGTGTTGGACAGGCGGAAGTCGGGCAGCTGGCTCTGGCAGACGGCGTTCGTGCAGTCGAGATAGTCGCCGTTGATCAGGAAGTAGGCTTCCTCGGCATTCGCCGCGTTGCGCAGGTCGGACTTGGCGCGCGCGTCGTAGGCGGTCTGCCGGTAGCTGTAGAACTGCGGGACGGCGACAGCGGACAGAACCCCGATGATGGCGACCACCATCAAAAGCTCGATCAGCGTGAGCCCGCGATCGGTGAGATGCGGCCGTCGATGGCCCTGGCAGCGGTGCTCGCGCACGAGATTCCTCCCTCGGCGCTTCCTGTCCCAACTTCCATGCCAGCTGCAGCGGCGCGGCGCGGCCACGGTGCAGGGGACGGGGCGCCGCCGTTCGCACGAGAACGAACGACGGCGAGCGCCCGCGCGCGTCAATTCACTGACGATGCTGTGCCACTCGCCGGCCGGCACCCGGCCGGTGGCGCGGCGCGCGCAGCGGCGCCATCCGCCGTGCGTTCTGCGGTTCGGCGGCGGACAGCGCTTCGACCCGCAGCGACCGCGCCTCCCCCAGCTCGCCGAACAGACAGCCGCCGCAGCGGGCGCGGCGCGCCACGGCGCGGAGCAGCGCGACGATCGGCGCCCCGCAGGCACAGCGCTGCCCCGGTTCGCCGCGCTGCAGCTTCAGGGATCGGTCGCCGGCGCGCACACGCACCGCGCCGAAGCGGCGCAGGCAGCGCACGAGGGTTTCCCGGGCGAGCTGCCGCTCGTAGGGCGTGGTGCTGGGGAGAATCACAATCACGGGTACGGGATGCGGAACGGACGGATTTTGCTGCGCGGTGGCGAGCACGATCGCTTATCGCTGAATTAACTGACCCGGCCATACATGGGCTGTTCGCGGTCACGCTGCAAGGGGGCCCGCGATGCGCCGCCTGATCAGGGGATCGCGCTCACCCCGTTCCGTGCCCGTACTCGTACACGTACTCGTACACGTACACGTCTTCGTTCCCGCAGCCGCACGAGCGGCCGCGCGCCGTGGCAGCGTGTACGAGTACGTGTACGAGTACGAGTACGGCGTCGGCGGCGAGCGCCTCGATACGCCGTACGCGATGGCGACAGGACGGAGCAACATGCCCGGCGCGGTGGCCGTCTGGCGCGCGTCCGGCGCGCTGTGTAGATGCCCGCGATGACCTCGCCATCGTGGCATCGCCTGGCGCTGGCCGGCCTGCGCGTGCTGCCCACGCATGCGTTGTCGCGCGCCGCGGGCTGGGTGATGACCCGGCGCCTGCCGGTCGCGCTGCGTGCGCCGGCGGTGCGCGCCTTCGGGCGCGCGCTCGGTGCCGACTTCGCCGAGGTCGCCGAGCCGCTCGCGAGCTTCGACAGCCTGCAGGCGTTCTTCACCCGCCCGCTGCGCAGCGGAGCGCGGCCGATCGATCCGGCGCCCGACGCATTCGTCTCGCCGTGCGACGGGGCATGGGGCACCGCCGGGCGCGTCGAGCGGGGAACGCTGTTGCAGGTGAAGGGACGACCGTACTCGCTGGCGCAGCTCCTCGGCGATCCCGACACGGCGCGCCGCATGGAGGGCGGGGCGTTCGCGACGCTGTACCTCGCGCCGCGCGACTACCACCGCTTCCACATGCCGTGCGCCGGCCGGGTGCGGCGGCTGACGCACATCCCCGGGGCGCTCTGGCCGGTGAACGCGCTCGGCGTCGGCGGGGTCGAAGGCCTGTTCGCCGCCAACGAACGGCTCTGTGCCTTCGTTTCGACCGGCGGCGCACACGAGGACCTCTGCCTTGTCGCGGTCGGCGCGACGATGGTCGGCAAGGTGCGCGTCACGTTCGATACGCTGTCGACGAACCGCCGCGGTGCGCAGATCGAAACGCGCGCCTACGACCCGCCGGTCGCCTTCGCGAAAGGCGAGGAATGGGGCCGGTTCGAGTTCGGCTCGACCATCGTGCTCGTCGCCGCCCCCGGGCTGGTGACGCTCGACGTCCCGCCGCCGCTCACGCCGGTCCGCCTCGGCGCGCGGATCGGCACCCTGCGGGCAGGGGGTTAGGGGGTTAGGGGGTTCGGGGTTGAGGGTTGAGGGGGTAGGGGCTGAAGACGCGATCGACGCGGCCTCGTAACCCCCTAACCCCGTAGCCCCGTAACCCCTACTCCTTGTCCAGTCCGTAGAGCTCGATGCAGTTCTGCGCGACGATGCGGCGGCGTTCCTCGGCGGGGACGCCGTGGAACTGCTCGTCGATCACCTTGCGCGAGTACGGCCAGTCGGCGCCGTGGTGCGGGTAGTCGGTCGACCACATCATGTTGGCGACGCCGACCGCGTGGCGGTTCGCGACGCCGTAGTGGTCGATGATGAACGTCGTCATCCAGTTGCGCCGGAAGTACTCGCTCGGCTGGTGCTTGAGCGTGCTCTTCGCCCAGGTGCGGTTGCGCCAGTAGCGATCGTCCATCTGCTCGAGGAAGTACGGCACCCAGCCGGCGCCGCACTCGACGCCGACCATGCGCAGCCGCGGGAACTTGTCGAACAGGCCCCAGAAGATCGTCTCGCCGACGATCAGCGGCATCGTCGTCAGGCCGGCGGCGCTGAAGCCGGCGAGCGCCGCCTCGCCCTTGCGGGCGATGCTGCCGATCTGTTCGCGCTGCTGGCCCTTGTGCACGAGGCTGATGTGCACGCTGACGGGAATCCCCATCTCCTCCGCCGCGGCCCAGAACGGATCGCAGTCGTCGTCGAGGAACGGCTTGCCCGACGGCCAGCTCGAGATGACGACGCCGCGCAGGCCCATCGCGCGGCAGCGCTTCATCTCCGCGATCGCCGCCTCGGCGCCGAGGTTCGGGATCTGCCCCTGGCCGATGAGATGTTGCGGCGCCTTGGCGACGAAGCCTTTGGCGAGCCAGTCGTTGTAGGCCTGCACGCCGGCGAGGTGGAACTCCTGGTCCTCGTCGAGCATGAAATGGCGCATCGTGCGCTGCGGCGGATAGATCACCTCGAGCTGCACGCCGTCCTCGAGCATCTCCTGCACGCGCGCCGTCGCCTCGAAGCAGCCCTGGTTGATGGTGTCGTACTTCGAGCCCCCCCAGCGCAGCTCCTCGAAGCTCTTGCCGCGCGTCTTGGTGACCAGCCCGATGGTCATCGGCCGTCCGCCGTCGTGGAAGTCCCACGCGTCGCCGCCCTCCTCATCCTTGACGAGCTGCGGGGCGCGCTTGCGGAAATCGGGCGCGAGCCATTTCTCCCAGAGGTCGGGCGGCTCGATGATGTGCGAGTCGGCGGAGACGATGTCGTACTGCATCGGCGGGCTCCTTTGGCTAACAGGTGTTAGCCAGCCGCGTAACAAAGTCTCCCGGCGAGCGTCAAGCGCGATTCAGCGGTGCGGGGCGGGCGGCGGCGACGGGGCGAACGCCTCCGGCGGCACCGGCACCGGCCGCTCGCCGGTGCGCGCCCAGCTGAGCCGCAGGCGCAGCCGCTGCGGGACCTGCCGCAGGGCGAGGGCGAAGGCGTGCTCGCCGGGCGGCAGCGGCGTGCCGGCATCGAAGCGCTGGCCGTCGAGAAAGAGCGTCCAGCCGGCATTCGCGTCGATCGTCAGGCGGTAGCCCTCGCCGGGCACGCGCAGGCGGCCGCCGAAACGGGCGGTGAACGGCTGCGCGAACGTGACCGGAAAGAACGCGTACAGCGGATACGGTTCGCGGCGCCGTTCGCTGCGCTGCCCCAGGCGATACGTGGCGGTGAGCCCGATCGGCGGCCGGACGCGCGGTGCGCGCAGCGCGTCGGCGTCGACGCTGACGAATGCGGCGATCGTGCGCGGCGTTTCGCCCCACGTCTCGAGCGGCCACCTGGCGTCGAACGGCCACGAGCGCAGCCGCGGCTCGTGGCGTATCGAGACGGTCGCGTCGGGATAGAAGTGGCGGATCGCGTCGGCCGCCGGCAGCGACGCCTCGCTCAGCATGTACAGCGCGCCGCCGGGCGGCGGATCGCGCAGCGGCAGCACCTCGGCGAGACTCGCGACGGTGTGCATGCGCAGGTTCCACGCGCGCGACAGGAAGAGCAGCGTTTCGTGCTTCGCGTCGAACGTGTCGGCCAGCAGGTAGCCGGTCCAGCCCGGCCCGTGCGCGCGCAGCGTGCGCGCCATCTCGACCATGCGCTCGCCGTGGAACCAGTGAAACAGCGGGTGCGTGTAGACGCGATAGAAGTAGTAGGTGAGATCGAGCGCCACCGCGGCGAGGGCCACCGCGACCACGAACCCGCGCAGCATCGGGGCGGGGCGCCAGCGCGCCGCGGCGAGCAGCCGAGCGAGCGGCAGCGCCGCCCAGACGTACACCGGCGGCAGCGCGAGCAGCGAGCGGTAGAGGCGCGGGGCGCCGCTCGACAGCACGCCGGGCGCGAGGCCGACGGCGAACCACACGAGCAGCAGCAGGTGCCGCGGCTGGCGCCAGCCGAGCAGCGAGGCGACGAGGCCGTGCAGCACGAGCCCGCCGACGACGACGTCGAGCGCCGGATCGAACGCGAGGCCGAACCAGTGGTACTCGGGGCCCTGCTGGTAGTGGAACATGCCGAGCGTGCGCCACGTCGCGTCGGCGAGCGGCGCCCAGCTCCCCTGCTCGCGCATCGCCGTCCAGATCGAGGTCGCGTTCACGCGCCCGGTCAGCGCCCCGGGATCGCGCACCCAGCCGCGGATCGCCGGCGCGAGCGCGAGGAGGAGCGTCGCGGCGAACAGCGCCAGCGCCCATCCGCGGCGCGCGGCCGGCGGCGCGTCCGCGGTCGGGGTCGCGTCTGCCGTCGTGCGCCGCCGGCGGCGCTCGTTCCACAGCGCCGCGGCGAGGAACGTCAGCGCCACCACCGGCGCCAGGCGCGCCGAGTGGTACGTATAGACGCAGGCGGCGAGCGGCACGCCGGCCGCCGCCACCATCCACGTGCGCCGTGCCGTCCAGCCGCGGACGAGGAGGCAGAGCCCGGCGAGCAGGAACACCTCGCCGGCGATGATCTGCAGGAGCTGCTTGGCGTGCGTCAGCTGCGGCGGCGAGGCGGCATAGAAGAGTGCCGCGAGGAGCGCGGTGCGGGCGCCGAACAGCGGTGCGACGGTGCCGTAGAGCAGCGGGGCGCCGGCGATGCCGAGCAGCACGCCCGGCAGGCGCAGCGTCCAGAGATCGGCGCCGAAGGCGAGGAACGCGCCGGCGATCAGATAGTTCGACAGCGCGTGGAACATGCTGTGGGCATGCGCGACGAGCTGGAACGGCGAGCGGATGCGGCCGTCGAGGACGTCGAACGCGAGCAGGCCGTTGATCGCGTCGTCGCCCCAGAGCCCCGGCTGATCGATGCGCCACAGGCGCGCGAACGCCGCCAGCGCCGTGATGGCGAGCAGCAGCAGGCGGCGCGTGCGCGGCGCGAGCTCGGGCGGGTCGGGCAGGGTCCAGACCGAGCGCGGCCAGCGCAGCAGCCCGACGCCGGCGGCGAGCAGCGCCAGCCCGATGAGCTCGCCGCGGGCGAGCAGCCAGGCGCCGGCGACGCCGGCGGCGACGGACACGACGGCGGCGGCGCCCAGCACGGCGCTGTGTGTAGCACGCGCGCACCGTTGTGCAGAGGCCGCCGCCGGCGTTGCGTCACCCCCGTGTTCGAATCAGATCACTGACCCCGCCGTGCGCTTTCCCGCGACGCGCGCCGTCTGCGCCATCTGCGTCATCTGCGGATGCCTGCTGATCTGCGGACTACCCGAGCGCGCCTGACTCCCGCAGGGCCGCAATCTGCTCCCAGTCGTACCCGAGCTCGAGGAGGATCTCCTCGCTGTGCTGGCCGCACTCCGGTGCGGGCGCGGGCGGCACGCCGGGCGTGTCGGCGAAGTCGGCCGGGGTGGCGACCATCTCCGCCTCGCCGTCGGCGACCGCGGCGCGCGTGAAGACACCGCCGGCGCGCGCCTGCGGATCGTCGATCAGCTCGCCGACGGTCTGCACCGGCGCCCACCACATGCCGGCGGCATCGAAGCGCGCCGTCCAGTGCGCCAGCGGCTGCGTGGCGAAGATCGCATCGAGCGCCGCGACGCACGCCGTGCGGTGCTCGCGGCGCACGCGGATGTCGGCGAAGCGCGGATCGTCGCGCAGCTCGGGGCGGTCGAGCGCGCGCACGAGGTCGGGCCAGTGCCGGTCGGCCTGCAGGCCGAGCAGCCAGAACCATTTGCCGTCGCCGGCGCGGTAGCAGTTGACCACCGGGTTGGGCGCGTGCTGCCGGTCGTACGGCGACTCGATGCGGCCGAGGCGCAGGCGGGTGTTCAGATCCCAGCCGAGGACGTACGCGCCGGTGCGCAGCAGGGACGTGGTGACGAACTGTCCGCGGCCGGTGCGCTGGCGCGCGACCAGCGCCGCGCAGATTGCGCTCACCGCGGCGAGCGCCGTGGTGTGATCGCCCATGCCGCCGCGCTGCTGCGGCGGCTCGCCGCCCTTCGGTGTCAGCGCCAGCGCGACGCCGGCACGCCCCCAGTATGCGCCGACGTCGTAGGCCGGACGGTCGCGATCCGGCCCGGCGACGCCGTAGCCGGTGAGATGACAGTAGACGAGGCGCGGATTGCGCCCGTGCACGCTCGGATAGTCGAGGCCGACGCGCGCCAGTGCCGCGGCGCGCAGGTTGGTCACCACGACGTCGGCGCGGGCGATGAGCGCGCCGGCGATGGCGCGCGCCTCCTCGCGGCGCAGATCGAGCGTCAGGCTGCGCTTGCCGCGGTTGTCGAGCTCGAACGGCGGATTGACCGGCACGTCGACGCCCGCCGCCTGCACGAACAGCCCGCGCATCGGGTCGCCCTCCGGTGGCTCGATCTTCACCACCTCGGCGCCCCAGTCGGCCATGATCCCCGCCGCCGCCGGTCCGGCGACCCAGAACCCGAGCTCGACGACGCGGATGCCTTCCAGTGGTCCGGGCATGGTCTGATCCTTTCACCGCAGAGCCGCGCAGTCCGCTAGCACATTCCGCGTGCCACGCCTGCGCGTGAGGATGCAACGCAAAGGCGCGAAGACGCGAAGGCCGGCGAGTGGCCCGGCGTCATCGATGCGGGCTGACATCGATCAGGCGCGGGGCTGCGCTTCGTCCTCTCGTCTGGCGGCTCGGTCGGGTTGCATGCGGCGCGCGGGGAAATGGAGCGATGCCGGTGTCGCCCGTCTGCCGCCAGGGGGGATCAGCGATGAGTCGGACAGCAGCGGGGAAGGTGGCGATCGTCGGTGCCGCAGGGGCCGTCTGGTTGCTCGCGGCCACGGCGGCGGAGGCCCTGCAGGTGCGTTGCAGCGCCAGCAACAGCGGCGGCCGGGTGTCGGTGATCGCCCAGGTCGACAACGACACCGGCGCGCCGCTGCAGCAGGTCGGCGCCGATCCGATCGTCGTCACAAGCATCGGCTCGGCCTCGTTGCTCGTCCAGGTCACCCCGCGACCGCTGCGCACGCTGCTCGCCGGTCGGCGGGCCGGCTTGCAGTGGAGCGGCCGCGCGTACGGGAACGGCTACCTCAACCTCGCCGTGCGGGTGACCGCTCGCGCGGGCGATGGCCGCGCCGTGGCGAGCGCGCTCGTCGGCTGCGCGCGGCTGGCAGTCGGCGATCCCGAGCGGGTCGGCCGGATGACGCCGGGCAGCAACCAGCCGTGCGGCGACTGTCACAGCGGTCCGCCGGACCCGCTGGCCGGCAACTGGACGGCGGCGACTGCACACGGCGGCGGCGCGACGCGCGCGACGCGCACGCCGACGCGGCCGCGGCCGCGCACGCCGACGTTCACGCGCACGATGACGCCGCGGCGGCAGCAGACGCCGCGGCCGGTGCGGCCGACACGCACCCGCATCCCGACCGCCACCCGGCGGCCGACGCGCACGCCGATCGGCGGCGGCGGCAATGTGGCGCTGCCCGATCTCACCGTCGACGCCGCGGCGGTGCGCAGCTCGCTGCTCATCGAGACGCGGTCGTTCACCGCGAACGACTGCGCGGTGCGCAAGGGGTGTGTGCGCGGCACCGGCCGCCGCCGGCTGCTGCGCTTCACCATCATCACGCCGAACGTCGGGCGCGCCGATCTCGCGCTCGGCGATCCGCCGCGCAGCCGGCTCTACGAGTGGGACGCGTGCTACGAGCAGTACGCGTTCAACGGATTCTGGGACCTGCGCCTGCGCAGCGCCGCCGGGGCGACCCTGGCGCGCGGCGAGAAGCACGCGTGGTGTCTCGTCGATCTCTTCCCGGTGGTGCCGAACAGCCGCCCGCGGCCGCGCTTCGAGGACTGCGGCAACCAGGGCATCAGCGCCGGCTGGGCAGATACGTACGGCCGCAACGTGGAATGCCAGTGGGTCGACATCACCGACGTGCCCGCCGGCACCTACGCGCTCGACGTGACCGTCAATCCGGCGCGCCGTGTCCTCGAGTCCGACTACGGCAACAACACCGCCCGCATCGAGGTCACCATCCCACCCGCGCCCCGGCGCTGACGTGCAGAGGATCAGCCACCAACAGGATCAGCCACCGAGGTGGAGAGGACAACGAGTCGAATCGATCATTCCTGTCTCCTGCAACGACACACTCGACTCGGCGTCCTCCCTGTCTCGGTGGCGCTATCTGCGTCAGCTGCGTCAGCTGCGATCACAGCTTCTCCCAGCTCCCCGCCGGGATGAGGCTGGCGCAGAACCCCGGCTGGATGAGGCCGGCGAGCAGCTCGGCGCTGTCGATCAGCCGCGGGCCGGGGCGGTTGAGGTAGGCGTTGCCGTCGGCGACGTAGGCGCGGCCGTTGCGCACCGCGGGCAGCGCCTGCCACTCCGGGCGCGCGACGAGCGCCGGCAGCTCGCGGCGCGTCTGCTCGAGCCCGAAGCCGCACGGCATGACGATCGCGACGTCGGGGGCCGCATCGGCGAGCGCCTGCCAGGTGATCGTCGCACTGTGCGCGCCGGCCTCGGCGAGGACCGCCGTGCCGCCGCCGAGGGCGACGAGCTCGGGGATCCAGTTGCCGGCGATCATCGGCGGATCGAGCCACTCGAGGCAGGCGACGCGCGGCCGGCTGTGGGCGTGGGCGACGCGGCGGCGGATGCGCTCGAGCCGCTCGCGGCTCGCGGCGACGAGCCGCGCACCGGCGTCCTCGACGCCGGCCGCCGCGGCGACGCGCGTGAAATCGGCGAGCACGTCCTCGAGCCGGTTCGGCGCCAGCGAGACGATCGTCGCCGGCGCCGCGAGCAGCGCCTGCGCCGCGGCGCGCACCTCGGTGGTGGAGACCGCGCACACCTCGCACTGCTCCTGGGTGACGATCAGGTCGGGGCGCGCGCTGCGCAGCGCCTCCTCGCGGATGCGGTAGACGCTCAGCCCGTCGCGCACGAGGGCGCGCACGGCGTCGTCGATCGCGCGCGAGGTGCCGCGCGGATCGATCTTCGGCTCGGTGAGCACCGGGCGGCCGACGATCTCCGGCGGGTAGTCGCACTCGTGCGAGACGCCGACGAGGTGCTCGGCGAGGCCGAGCGCGCACAGGATCTCGGTGGCACTGGGCAGCAGGGAGGCGATGCGCATGCCGGCAGCCTACCAGACGCGCGCACCAACGCCGGCACGCGCACGCGACCCTCGCCGCGCCGCGCGGGCGGCGGGGAAGTTCCGCGCGGACGGCTGCATCCGGCGGCGGCACCCGTAGCATGGGGAGGCGAAGGGGGACGCGCCGATGCGCATTCGAGTCCTGGGCCGCACCATCATCGCCGGCGCCGCGGCGCTCTGTCTTGCGGGAGCCGCGCCGGTGGTGAGCGACGAGTTTCTGCGCGGCTACGCCGCCGCGGTGCTGGCGCGCGACTTCCAGATCCCGCTCGAGGCAGTGTCCGTGCGCGACGGGGTGATCACCGTCCGCGCCCGACTGGCCGAGTCCGAACGCGAGCGCGTGGTGACGGCGCTGCAGCAGATCGCCGGCGTCGCACAGGTCGTCGTCGAGCCGCCGGCGGACGAACCCGCCGAGGCGGCTCCCGCGGTCGTCGAGGTGCCTGCGGCGCCGCGGCGCTGGACGTGGTTGCCGGCGCGGCAGGCCTTCCGGCCGCTGATCGCCGATCCGCGCTGGCCGCGCTTCGCGGCGGCGTACGACTACTACATCGACGACGCCGAGCTCTCGAGCGTCGGCAACGTCAGCTTCGGCGAGTCGTTCAGCCTGCTGCAGTACGACGCCGGCGGCATCGGCATCTTCCAGACCGGCATCCAGGGCGGCGTCTTCTCGATCTTCGATCTCACCAGCAGCTCGGTCGACCTCGTCAATGCCGACTACTTCGTCGCCCTGCCGCTGGCGTACAGCCGCGGCAACGCCTCGGCCCTGCTGCGCGTCTTCCACCAGAGCTCGCATCTCGGCGACGAATACCTGCTGCGGAGCGCGGTCGAGCGCGTCAACCTGAGCTACGAGGGGCTGAACCTGCTGCTGTCGTACGAGTGGCCGATCGGCCTGCGCACGTACGGCGGCGCCGGGTACCTCTTCCGCGTCGAACCGTCGGAGATCCAGCCGTGGTCGCTGCAGTTCGGGCTCGAGTATCTCGGCGAGCGCTTCGACTGGCCGCTGCCCGCCCGCCCGGTCGCCGCCGTCGACCTGCAGGTGCTCGAGGAAGGCGGCTGGACGGCGAACGTCGCGCCGATGGCCGGCCTGCAGTTCGGCACCGAGCGCGGCGGGCGGCGCACGCTGCGCCTGCTCGCCCAGTACTTCAACGGCCAGTCGCCGAACGGCCAGTTCTACGACCGTCACATCCAGTACCTCGGGGTCGGCGTGCAGCTCAGCCTGTAACAGAGCGCGCCTGCCGCTTCTGGCTCATGGCATATCGCTTATGGCCCGAGGGCGTCCGGCCCGAGGCCCTCGGATCATGAGCCATACGCGATACGCGGTAGTGCGGGCCCCTGTGCAGCCCGCCGCGCGCGCGGCACGGCGACGCGTTGCATTGCGCCACGGCCGGTGCGAGGAAGCGACGCGTGGCGACGTTCGATGCGGCGGCGCACGTGCGTGCGATCGAGACGCAGGGGTTCACGATCATCCCCGACTTCCTCGACGCGCCGACGCTCGCCGAGGTGCGGCGCGTGCTCGCGTTCTATCTCGGCTCGCATCAGGGCCGGAACGACTTCGAGGGCACGCGCACCGAGCGCGTCTACACGCTGGTGGCGCGCGGCCGCGTGTTCTGGCCGATCGTGCTCGATGCGCGCGTGCTCGCGCTCTGCGCGCACTTCCTGCAGCCCGGCTTCCTCCTCACCGCCAGCCAGGCGATCGCGATCGGGCCGGATGAAACGCCGCAGCCGTTCCACTACGACGATACGTTCTACCGCCTGCCGCGGCCGCGGCCGATGGTGTCGCTGTCGACCATCGTCGCGGTCGATCCGTTCACCGCCGACAACGGCGGCACCGAGGTGATCCCCGGCAGCCATCGCTGGAGCGATGCCGAGCTCGGCCGGTCGTTCGACGTGCTCGCCGCGCCGACCCCCGAGCTGGCGCGCGCCGAGGCGGCGCTCGCCGCGCAGGCGCAGACGGTGACGATGCCCGCCGGCGCGTGTCTCGTGTTCGCCGGGACGCTGCTGCACCGCGGCGGCGCGAACCGCAGCACCGCGCCGCGCGGCGCCTTCTCCAACCAGTACTGCGAGCCGTGGGCGCGCCAGCAGGAGAACTTCGTCCTCGCCGTGCCGCCGGCGGTGGCGCGCGAGATGCCCGAGCGGCTCTGCGAGATGCTCGGCTACTCGATCCATCCGCCGTTCATGGGCCAGCTCACTGCGAGCCACCCGCGCAAGGCGCTCGAGCCGGACTACGTCAACGCGCTCGTCGCCCAGGCGCGCGCCGCCGGCGCCCGCCTGCCCGAGTAGCGGCGGCGGCGTTGCCACCGAGGCTCGGCGTACCGCCGAGGTGGGTTGCCGGCTGTTGGCCGTCAGGCCAGAAGACCGGGTCCCTCTGACAGTCTCCTTGCCGAACTTCGCGTGCTCCGCGCCTTCGCGGCCGGAAGGCGCACGAGGCTAACAGCCCATGCTGGAGCGCTGCCGCCGGGGCGAGTTGCGGGCAGGGCCGGCTGCAGAACGACTCCGGCCCGGTGGCTGATCGCGGCGCCGCCCGGATACTGCCGTCTCAGGCATGCACCTCGTCCAGATCCTGCTGCCGCTCTACGACAACGACGGGCGGTCGTTCACACACGAGCAGTTCAACCGCGTGCGCGACGAGCTCACCGCGGCCTTCGGCGGCGTGACCGCCTATCGCCGTTCGCCGGCAGAAGGGGTGTGGAAGGACGACAGCGGCGCGGTCGCGCGCGACGACGTGGTGATCCTCGAAGTGATGGCCGAGCGGCTCGACCGCGCGTGGTGGCAGCGCTACCGCGACGAGCTCGCCGCCCGCTTCCGCCAGCAGGAGCTGGTCATCCGCGCCACGGCATGCGAGCGGCTGTGATCGATCGCCACCGAGGCGGAGACGGAGTCGAGTACGCAATCATCCATCGACTCGGTGTCCTCCACCTCTCCGTGGCTCGATCGATCAGCGCGCCATCACGCGCCGCGCCTCCCGAGCGCTTCGATGTGTCCGATCGAGAAGAACGCATCGGGGTGCTGCCCCCAGGCGCGGAAGCCATCGGCGATTTCCTGCAGCTCGTCGGCGGTGGCGATGCCGTACTCGACCGCCTTGCGGGCGAGGTTCGATGCGGTCGTGCGTTCCGCCCACGACGTCGCCCAGGTCTCGACGCGGTCGTAGCCGGGGAACGTCCACGTCGTGCCGCTGAGCGTCACATCGGTGAAGCCGGCGGCGCGCAGCCAGCCGTAGAGGTAGCGGCCGGCGTCGGCCTCGGCGCCGTTGCGGCGCGCCACCGCATGATAGACGGCGAGCCAGCGGTCGAGCGCCGCATCCGGCGGGCTCCACGTGCACGTGCCGTAGTCGCTGTCGCGCACCGCGAGGAGGCCGCCCGGGCGCAGCAGGGCGCGCAGGGCGCGCAGCGCCTCGACCGGTTGGTCGAGATGCTGCAGGACCTGATGCGCGTACACGGCGTCGAAGCCGTCGCGGTCGCCGAGCGCGAACAGGTCGGCGCGCGCGAAGCGGACGTTCGTCAGGCCCTTCTCTGCCGCCAGCGCGCGGCCGGTGCCGAGCACGTCGTCGGCGGCGAGATCGATGCCGAGCACCGCGCCGGGCGCCACCGCCTCGGCGAGTCCGACGGTGATCGACCCCGGTCCGCAGCCGACGTCGAGCAGCCGCATGCCCGGGCGCAGGTGCGGCAGCAGAAAGCGGGCGGCTTCCGCCGCGGTGCGCTTGCGATGCTGGGCGACGACCGACGCGTGGTGACCGTGGGTGTAGGTGTCGAGCGAGGCGGGCATGGCGCTCCATGCCATGCTGCCGGTGCCGCGACCAGCACGCCAATCCCACGAGCGGCGACGACACGCGCATGCGGCCGCTGCCGATGGTGTGCGCCGCGCCGCGGGCGCCGGGCGCGTGGCGCGCCTTGGCGTTGACTTACGGCGTCACCCCGACAAGGGTCGTCAGTTCATGCTGTCCGCGTTGTGCCGCACCGCGGTGTCCCTCTGCCTCGCGTCCGCGATCCTCGCCGGGTGCACGTCCGCCGACCCGCCGCGGTACAACGTGCTGCTGCTCGTGCTCGACACGGTGCGCGCCGATCACGTGTCGGCCAACGGCTACGGTCGGCAGACGACGCCGGCGATCGATCAGCTCGCGGCGGAGGGCACGAACTTCCGCCTCGCGAGCACCGTCGCACCGCGCACCTGGCAGTCGTTCGCCTCGATCCTCACCGGGCTCTATCCGCCGCATCACGGCGTGCGCTTCATCTTCGACGAGCCGCTCGACCCCGCGATCCCGCAGCTCGCCTCGCTGCTCGGCGCGCGCGGCTACGACACCGCCGCGTTCGACTTCATGCCGTTCCTGCGCGACCTGATGGGCGATCGCGGCTTCGACGAGTTCGTCGACATCCGCGCGCCGGCCCTGGAGCGCGCGACCGAGATCATTCCCGCCAGCGTCCTGCGCGAAGAGCGGACCATGTCCGACAACATCGTGCTGGGCGCCGTCTGGGACTGGATCGCGGCGCGGCGCACGCAGCCGTTCTTCGCCTACGTGCGGCTCATGGCCGCGCACTGGCCCTACATGGCCTCGCCCGCGAACCTGGCCGACTTCGACCCCTGCGACGATCACGAGCACGAGTTCAACGACGGCCTGCCGCTGCCCGGCATGGTGCAGCGCACCGGCGGCTTCCGGCTGACCGACGAGGAGAGCTACCGCAAGCGGTTCTACGAGCCGGGGTACGATACCAAGACGCGGCGCCACCTCATCGCCCACTACGACGCGGCGCTGCGCACCACCGATGCGATGGTCGGCGCGCTGCTCGAGCGCCTGCGCGACGCCGGCCTGCTGCGCACCACGGCGGTGGTCGTCACCTCCGACCACGGCGAGGCGTTCGGCGAGCACGGCTACTTCACGCACGGCGCGCGGGTGCACAACGCGGCGATGCACGTCCCGCTCGTCATCCGCCTGCCCGACGACTTCCCGCGCGCGGTCCGCGGGCGCGTCGTCGACGACCTCGTCCGTGTCGTCGACATCATGCCGACGATGCTCGACGTCGCCTCGGCGCCGGCGCCGCAGGGGCTCGACGGCATCAGCCTGCTGCCGGCGCTGACCGGCGGCGAGGTGCCGGCACTCTGGGCGTACGGTGAAAGCGGGGCGACGTTCGTCGGCGTCGACCCCGACACGTATGTGAGCGGGGTGCGCGGCAAGGTGCGCATGGTGCGCGACCGCGACAGCAAGCTCGTGGTGGTGACGAAGCCCTACCAGTTCGAGGAGGTGCGCCTGTTCGACCTGCGCCGCGATCCGGCGGAGCTGATCGACGTCGCCATGCATCATCCCGAGCGCGTCGCCGAGCTGCGCCAGCTGCTGCAGCCGTTCATCGACCGCGACCGCGGCGATACGCAGGTCCCGCGCCTCACCGACAACCAGGTCGACCAGCTGCGCCAGCTCGGCTACCACTGAGCTGCCGGTCCATTCAGGTCCCCTCTCCCCGCCAGGGGAGAGGATTAAGGGTGAGGGGAAGCCGACACATCCAGCGCGGGGCAACGGCCGCGCGCAGCCGCTCCGCAACCAGCTGGTCGCCGCGCCCCGGTCGGCGACAACGCCCTTCACCCTGAACCCACTTCGGCAGAGGGGATCCACCGGCGTCCCCGCGTTGCCTCCGCGCCGGCGCCCCGGTAGCGTCGCGGGCGTCATGCCCGCCGTCTACATCGAGACCTACGGCTGCCAGATGAACCTGGCGGATACCGAGCTGATGCGCGGTCATCTCGCGCGCTCGGGCTATACCGCGGCCGGGGACCCGGCCGAGGCGGACGTCATCCTGCTCAACACCTGCGCGATCCGCGAGCATGCCGAGGAGCGCATCCTCGGCCGCATCGGCACGCTGGCGCAGTACAAGGTGCGCCGGCCGCACGTGCAGATCGGCATCGCCGGCTGCATGGCGCAGCACGTGCGCGACCGCCTCCTCGACCGGCTCGACTTCGTCGTCGGCCCGGACGGCTACCGCCGCCTGCCCGAGCTGCTCAGCGGCGACCCGTTCGTCGACGTGCGTCTCGACCGCACCGAGACGTACGCCGACCTCGCACCACAGCGCGCCGCCGGCGTGCGCGCCTGGGTGACGGTCATGCGCGGCTGCGACAAGTTCTGCACGTTCTGCATCGTGCCGTTCGTGCGCGGCCGCGAGCGCAGCGTGCCCGCCGAGGCGGTGCTCGCCCAGGTGCGCGGCGCGGTCGCCGCGGGCTACCGCGAGGTGGTCTTCCTCGGCCAGACGGTGAACGCGTACCGCGACGGCGACACCGACTTCGCCGCGCTGCTGCGCGCGGCGAACGCGATCGAGGGCCTCGCCCGCCTGCGCTTCACCTCGCCGCATCCCGGCGACATGAGCGACGCGGTGATCGAGGCGATGGCGACCTGCGACAAGGTCGCGCCGCAGCTCCACCTGCCGATGCAGTCGGGCAGCGACACGGTGCTCGACGCGATGGCGCGCGGCTACACCGCCGAGCAGTATCTCCGCCTCGTCGAGCGCCTGCGCGCCGCGGTGCCGGAGCTCGCGCTGAGCACCGACATCATCGTCGGCTTCCCCGGCGAGAGCGAGCGCGACTTCGAGGCGACGCTCGCGCTGATGCGCACCGTCCGCTTCGACAGCGCGTTCATGTTCAAGTACTCGCGCCGCGAGCACACGCGCGCCGCGAAGTGGGACGAGACGGTGTCCGAGACGGAGAAGGGGCACCGCCTGCAGGCGGTGATCGACCAGCAGGAGCGCATCAGCGCCGAGCGCAACGCGGCGTGGATCGGCCGCGAGGTCGAGGTGCTGGTCGAAGGGCCAGCCCGCCGGCCGGAGGGCTGGCTCGCCGGCAAGACGCCGCAGTTCACCACCGCCGTCGTGCCCGCCGGCGACGCGCGCCCCGGCGATCTCGTCACCGCCCGCATCGCCGACGCCACTGCCCACACGCTGATCGCCGCCGCCTGACGGCGGGTGGTCGCGGTGCGGGCGTCCTGACGCAGGGCGGGAAGCGGCCCGCCGGCGCGCCGCCGCCGCGCTGTCAAAGCGCGACCGCCAATGCTACGGCCGCAGCGATGAACTACTTCACGGCCGAGCAGCAGGCGTTCCAGCAGACGATCCGCGACTTCTTCACCAACGAGGTCAATCCGTACATCGACGAGTGGGAGAAGGAGCGCACGTTCCCCGCCCACCAGGTGTTCAAGCGCGCCGGCGAGCTCGGCCTGCTCGGCATCACGTACGACCCCGCGTACGGCGGCAGCGGCCTCGATTACTGGTGGACGGCCGCCTACTGCGAGGCGATGTCGGAAGCCTGCCCGTGCAACGGCATCCCGATGGCGCTGATGGTGCAGACCGACATGTGCACGCCGGCGCTGCACGACTTCGGCAGCCACGAGCTGAAGGAGCGCTTCCTCAAGCCGTCGATCGCCGGCGAGATGGTCGGCGCGATCGGCGTCACCGAGCCCGGTGCCGGCTCCGACGTCTTTTCGATCCAGACGCACGCGAAGCGCGACGGCGATTCGTACGTCGTCAACGGCCGCAAGATCTTCATCACCAACGGCACGCAGGCCGACTACATCACGCTGCTCACCAAGACCGACGCGGCGGCCGGGCATCACGGCTTCACGCTGCTCGTCGTGCCGACCGACTCACCGGGTTTCGGTGTCGCGCGCAAGCTCGAAAAGATCGGCAACCACTGCTCCGACACCGCCGAGCTGGTGTTCGACGACGTGCGCGTGCCGGTCGAAAACCGCATCGGCGAGGAGGGCTGGGGCTTCATCTACCAGATGAAGCAGTTCCAGAAGGAGCGCATGGTCGCCGCCATCGGCGCCGCCGCCGGCGCGCAGGCGATGCTCGACCGCACCGTGCAGTACGCCCGCGATCGCCAGGTATTCGGCAAGCCGCTGCTCGCCAAGCAGCACGTGCAGTTCACGCTCGCCGAGCTGCAGACCGAGATCGAGCTGCTGCGCCAGCTCAACTACCACTGCGTGCGCATGTACGTCGCCCAGGAGGAGTGCACGCGCGAGACGTCGATGGCGAAGCTCGCCGCCGGCCGCCTCGTGCGCCGCGTCGCCGACTGGTGCCTGCAGTTCCACGGCGGCTACGGCTACACCGACGAGTTCCTCGTCTCGCGTTACTGGCGCGACTCGCGCCTGCTCAGCATCGGCGGCGGCGCCGACGAGGTCATGCTGCAGATCATCGCCAAGCTGGAGGG
>CBFGUK010000034.1:0-34099 GCA_965651925.1 uncultured bacterium | reverse complement strand
GAGGACCGATACTGACGGTCATGGGCAATCGCCAGCTCATACGGGCTACCCGCTTGACGTTGATGAAGTGCGCGTTCATCAGCGCCGCGATCGCCTCGTCCTCGAACGACTCGCGTTCCATGACGTGGCACCAGTGGCAGGCCGAGTAGCCGACGCTGAGCAGCACCGGCTTGTTTTCGCGGCGGGCGCGCGCGAACGCCTCCTCGCCCCACGGGTACCAGTCGACCGGGTTATGCGCGTGCTGGCGCAGATAGGGGCTCGACTCGTGCACCAGGCGATTGGCGTGCGCTCCCATCGCAGTCAGCATCCGACGGCGCCGGCGCGGAAGCGCACAACCCTGTGCACGCGCCCGCGCCGCGAGCGCGCGACCGCGTACGCACGGTCGAGGCAGGCAGGTGACTCACCCGGTGCCGCCGAATGCCGGACACCCCGCGAGCAACGACTGCACGCCGCTGATCAGCTCAGGAATGCGCACTTCGCCATCGCGATTGTCGTCGAGGGCGATGCATAGCCCGACCGGCTGAGCGCCGAGGGCGATCCCGACGCCGCGCACGAGCTCGTTGACCGAGACAGTGCCGTCGTCGTCACAGTCGCCCGCACAGGTCGGCTCCGCCAGCGTGGCCTGCCACAGCTCGCGTCCGGTGCGCGCGTCGTCCGCAATCAAAAAGATCTGATCGCCGAACCGAACGGCGATGCGGCCGACAGCCTCGAAGCCGTTGGGCGTGATCTCGTCGCCCGGATAGGAGGACAAGGGTCCCGGCGCGATGTCGGCGAGCAGGCGCGTTCCCGCCGGCGTGCCGTCTGTGATCCAGGGCTCGGAGCCGGTGTTCGGTTCGAATCCGTAGAACAGAAGGCGGTCGCCGAGTGGCAGCAATGCGCCATGCTGACCGTAGTACGCCTCCGGCGGACGCGGATTGAAATCGGTGAGCATGTGGGTGCCACCGCTGCTGCCGTCGCTGCTCCACACCTCGACCCCGCTGACGCCATCATTCGCGAGAAACGCGACGCGGTCAGCGAATCGGTACAGGCTCGTCAGGCGTGACGGAAATTCGATCTCCATCCCGTTCGCCGGACCCGGGTTGATGTCCACGACGCGACGCGTGCCGCGAACCGTTCCGTCCGTTCGCCACAGCTCGGCGCCTGATGCGGCATCAGATCCGACGTACAGGACGTGTTCGCCGACTCCGACCAGCTCGGGCGCGAAGCAGTTGTCATAGGTGTGTTCGATGATCGGCTCCGCGGGCGCAGGCGCGAGGCGCCACAGCACTCGTCGGTCGCACCCGGAGGCATCGGCACCGATCAGAGCCAGCGTGTGCGCGCCCGCGGCGGCGACCGACACGCTGCCGAGGCCGGCGGGGCCGGGGTTGGCATCGACGACGAGTGTCGTCCCCTGCGCCGTGCCGTCGCTCCGCCACAGCTCGGGTCCGTGCACGCCATCATCGGCGATGAAATAGAGCGCGCCGCCATGGACACCGCGGAGCTGGAGCGACGCGCCGACGCTTCCGGGTCGGATATCTTTGACGAGCCGCGTGTCCGATTCACGCCCGTCGCTGCGCCACAACTCCTCCCCGTGCTCATCGGTTCCCGCGGCGAACAACGCGATGCCTCCGGGCAGCACGGCCACATCGTGCACCGGCTGCGCAAACGTGCCCACCGCCGCGGTGCCAGACGTGGTTCCGTCGGTACTCCACAAGGTCCCATCCGCGCCCGGCGCGCCGACGCCAATCAACGCGAGTCGCTCATCGATCGCCGTCAGCAGCGTGACCGAAGCGTGGCGGATCGTCGCGAATACCTCGGTGGTCGATGGCGCGCCGCCGGTTCCCAGCAGCCGCACATCGCCATCCTGGTTGAAGGCGAACACCGCGCGATTGCCGAGACGGATGCGAGGTCCCGGATCGACCGTGCCCAGGGACTGCATTGTGCCGCTCGTCACATCCAGCGCGAGCAGCGCACCGGTATCGAGCAGCAGGGTATCGGTCAGTGGCAGCAGGCTCGCGGGCACAAGTCCGTCGGCTGTTCGCTTGCTCGCGGCATCGATGTCGAGCAGAAGGCGCGTCCCCTCGGCCGTGCCATCCGTCATCCAGGGCTCCGGGCCGTGGATACCGTCGTCGGCGATGTAGATGAGAGCGTCGTCCCGCGCGTCGACTGCCACCGGCGGCAGACTCGCGAACGGCTCGCGCGCACAGGCGTCCGGCGGTCCCGGCGGCCCAGCGAACGGACCGAGAACCGCGAATCCATCCGTGAAGTGGAGCGCGCACCCGACTTCTGGAACATGAGTCGCGAACGCCACCCCGTCGCGAAACGGCGTCAGTCCCCTCGCGTCGACCGGCTCTGAGAACGCGTCGAGGATGGGTCGGGTACCGTCGGGGTGTCCATCGCTGGCCCAGAGCTCTCGCCGGCCCCCGAGCGTGAAGAACAGATGCGTTCGGCCCGGCACGAGTTCAGGGGTGGTGTCGAGGAGGTTGCGGGGCAGTGCGAAGCCGACGCGCCGCGTTCCGCCAACGGTCCCGTCAGTGCTCCATAGGCCGGTTTCCACCTCGGTGCTCTCGCGCGACAGGAAGTACGCGCGCCCATTCCACACCGCGAGACGCGCAGCTTCCGGGTGTGCGAAGCGCCCGAGCGCGTAGGTTCCTGCGGCTGTCCCGTCGCTCCGCCACACCTCGACTGCCGAGTCCTGCAAGACACCGAACACGCCGAGCTCGCCGAGCCGAGTGAACGCCGACGCCCCGGACGCCGTCGCTACGGGCCGCTGCTGTAGCAGCTCGAATGTCCCTGCCTCCGTCCCATCGCTCCGCCACAGCGTCGCGCGCCTGGGATCGTCACCCCCGAGGGCTTCGAACAACGCAACGCTGCCGAGCGACGTAATCAGCCGGGGGTGTGTGCTCGCAGCTCGACCCGTGGCGTCCAGGCCGGGAGAGAGATCCGCCACCAGGACCGTGCCCGCCGATGTCCCGTCACTGCGCCACAGCTCCCGGCCATGCGTCGAGTTCCCTGCCGAGAAGAGCAGCGCGTCATCGAGGGCGGCGAAACCGGCGGGTGAGCCGCCGGGCACGCTGCTCCCCGGCACCTCGCAGTCGACGACCGGCGCGATGGTGGCGACGCGCTCCGTGCCGGTACTGGTGCCGTCGGTCCGCCACAGTCCGCATCCGTGTACAGGGTCGGCCGCACCGAAATAGAGAGCGCCGCCGAACGGCGTCAGGTCCTGCGGATCCGACGCGCGCTGGCCGGGATAGATATCGCGCACGAGCCGCGTGCTCGCCCGCGTGCCCTCCGTGCACCACAGCTCGCGACCATGAATGCCGTCGTCGGCCGGGAAGCAGGTACGGGTCCCGAGCCGTACCCACGAGCGCGTGCTGGCGCTCGCGTGCTCATTCTCGACCGCCGGTGCGAGGCCGAGGTCCGCCACCCGGCGTGCCGCGCCAGGCGCCGCGGATGCGGCGCCCAGCACGACGAACATCGCCGCCGCGATGCCGGCGCGTCTCACGCCGGCAGGCTGAGCAGGCGGTGCGCGTCGAGCATCTTGTCGCGGATCGGCACGCCGATCGGGCAGGTGCATGGGCAATCGCCAGCTCATACGGGCTACCCGCTCCAGGTGGTGCCGGCCTTCGCGTAGGTCGCGATGACGATGTCGTCGTCGCGGAAGCGCAGATCGTTCCAGATCGTCGAGTCGAAGTGATGGTTGTGCAGCTCGCGCGTCTTGCGCGGCCACGGCGTAGCGGCGGGCATGGCTCCTCCCAGGCACCGTTCTCGCGCGGCGCTGACTGCGTGTTCAGCCTCTCTTATCCACCGAGCGGCCCGGAGCGCCAGATCCGGCTGTGCCCGATAATCCGGACCAGCAACCAGTTTCCGATCAGGCGACGGCGAAGATCTGCCACTGCTCGGGAATGCCGGCGAACGCGTGCGTGCCGCGCGATGCGAACGAGATCCCGGCGCCGGCGACGAGGTCTTTCAGCGTGCGCGTGACGAGGATCTCGCCCGGCCCGGCCTGGTGCAGGACACGGGCGACGATGTGGACGGCGACCCCGCCGATGTCCTCGGCGCGGCGCAGCACCTCGCCGGTGTGGAGACCCGCTTGTCGAACGACGATTTGTAGATGAACGGCAGGCCGCGCGCCGCGCAGGCGTCGCGCATCGCCTCCGCGTGCCGCAGCGCGCTGTCGCGGCTCTCGATCACGCAGGTGCCGCCGATGACCGCCAGCGGCTGCCCCCCGCCGACGCGCACCCGGCCGATCCGAACCTCGCGCGCCATCGGCCAAACCGAACCACAATTCCGGGTCGATCGCCCACCCTGGTCGGCCGCGCCCACCGCGCCACCGCCGACGGCGCGCGGCGAGCTCGCTGCGTCCCGACCGCGGCTGCCGCGACCGCTCGCCGTCAGCGCCGGCGCGCCGGCGGCGTGACGACCAGCACGTCGGCGACCACCACCCCGGGCCGGCGGGGGAAGAGGGTGCCGCTGCCGGCGATGCCGCTGCCGAGGGCGATGTCCGCGCAGGCGCAGGCGCGCGGCGGCGCGCCGTCGCACCGCACCTCGCTGCGCTCGTCCAGCAGGACGCGGCGCCGGATCGCCTCGCCGTCGAGGCGCTGGGCGAGGACGAGCTCGCCGACGCCGCAGTCGACCGCCATCGCCACGCCGCGGAAGCGCTCCGCCCGCGGTTCGTCGGGCGCCACCGCAGGCGGCGGCGCGACGACGATGCGCGTCGCCACCAGCGTCTGGCCGCGCAGGCGCAGGAAGCCTTCGACCCCCACCCGACGGCCGGGGCGCAGGGCGGCGCAGTCGAGCGCCGTGCCGTCGCGGGCGAGAATCTCGGTGTCGGCGGTCAGCGCGACGAGGAACTGCCGCGGCGGACGCGCCTCGTCGCGGACCAGCAGCGAGGCCGGCTCGCCGTCGCACTCCGCCAGGGCGACGCGGCCGACGATGTCGAGCTGGCGCACGGCGAGCGGCCGGATGCGCTCATCCGGGGGCGCGGCGCGGTCGATCTCGATGTTCTCCAGCAGCGTCACGGAGCCCGCCGGTATGTCGAGCGGCAGCGGACCGATGGCGGTGGCGGTGTCGGCGTCGCTGAAGAGCAGGGTGACCGCGCCGGCGAAGCCCCCGCGCAGCGTGAAGGTGCCGTCGCCGGCCGTCACCGTCGTCACCTCCGGCACCTCCGCGACGGTGATGCGGATCGGGAACGGCAGCGGCGCCGGTGCCGCCCCGTCGCTGACCTGGACGATGCTGCCGCTCACCGACGCGGCGATGCCGGTGCCGGTCACGCCGCCCTCCGAGCCGCAGCCGGCGAGCTGGGCGAGCAGGGCGAGAAGAGCGAGGGCGCGCCGGATGGTCATGGCTTCCTCCTGATCCGACTCGGCGGCGGCGCCGGTGTCGGGGCCGGGTCGGCCGGCGGCGCGGACTCGGGCACCGGCTCCTCGTAGTAGTACACGCCGACCGCGACGCGGCTGCGCGCGCCGCCGGGAGCGTCGGCGGTGCGGTCGCGGTCGTACGACGCCAGCAGGGCGTTGGCGCGGCGCACGAAATCCAGCCCCGCCTGACGCGCTTCGTCGCGCAGCATCGGCAGCGCCGACGCGCCGATGTGGTCATAGGCCACCTTGCGCTGCAGCCAGGGCGTCTCGGGGGTTTCGATGTTGTGCGCGATGGTGGTGAAGAGCTCGCCCGGATCGGTGCCGAGCACGGTGAAGCGGCCCTCGTCGCCCTCGGCCGGGATGTGGGCCTCGCGCCGCAGCTCGACGTCGCCGGCGCCGCCGAGGACGACGCTGCCGATGCGCAGCAGCTCGTCGAGCACGGCGCGCACCGGGATGTCGCCGCCGACCTCGCGCACCAGCCGGGCGAAGCTCGGCGCGCCGGGCGTCGGCGACTCGTACGGCAGGCGACGCGGAATGCCGTCGGGCGTCGCGTAGGGCGGGCCCGCCATCCAGCGGCCGGTGACGTGCGTGACCAGCGTCTCCTCGACTTCCTCGAGATCGGCGGCGGCCGCGGCGCGGCGCCGCAGCGCCGCGATCTCCTTGCGCGGGATGCCGGTGACCAGGGCGATGCGACTGTCGGTCTGGCGCTTGAATGCGAGACCGAAGTCGGCGCCGGCGACTTCGACGTAGACCTGCTTGGCGAGCTGGGCGAAGGCCGGGTAGGACAATCCGTTGGCGATCATTCGGCGCACGATCGGTCGCAACAGCCGTCGGATGGCGGCGGCGAAGTGGGCTCTCAGCGGTCGGCTCAACATCACGGGGGACCGGCACGGCGCGCGGCGGGTCGATCCGCCGCGCGCCGCGCCGTCCTTCTGACACCCCGGGCCCCGACCGCCAACCCCGAGCGGACGACGCGGCGCCCGTCGGGTCGGCGGCCGGGCCGCGGACTATTCGCCGCCGGCGTCGCAGGCGGCCACGCAGGCGCGCAGCGCCTCGCGGCAGGTCTGGCGCGCGGCGTGCGCGCGCTCGTAGCAGGGCGCCAGGCAGGCGCGCACGGCGAGCTTGCCGGCCGCGCAGGCCTCGCCGTCGGGATCCTCGGCGCACGCCGCCCGCGCCCGCGCGCGCGTCTCGGCGCAGTCGTCGCGGCACTCGGTGAACGCCGCCCGCACGGCCGCGACGCACTCGACGTCGTCGGCGCGGCACTCGCTCACGCACGGCGGCTCGCCGGGCCGCGGACAGGCGCGCGCGCAATCGTGCCCAGCGGCGATGCAGGCGCGCAGCGCCGGCCGCAACTCCGCCCGACAGGGTGCCAGGCACGCGCGGGCCGCGGCGGTCGCGGTGCGGCACGCGTCGCTGTCGGCGCCGTCCGCGCAGGCCGCGCGCGCCGCCTCGACCAGATCCGCGCACCCCGCGAAGCAAGGTGACGCCGCCTCGCGCGCGTCCGCCAGGCACGCGCTGGTCGCGGCGCGGCAGTCGGCGATGCAGGCGCGATCGACGATCGGCAGCCGACCGGGCTGCCGGCCAGGGCCGTCCGCGCCGCGCGCCAGCGCCATGGCCGGCGCAGCCAGGGCGGCGGCCAGCAGCGCCGCCGTCAGTCTCACCGTTGTGCTCGTCTCCATGAATCTCCCCTCCCGTTGTGGGCGGCCGCCGAAGCTCTCCTCCTGAGAATCCCGGGCGCCGCGTCCGTGGCCAATATCGCCCATTTACTTGGGCGATTTCGCCCAAGAAGATGGGATGGCCTGCAGATTTGTTGCCGGGGGCGAGCGCAGTCCCGCGAGGCGGCGGCCAAGTAGCGAGTTTTACAGCGGTTTCCGTACGGGAGTGGCCAGGCGCCTGACGCCGAACGGGGTTGGCGAAACTGTCGTGGGTCGAGACGGCGACCAGGAACGGCCAACAACTCGCCCAGCCGGGGGGTGGGGGTAGGATGCTGGCGAGCCAATCGGGGGTGGCGGGCCGAAGCCCGTCGCTACCAGCCGCCAGGCACCCTGCGACGCGTCGGGGACGGTGCCCCGCTCCACGCTACTGCCCGGTCCGCACCACGCTCAGCAGGGGCGTCTGGTGCACCTCGGCGCGGTGCTGCAGGGCGGCGCGGATGAAGCCCTTGAACAACGGGTGGCAGTCGAACGGCCGCGACTTGAACTCGGGGTGGAACGGGCAGCCGATGAACCACGGGTGGTCGGCGATCTCGACGATCTCGACCAGCGAATCGTCGGGCGACACGCCGCTGAGGATCAGGCCGGCCTTGGTGAGCTGGTCGCGGTAGGCGTTGTTGAACTCGTAGCGGTGCCGGTGCCGCTCGTTGATCTTGCGCTTGCCGTACACGCGCGCGGCGAGCGAGTGCTCCGACAGCGCGCACGGATAGGCGCCGAGCCGCATGGTGCCGCCCTTGCGGGTGACGGTGTGCTGGCCCTCCATCAGGTGGATGACCGGATGGGCGGTGCGTTCGTCGACCTCGCTGGAGTTGGCGCCGGCCGGGCCGCAGACGTTGCGCGCGTATTCGATCACGGCCATCTGCATGCCGAAGCAGATGCCGAAGAACGGCACCTTCTCCTCGCGGGCGTGGCGCACCGCGGCGATCTTGCCCTCGGTGCCGCGCGGCCCGAAGCCCATCGGCACCAGCACGCCGTCGGCGCCGGTGAGGTCCTCGGGCAGGCCGTCGGTGACGATCTTCTCGGAGTCGACGAAGTCGAGCGCCACCTTGCACTCGTTGGCGAACCCGCCGTGCGCCAGCGCCTCGTTGAGGCTCTTGTAGGAGTCGGCGAGGTCGACGGACTTGCCGACCACCGCGATGCGCACCACGTCGCGCGCCGTCTTGGCGGTGTGCACGACCGTCTGCCACTTGGCGAGGTTGGGGGCGCCGGTCCACATGTTGAGCTTCTCGACCAGGCGCTCGTCGATGCCCTCCTCGTGCAGCGCCAGCGGCACCTCGTAGGTGCAGTCGACGTCGCGGGCGGTGATCACCGCGCGCTCGTCGACGTTGCAGAAGTGGGCGATCTTCGCCTTGATCTTCGCCTCCAGCGGCCGGTCGGTGCGGCACAGCAGGATGTCGGGCTGGATGCCGAGGCCGGTGAGCTCCTTGACGCTGTGCTGGGTCGGCTTGGTCTTCACCTCGCCGGCGGCGGAGATGTACGGCACCAGCGTCAGGTGGACGTAGAGCACGTTCTCGCGCCCGCGATCCCAGCGGAACTGGCGGATGGCCTCGAGGAACGGCAGGCTCTCGATGTCGCCGACCGTGCCGCCGACCTCGCCGATCAGCACGTCGTTGCCCTCGGCGGCGGCGAAGATGCGGCCTTTGATCTCGTCGGTGATGTGCGGGATCACCTGCACCGTGCCGCCCAAGTAGTCGCCGCGCCGCTCGCGGCTGATGACCGCGTCGTACACCTGGCCGGTGGTGAAGTTGTTCTTCTGGCTCATCCGCACCGACAGGAAGCGCTCGCCGCCGGCACGGTGGGGAGGGCCGCGCAGCCGACGCAGGGCGCACGCGGGCGGTGGCGCCGAGGTGTGGGCCGGAGGACCGATACTGAGCAATCGCCAGCTCATACGGGCTACCCGCCCCGCGACCGCGAGCTGGTCGGCCAGGTCCACGCGATCAAGCGGCGCGTGCTGCCCTCGGGAAAGGTCAGCTTCGACGCCGAGCGCAACGCGCGCGGCCACGCCGACAAGTTCTTGGGCGGTGGCGCTCGCCTGCCAGAAGGAGCGCACGCCGACGAGGCCGCGCACGGGCGAGATCGGCGTGCGCGTGCTGGGGTAGCTCGGCCACGAAGTCGCCCTCGACAGCGGGTTGGCCGGTTGCTATATCGCAGTTCTACGATGAATAAGACCAGCCAGCCCAGCGCGGCCTGCTGCCCGCCGCCGCGCGAGGAGCCGGACCTTCGCCCCGTCGAGGGCGACGAGGCCGACGAGGAGTTGGCAGCCTTGTCGAAGGCGCTCGCGCACCCCGCCAGGGTGAAGATCGTCCGCATCCTGCTCCGCAAGAATGCCTGCATCTGTGGGGAAATTGTCGAGGAACTTCCGCTCGCCCAGTCGACGGTCTCCCAGCACCTGAAGGTGCTGAAGGAGGCCGGCCTCATCCGGGGCGACGTCGACGGGCCGCGCGTCTGCTACTGCATCGAGCCGCGCGCGCTGCGCCGGCTCCGCTCGCTCGTGGGCGGCCTGTGATGCTCTTCGCGCGCCGTTTGTATCGTTTATCGACGATAGACAGACGAAGGCCGAGGCGCCGCGTCACCGAGACCAGCCAGCCATGACCGACCAGGAGACCACGAAGGCCGGCGTCGCCGGCAAGCTCTCGTTCCTCGACCGCTACCTCACGCTGTGGATCTTCGCCGCGATGGCGCTCGGCGTCGCCCTCGGCTTCTTGGCGCCCGGCTTCACCACAGCGCTCGACGCGATGAGCGTCGGCACGACGTCCATCCCGATCGCCGTGGGCCTCGTGCTGATGATGTACCCACCGCTCGCGAAGGTTCGCTACGAGGAGCTCGGGCGCGTCTTGTCGAACAAGCGCGTGCTCGGGCTGTCGCTGGTGCAGAACTGGGTCGTCGGCCCGCTGCTGATGTTCGGGCTCGCCGTCGTCTTCCTGCGCGACAAGCCCGAGTACATGCTCGGCCTCATCCTGATCGGCCTCGCGCGCTGCATCGCGATGGTGATCGTCTGGAACGATCTCGCCAAGGGTGACCGCGAGTACTGCGCCGGGCTCGTCGCGTTCAACTCGATCTTCCAGGTGCTGTTCTTCTCGGTCTACGCCTACGTCTTCGCGACGCTCCTGCCGACGTGGCTAGGGCTCGAGGGCGCGGTCGTGAACATCACCATCGGCGAGATCGCCAAGAGCGTCGCCATCTACCTCGGCGTCCCATTCGCGGCGGGCTTCCTCACACGGCGCATCCTCGTCGGGGCGAAGGGCCGTGAGTGGTACGAGGAGCGCTTCGTTCCGCGTATCGGGCCGGTCACGCTGGTGTCGCTGCTCTTCACCATCGTCGTGATGTTCTCGCTCAAGGGCGAGGCCATCGTGCAGGTCCCGCTCGATGGGCTTCGCATCGCGGTGCCGCTGCTCATCTACTTCGTGGTGATGTTCGCGGTGTCGTTCTTCATGAGCAAGCGCGTGGGCGCCGACTACAAGCAGACGGCCACGCTCTCGTTCACGGCGGCTTCCAACAATTTCGAACTAGCGATCGCCGTCGCCATCGCGAGCTTCGGCATCCACAGCGGCGTGGCGTTCGCCGCCGTCATCGGGCCGCTCGTCGAGGTTCCGGTGCTGATCGGCCTCGTGAACGCCGCGCTCTGGGCGCAGCGTCGGTACTTCCCCGACACAGAGCTACAGGCCGCGGGCCCCGCGTGCGCGACCGACGCATCGACCGCATCGATAGCCTGAACCATGAGCAACGAAACCAAGAGCATCCTGTTCCTCTGCGTCGCCAACTCCGCGCGCAGCCAGATGGCCGAGGGGCTCGCCCGAATGCTCTTTGGCGAGCGCGTCCCGGTGCAGAGCGCCGGCAGCGAGCCATCGCACGTGAACCCCTACGCCATCGAGGTGATGCGCGAGCTCGGGATCGACCTCGCGACGCACCACTCGAAGTCGGTGCAGACGATCGACCCGACTACCGTCGGCATCGTCATCACGCTCTGCGCCGAAGAGGTCTGCCCGGTGTTCCTCGGCAAGGTGCGGCGGCTGCACTGGCCGATCCCCGATCCTGCAAGCAGGGATGCGTCGATTCCACGCGAGGAGATGCTCTCGCGCTTTCGGACGGCGCGCGACACCATCCGCGAGAAGCTCGAGCGCCTCGCCGCCGAGGAAGGCCATGGTTGAGATCACGTCGGCCGGGCCGGACGATCTCGACGATGTCCTCGCGCTCGTCGAAGCAGCGGGCCTGCCGATGAGCGGGGTCGCGGACGCCTTCCCGGACGGCTACGTGGTGGCGCACGCCGCTGGTGCGCTGGTCGCCGCCGCTGGACTCGAAGTGCATGGCGATGATGGGCTCCTTCGTTCGGTCGTCGTCACACCCGCACACCGCTTCAGCGGGCTCGCGCGGAAGCTCGTCGACCGCCTTCTCGACGCGGGGCGCGAACGTGGGCTCGGCGCGGTCTATCTCCTCACCACGACCGCGCCGGACTACTTCGCGAGGCTCGGCTTCGAGCGTGTGCCTCGGGAGAGCGCGCCTGATGCGCTCCAACGCTCGACGGAGTTCGCCTCGATCTGCCCTGCGTCGGCCGTGTGCATGAAGAGGCGCCTCCGATGAGCTGCGTCCTTTTCGAAGGATCACCGTCTTCAAGAGCAGGAGGTTTACGATGATGAACGAACAGAACAAGGATGAGCTCCGCTCCGTCGTGCGTGAGCAGTACGGCAAGGTCGCGCGCGAGGCGACGGGCTGTTGCGGACCCGCGGCACCCGGCTGCTGTGGCGGCTTCACTCCCGACGCGAGCTTGAAGCTCGGCTACTCGGCTGAGGACCTCGCGGCCGTGCCCGAGGGCGCGAACATGGGCCTCGGCTGCGGCAACCCACAGGCGATCGCCGCGCTCAAGCCGGGAGAGACGGTGCTCGATCTCGGCGCGGGTGGCGGTTTCGACTGCTTCCTCGCCGCGAAGCAGGTCGGGCCCTCGGGGCGGGTCCTCGGCGTCGACATGACTCCCGACATGGTCACCAAGGCCCGCGCAAACGCACAGAAGCTCGGCGCGACGAACGTCGACTTCCGGCTCGGCGAGATCGAGCACCTGCCGCTGCCCGATGGCGAGGTCGACGTCATCCTTTCGAACTGCGTCATCAACCTGAGCCCCGACAAGGGCGCGGTGTTCCGCGACGCCTTCCGCGTGCTCAAGCCGGGCGGGCGACTCGCCATCTCGGACGTCGTGAAGCTGAAGGCGCTGCCCGAAGCGCTCGAGACCGACGTCGCGGCGCTCACCGGCTGCGTGTCGGGCGCGGCCACCGTCGATTCCGTCCGCGAGCTACTCCAGGCGGCGGGATTCCAGGACATCGACGTGAACGTGCGCGCGGAGAGTCGCGAATTCATCCGCGACTGGCTCCCGGGCTCCGGCGTCGAAGACTTCGTCGCGTCGGCGACCATCGAGGCCGTGAAGCCCGGCGGCAAGGCGTGCTGCGGTCCGTCCTGCTGCGCACCGGAGGCGAAGGCGTGATCGACGCGGCGGCGCGCGGTTCGTGGCGTGAGCTGGAAGCCAAGCTCAGGCCGTTCGTCGCGCGCCGCGTTCGCTCGACGGTCGACGTCGACGACGTCGTGCAGGACGTCTTCCTCCGCATGCAGCGGGGCCTCGGCGGGCTGCGCGACGACGAGCGCTTCGGGCCGTGGGTGTACCAGGTCGCGCGGAGCGCCGTCGCCGACCACCAGCGCGGGGCGTTGAAGCACCGTGCCGCGGAGGACGATGTCCACGCTCCGATGGAGAGCGACGACGACGACCGTGCGATGGAACAGGCGCTCGCGGCCCTGGTCCTCGCCGGCACCCTCGAGCGCATGGCAGGGGCCGCGCCGCGATCCCGCGCGTCACAGCGGGGAAGGGCTGTTCTTCACCTCCAAGGCGGTGTCGCGTTTCCGGCTGGAGAGCCAGGGCGTCGCCTGGGTCGTCGACAACGTGGTCGGCGACAGCGGCATCGGCACGAGCGACGTGCGCCGCGGCACCCGCGTGACCTTCGCCCTCGTCCCCGGGCACGTGCCGCGCCTCGCGGACGTCTTCGCGGCGTTCACCGATCCGGAGAGCCTGGCGTTCATGCGCACGCAGGCCACGATCCGGCTCGCGGCGTTCGGCAAGACGCTGGTCGCCCGCTCCGAGGCGAAACGCCTGGTCGCGTGGTTGCCCGAGTTCACCCACGCGACGCTCGACTTCACCGGCGTCGACGTCGTCGGCCAGGGGTTCTGCGACGAGGTCTTCCGGGTGTTCGCCGGCGCCCATCCCGGCGTGACGCTCGAGCCGGTCGGCATGAACGAGGCCGTCGCCTTCATGGTGGCCCGCGCCCGCGCTGCGCGAGCGCCGACGAGGCCCGCGCGCTGACCTGACCGGGCCGTCGTCCGCCTCACCTCAGGACGTCCGGCCACACCAGCAGCAGGGCCGCGAGCCCCAGCATGACGGCGCCGCTGATCAGCTTCAGCCAGCGCCCGCCGCGCTCGTCGAGCCGGCGGCGGGAGAGGCTGAACACGGCGAGACCGACCATGAGGGCGTCGTCGGCCAGGTAGGCCAGCGTGTAGAGCAGCAGGTAGCCGTAGTGCGCCCACCCGGGCGGCGCGTTGGCGGCGAGGACGCTGGTGTAGACCGCCGGCAGCCCGGCGGTGCAGAGCAGTTCGACGAAGTTGACCAGCACGGCCAGCACGGCGACGCCGAGCAACGACGCCGGCAGCCACTCGGCGCGCACCACCGCGCGCATCCGGGCGTAGAGCCCCGGCTTGGCCGACTCCGGAATGGTGAGCGACACGCCGCGGCGGAAGGCGAAGAAGTCCTTGACGTTGATCGCCCCGATGGTCGCCGCGGCGAGGCCGATCGCGACCTGCACCGGGCGTGAGATGCCGATCAGGAGGAAGACGTTGAGCCACGCCGCCATGAAGGCGAAGTACACCGCCCCACTCACCAGGACGAAGGTGCCGGCGATGAGCGCCATGGCGCGCCGGCTGTGCAGGTTGACCAGCAGGGACAGGAGGAAGAGCAGCACCCACATGGCGCAGGGATTGAACCCGTCGAGCAGGCCGAGCGCGACGGTGAACAGCGGCAGGCCCAGGCGCTCGACGCTGAAACGGCCGAACAGGCGCGTGTCGACGCCCGCCGCGGCGGGCGCCAGCGACTGGCAGGGCGCATCGTCGGCGACCGTGCAGGCGGGCGCCGCGGCCGCGTCCGGCGCCGTGCCCCGCAACAGCGCCCGCAGGGTCGCGCCGGTGCTGGTCTCGTCGCGGAAACCGACCACCAGCGCATCGCCGACCGCGAAGCTGGGCACGCCCGGCACCGCGACGCCGGCCCGGGCGCTGAGCGCCTCCAGGCGGGCGCGCGCCTGCGCATCGCGGTCGACCGCGGAGACGACGACGCGCAGCGCCGGCTGCTCGGCGCGCAATCGATCGAGGAAGGCCCGCGCCGCGGCGCAGCGCGGACAGCCGGCGCGCGTGAACAGCTCGACGGCCGGCGCCGGCGGCGGTTGCGCCGGGGCCGCCATTGCGTCCGGCGCGATGACCAGCGCCAGCAGCAGTTGACCCAACACGCGCGTCACCGCGGCAAGGGGCGGCTGACGCGCGGCGGGCCGCGCTCCGTGGGAAGCGTCCATGCTCGTGGCGAGTGGTGCCCGATCGCCAGCCTTAGAAACCAGAGCGGTGCCGAGGCGCAAGAACAGACGACGCTGCCGTGAAGGGCGGCGTCGACCTTCCTGCTCGGCACTCTCCTGGCCTACGCGGCCTCGTTCGGCGGCTGGTTCCGGGTCCCCTTCGCGGCGGCAAACTGCCCCGACATCGGCGCGTCGGACCTGGTGCCGGAGGTGAACCGCCATCGCGAGGCGTCGATGAACGTCGCGCTGTTCTCGGCCTTCGCCGGCGGCCGATCGCATCGCCACGAGGTGTTCGGGCACACGCCCGTGTCAGCGCCGCGTCGCGCACTGGCGTCACAGCGGCGCGCGTCCACAGGGCGCCGAAAAACGCGTGCGTGCGTCCAGAGTCATGGTACGTTGGAAAAGCGAGCGAATCGGACAGTTCGCCGATCCGGGAGGTAATGATGCCGCGTACTGCTGGAGACCGATACGCCTGCGACAAGTGCGGAGCCGCCCTCGTCTATGAGACGGCCTGCCCGTGCCCCGAGGGAGACAAACATGCGGAGATCTGCTGCGGCCAGCAGATGACGCGACGGGGCGGCGAATCGAAGAGTACCCCCGGACACTCCGCCTGAGTCTGGCCAACCGGTCGCGGCCTCGTAGCGTGGGCCTGGCGCGGAGGTCGGTGCCGTCCGGCCCGACGAATCGGGCGACGCGCTCGGCCGACAGCGTAGCCATGGCGCGGCGCGGATATCGTCCGGCGCGGGCGAAGGCGATCGCTTTGCGATCGATGTCGGAGGCGGAGGATCCGGATCGCTCACTCCCCGGTGCGGATCGTCGTCGTATTGACTCCGTGATCCCGCACGCAGGTGATCGCCTCGTTCGGCGTCGCCGTCGGGTAGTAGAAGGCGAAGACGTTGCCGTGCTCGTTGATGTCGGTGAACGGGCCGAACGTGTACTCGACGTCGTTCGGATTCTCCCAGTAGCACTCCCACTCGAGCCCCTCGCCGGCGGCGAAGGGAAGCGGCGGCGTGCGCACCAGGAAGAGCGGGTCGTCGTAGCCCTCGTGGAGGTAGATCTCCTCGCCGCACACGCCGTCGTCGTAGCGGAAGGTGGAGAAGCGCTTGCCGCGGAAGTGGGAGTGGCCGGTCTCGGCGAAGATCTCGAGCGGCCGCTCGAAGGTGCAGTACGCCGACTGCTGCGTGTTGGTCAGCGGCGGCACGAGCACGTCGCGGTCCTGGCCGAAGAGCGAGCCGGCGTGGGCGGTGACGGTGCCGGGGTCGGCGTCGTGCAGGTTCATCACCACCTGGCCGTCGCCCGACGTCTCCAGCGAGCCGACGTCGACGAAATGCGTCTGCACCAGCAGCTGCTCGCCGGCACGGAGGCGGAAGGCGACGCCGTCGGGCAGCTCCCAGTCGGTCTTGCGCAACTGCGAGGCGATCACCAGTGCCCACTTGTCGAAATCGACGGCCGCGTTGCAGACCTCGAAGCCGTCGTCGAGGTCGGTCGATGGGTCGTAGGCGTGGTACAGATGGATGTGGTGGCTGCCACCGCTGACGTTGACCTGGATGCGGTTGACGTCGAGGTCGACGAGGGGAGTCGCCCATCGCACGCTGCGCAGGCGAACCCTGATTTTGCACACTGCGGCGGGGTCAACGGAGCCGCCTCGTCTGCTCACCATCCCGCCGCCGCCGCTGTCCGCCGCAAACTGACGGTCACCTGCGGCGTGAAGTCCGACGCGTCCCGCGGCTCACGCGGATGAAGCGGATTGCGGGGATTGTCCTGCGGAGTGACGATTCGCGTGATCCGGCCTGTGCGTGTCTTCCGCTGTCGATTCCGGACCGAGCGCCAGCCCCGGCGT
This sequence comes from uncultured bacterium, assembly GCA_965651925.1. Classification (GTDB taxonomy): domain Bacteria; phylum Desulfobacterota; class Binatia; order HRBIN30; family CADEER01; genus CBFGUK01. The sequence continues at coordinate 17,622 of CBFGUK010000034.1, read as the reverse complement.
CCGGCTGCGCCGGGAGACGAGCCAGGCGATGCCGCCGATGGCGCCGAGCGGCAGCAGGGACAGCAGGATCGTCGTGCCGATGTAGGCGTCGAGGCGGCGCTGCTCGGCGGCGAAGCAGACGGGACAGGCGAGCGCGAGGCGCGGCGCGAAGGCGAGCAGCGCGGCGGCGAGGAGCGCGAGTCGGCGGCGCCGACGGGTCATGCGAGGTAGACCGCGACGTAGAGGAACGGCCAGACGCCGACGACGAAGAACCAGAAGATCTCCGCCGCCCACAGCACGTCGGCGGTGAGCGCGCCGCGCGCCAGGCGGTGGCGGGCATAGGCGAGCCCGGCGAGCGCGCCGACGGCGTGCAGCGCGTGCGTGCCGACGAGCAGGTAGAAGAAGGACCCGTAGCTGCTCGAGGTCATCGTCAGGCCGAAGCCGATGAGGCGCGTCCACTCGACGCCCTGGACGACGACGAACGTCGCGCCGAGCGCCATCGCGCCGGTCAGCCAGCGCCCGAGGCGCGGATCGCGGCGCGTAAACGCGCGGTGGGCGAGCGCGAGCAGCGCGCCGCTGGCGAGCAGCACCAGCGTGTTCACCGCCGTCGCCTCGACCGGCAGCCGCGGCTGGTCGGGCGGCGGCCAGACGGTGGTGCCCGCCCTGGCGACCAGGAACGCGCTCGCCAGGCCGGCAAAGAACATCAGCTCGGCGACGACGAAGACGAGCATCCCGGCGACGCCGTCGGGCAGCAGCGCCTCGGGGCGGCGGCGCGCGGTGGCGATGGAGAGGGGCGCGGTGGGCATCGCACCGGCCTCAGTGGTGCGCCGGCTGGGCCGGCGGCACGAATGTCGAGGCGTGCCGCCAGTTCGTCCCGCCGTCCTGCATGACGTCGGGCGCGACGCCGGCGAACAGGACGAGCAGGAACACCAGCATGAGCAGCAGCACGTACCAGATGTACCGCTTCTCGACGTTCAGGTGCATGAAGTACGCGGCGACCATCGTCGCCTTGACGATAGCCAGGCCGAACGCGGTGATCAGCGTGACCAGCGGCACGCCGACCAGCGGGCCGAGCACGCTGATGATGAACAGCGCGACGATGATCAGGTAGACATTGACGTAATTCGTGTGCGGGGCGGCGGTTGCGCTCATGACGGGCCTCAGCGGGCGAGGTAGAAGAGCGGGAAGAGGAAGATCCACACCGCGTCGACGAAGTGCCAGTAGGTGCCGATCAGCTCGACGCGGTGCAGGTTGTGGCCGCGCGCCGCGTCGCGCGCGATCAGCGCCATCAGCACCATGCCGGCGATGACGTGCAGGCCGTGCAGGCCGGTTGCGGTGTAGTAGAACGACCAGAACACGTCGCGGAACATCGTGAAACCGTGCGCGATCTCGGTCGTCCACTCGTACGCCTTCACGCCGAGGAAGATCGTCGCGCCGCCGATCGTCATCCACAGCAGGCGCGCGGCGCGCCGCCCGTCGCCGCGCTCGGCGGCCTGGTGGGCGAGCACCGCGAACAGGCTCGAGGTGAGCAGGACCAGCGTGTTGAGGCCGCCGGCCCAGACGTTCGTGTGCTCGGCTTCCGCGTGCCAGTGCGGATGGTGCAGGCGGAGCATGATGTAGCAGACCAGCAGCCCGCCGAAGATCACGATCTCCGAGGCGAGCACCCACCACACCGCGAGCCGGCCCGTCGGAATCCCGGTCGCGCTGCGCGTGGTCGCCAGAGGAATGTGAACGACACCCATCGTGCCTCCGTGTCGTGCGGCGCGGCTCAGCCGGGCACGTGTTGCGGCCAGTAGTCGTCGCGCCGGCCCGGCACGCTGTACTCGTAGGGCCCGCGGTAGACGTGCGGCAAGGTGGCGAAGTTGCCGTGCGGCGGCGGCGACGGCGCCGCCCATTCGAGCGTGTTCGCGCGCCACGGATTGGCGCCCGCCAGCGCGCCGCGGCGCATGCTCCAGAAGAAGTTGAACAGGAACACGAGCTGCGCGGCGAGCATGAACAGCAGCGCCACGGTCGCGAGGATGCGCAGGTCCTGCAGGCCGGCGGTGAACTGCATCGGGAAGTGCTCGTAGCTGTAGATGCGGCGGTGATCGCCGCCGGTGCCGGTGATGAACAGCGGGATGAAGATGAGGTTGAACGGGATCACCGTGCCCCAGAAGTGGATCTTGCCGAGCGTCTCGTTCATGCAGCGCCCGAACATCTTCGGGAACCAGTAGTAGAGCGCCGCGAACGTCGCGATGATCGCGATCGGTACGAACGTGTAGTGGAAGTGCGCGACGACGAAGTACGTGTCGTGCAGGTAGATGTCGGTGCCGCTCGAGCCGAGGAAGATGCCGGTGACGCCGCCGATCATGAACTCGGCGATGAACGCGAGCGCGAACAGCATCGCGGTCGGGAACACGATCGAGCCGCCGTACAGCGTGGCGATGAACACGAACACCATCTCGGCGATCGGGATCGAGATCAGCAGCGTGGTGACCGTGAACAGGTGCGCCATGCGCGGGTCGATGCCGGCGATGAACTGGTGGTGCGCCCAGACGAGGAAGCTCAGCACGCCGGTGGCGCCGGCGGTGGCGAGCACGGTGCCGTAGGCGAACAGCTTCTTGCGCGCGAAGACGGTGATCACCTCGGCGACGACGCCCATCGCCGGCAGCAGCACGACGTACACCTCGGGGTGGCCGAAGAACCAGAACAGGTGCTGCCAGAGCAGCGGGTCGCCGCCCGCCGACGGATCGTAGAAGCGCGTGCCGATCGTCTGGTCGAAGAGCAGCATCACCGCGCCGGCGACCAGCGGGCCGACCGAGGCCATGAACAGGATCGTGGCGATGATGATCATCCACACGACGATCGGGATGTACTGCGCCTTCATGCCCGGCGCGCGGGCGTTCATCACCGTGGTGACGAAGTTGATGCCGCCGAGCAGGAACGCGACGAACTCGAGCGCCACGGCGATCAGCCACAGCGGCGCGCCGTAGGGCGTGTGGTTGTACGCGGCGTTCGCCGACAGCGGCGGATACGCGGTCCAGGCGCCGCCGAAGGCGCCGCCGGGAACGAAGAACGAGCTCAGCAGGACCAGCGTGCTGAGCAGGAAGATCTGGTACGAGAGCCGGTTCAGCCGCGGGAACACCATGTCGTCGCAGCCGATCATCAGCGGGATGAGGAAGTTGCCGAGCGCCGCGATCAGCACCGGCATCGCGACCCAGAAGATCATGATCGAGCCGTGACTGGTGACCAGCGCGTTGTACGCGTCGGGCGTCACCACGCCGTAGCCCGGCACCGGCGCGCCGGGCCAGGCGAGCTGCATGCGGAACACGTACGTCATCAGGCCGCCGAGCACGGCCATCGCCATGCCGGTGAACAGGTACTGCATGCCGATCACCTTGTGATCGGTCGAGAAGACGTAGCGGCTCCAGATGCTGTCGTGCTCGGCCCCGTGGTGCTCGGGCTCGCGCTGAATGGCTGGCTGCGCCATGCCTCTCCCTTCCGTGTCCCGCGCGCGCCGTCAGGCGCGGCGCTCGCGCAGCCAGGCGGCGTGCGCGGTCTCGGTCTCGATGACCAGGCGCGCCGGCATCAGCGCGTGGCCGATGCCGCAGATCTCGGCGCATTGGATGTCGAACTGCCCGGGCGTGGTCGGCTCGAACCAGCCGGTGATCACGCGTCCCGGCACGGCGTCCTGCTTGAGCCGGAAGGCGGGCACCGAGAAGCTGTGCACGACGTCGCGCGAGGTGAGCTCGTAGTGGTAGACGGCGCCGGCGCGGACGTGCAGCTCGTTGACGGTGGTGACGTCGTCGGCGGTGTCGAGCTGGCGATCGGGGCCGGCGTGCACGAACGTCCACGCCCACTGCTGGGCGATGATGCGCACCGTCTCGTCGGCCGGCGGCAGGTTCTGCTTCACCCGCGCCCACACCATGATCGTCGCCGCGATGAGGAACACGTCGCAGACGATCACCAGGTAGTGCGGCCGCGACACCCAGCGCATCTGCGCCGGCTCCTCGCCGGTGATGTACTCGGCGGCGACGCCGTCGCGCCGCCGGAAACGGACCAGCAGCCAGAAGAACACGCCCTGCGCGATCAGGAACCAGAAGCCGACGGTCACGAAGATGACCGTGAACAGCCAGTCGATGTCGCGCGCGTAGGTCGCGGCGACGGGAACGAGCCACTCGATCATTGCTTCCCCTTCCGCGCGCCGGTCAGCGCAGCACGAACACGAAGCTCGCCAGCGCGAACCCGAGACAGCCGATCAGCGCGATGTAGAAGACCTTGCGGGCGAGCGCCTCGCCGACCTCGATGTGGGCCATCGGTTCGTCCCCCCTCGTTCACTTGCGCAGCGTGCGGACGTACGCGGTCACGTCCTCGACCGCCTGCGCGTCGGGCAGCGTCGCCGCCATGCCGCGCATCTGCATGCCCATCACGTCGCCCGGCGCCGCGCCGCGCTCGCCGGACTTGAACTTCGCGATCTGCGCCGTGAGGTACCAGTCGCCCTGGCGGGCGATCGGCGGCGCCTTGAGCGCCTCGTTGCCGAGGCCGTCGGCACCGTGGCAGGCCAGACAGGTCGCATACGCCGCCTGGCCGCGCGCGGCATCGCCGCCGCCGACGTCGTCGGGCGCCGCGGCGGGCAGCGCGGCGACGAACGCCGCGACGGCCGCGAGGTCGTCCTCGGTCACCAGCGCGGTCGCCATCGGCCGCATCTGCAGGCCGCCGACGTCGGCGGCGTGATAGCCGCGCAACCCGCTCTTGAAGTTGCGCAGTTGCGCCTCGACGTACCAGGCGGGCAGCGCCGCCACCACCGGCGCGCCGCGCTCGCGACTGCCGGCGCCGGTCTCGCCGTGGCAGTTCGCGCACAGCGCGTAGAGCGCCTCGCCGCGCGCGAGATCCTGCGCACCGGCGGCGCCGGCGAGCATCGCCAGCGCGCACACCAGCGCGGCGGCGCGCATCCCCCTGCCCCGAAACTCCGTCACGCGAATCCCCCTTGGCCGAAAAACAGCGGCGGAAGATCGCAGATCAATCAGAGTCGATGCACTGATCTTTGCCTGCAGTGCGCATGACGAATGTCAGCCCCAGGAGCTGCGGATGGTTTCGCCCGCCGTTGGGGCGGCGGAGTCCGCAGATGGCGCAGATGGGTTTCCGTGATCTGCGGCACGGGCCTTGGCCGCACCCGAAAACGATCTGCGGCATCTGCGAAATCTGCGGATGGTTTCACCCGCCGTCGATGAGGGCAGCGCCCGAGCGGGCGGGCCGGCCGCCCGCACCGCGTCAGCCCACGCCGCCGCGCAGCAGGCGGCCGGCCCGTCGGGCGCCACCGCATCCCGGTTCTCGCTGCGGATCACCGTGCCGTTGACGATGACGGCGCGGATGCCGCGCGCATCGGCGACGAGGCGATCCGCGCCGGCCGGGAAGTCGCGCACGTGGCGCAGCGGGCCGCAGCCGACCGTCGCCGGGTCGAAGACGACGACGTCCGCGGCGTGGCCGTCGACGAGACGGCCGCGGCCGCGGATGCCGAACACGTCGGCGGGCTGCGAGGTCAGGCGGCGCACCGCCTCCTCGAGCGCCAGCACGTGCTTGTCGCGCACCCTGGTCACCAGCAGCGCATGCCCGGGCGAGACGGGGTACGCATCCCACAGGCCGATCACCCGCTCGCCGAGGTGGAAGATCCGCTCGCGCGCGGGCGTGCAGAACGGACACGACGCAGCCAGCATCGGCCGCTGTCTACATCCCGCGCCGCCAAGCTGAACCTTGCTCGCTCCGCGCGCAATCCTGGAGGGCGCCGCGGCGCCGGCGCCACGTCGCGCCGCGCGCTACACCGCGCGCCGATGGTTGTTGGCGGGTTTCGCCTCGCGCTAGGCAAGATGGCGCGTCTACACGCAGACAGGGGGGGCGTGATGACGGAATCCGATTCTCGTTCGCGCGGCGGTGATCGTGTCACCGTCGCGCCCAGCTGGCGGCGCGCCGGGGCGCGTGCGGTGGCGGCGTTGCTCGGCGCGAGCGTGCTCGCGCTCGCCGCGCGTGCCGGCGCTGCGGAGCTGGTGATCCGCAACGCGCGGCTGTTCGATGCGACCGGGGCGGCGGCGCGGGACGGCGTCACGATCACCGTGCGCGACGGGGTGATCGTGGCGATCGGCGATCCGGTCGCGGTCGGCGACGATGCCACGGTCATCGACGCGAGCGGCATGACGGTGCTGCCGGGGCTGATCGACGCCCACGTGCACCTCGCCGCGGCGCCGGGCGGCGCCATCCGCGGCGATTCGCCGGCGGAGCTGAACGCGCTGAACCAGCAGCACCTCCGCGCGTATCTGGCCAACGGGGTCACCACCATCCTCGATCCGGGCTCGCCGCTCGCGCCGGTCGGGGCGGCGCAGCGCTGGCTCGCCGCGGGGAACCCGGGGCCGCGCTATCTCACCACCGGGCCGATGCTGCGGGTGCCCGGCAGCTACGGGGCGGAGGAGCACGGCGAGCTGCGCACGCCGGCCGACGTCGAAGCGGCGCTCGATCGCCTCCAGGCGATCGGCGGCGTGGGGGTGAAGCTCACCACCGAGCACGGCTTCCTGCCGTTCGGCTCGCTGCCGCAGTACCCGCCCGAGATCCGCGACGCGATCGTCGCCGGAGCCACGCGCCGCGGCCTCCCGCTCTACGTACACGCGATGTCGGAGCCCGACGCGCAGGCGGCGCTCGATCTCGGCGCGCACGCGATCATGCACGCGCCGATGGGCGGCGCCTGGGTGGGCGCGTTCCTCGGCACCGACGATCTCTCCGACGCGTACGTGGCGCGCCTGAAGGAGAGCGGCGCCTACCAGCTGAGCACGCTCTCCGTCATGGACACCTGGCCGGGGCACTACGACCGCGCCCGGCTCGACGACCCGCTGGTGCAGCTCACCGTGCCGGCGGCCGAGCTCACAACGGCGCGCGATGCCGACGCCGAGCGCCTCTTCGCCGTCCGCGTGCTCGGCTTCGTCGCCCCATGGACGTTCGAAAGCCTCCGCCCGTGGGTCGCCCGCCAGCTCTGGGACGCCGAGAACCTCGACGACGGCATCGCCTACAGCCAGCGCAACCTCCGCCGCCTGCACCAGGCGGGCGTGCCGATCGTCGCCGCCACCGACGCGCCGTCGGTCTGGCCGGAGGCGATCTACCACTTCCACGGCCCCCAGACCGCGCGCGAGATCGAGCTCGTCACCGGCGCCGGGCTCACCCCCGCCGAGGCGATCATCGCCGCCACCCGCACCCCAGCGCGCATGCTCGGACTCGACCGCGAGATCGGCACCGTGGAGGTGGGCAAGCGCGCCGACCTGCTGATCGTGGAAGGCGATCCGCTGGCCGACATCCGCGCGCTACGGCAGGTGAGGTGGACGGTGCGTGACGGGGTGGCGCGGACGCCGGGGGAGTGGATGAGCGGGTGAGCGCGTGTGCGGGTGTGCGCGTGAGCGCGTGTGCGCGTGAAACCAAATAGGACCTATAGGTCCCATGACCTCACGCGCTCACGCGCTCACGCGCACACGCGCTCACGGCGCGAAACCGCCTCAACCGTCGTCGCGCTGCAGCGCGCGGGCAAAGGCAGCACGCGCTGCCAGGCGCTGCAGATACGCGTCCACCACCGCATCCGGCGGCAGCATGTTGCGCGCGAACTGGCCGAGGCTGGCGAGCAGGATGTCGGCGGTGCTGAAGCGCTCGCCGAGGAGGTAGGGGCCGCGGTTGAGCGCGTCGAGGATGCGGGCGTCCATCTCGGCGCGGCCGCGGAAGGTGCGGCGCAGGACGGGGTGGTCGCTGAGCTGGGCGAACTCGAAGTTGACCACCGGCTCGATCACGCCGGCGTAGTAGGCGAGCCAGCTGAGATACGGGCCGCGCAGCGGATCGCCGACCACGGGGCCGATGCCGGCCTGCGGGAACTTGTCCGACACGTAGAGGCAGATCGCGGCGGATTCGGTGACGAGCGCGCCGTCGTCGACCAGCGCCGGCACCTTCTTGTCCGGATGCGGGTTGGCGGGATCCGGTCCGCCGCTGCCGTCCATGCGCGGGATGTTGGTCAGCCGGATCTCGTACGGCGCGCCGGCCTCCTCGAGCAGCCAGATGATCCGCGACGAGCGCGACTTCGGTGCATGGTAGAGGGTGAGCATCGTGGTCTCCTGAGGGCTCCGCGCGCCGCGTCACGCCCACACGGCCGCGAGGTCGATCTCCAGGCCGGGGAAGAGCGCGGGCCGGACGCGATCGGCGTCGCGGTACGTGGCAACCAGACCGTAGACGTCGCCGCGGAGTTCGTAGAGCTCGAACGTGCGCTCGACCGGATCGAGCACCCAGTAGTGCGGGATGCCGAAGCGCGCGTAGAGCGCGGCCTTGGTGACGCGGTCCTGGCGCGCCGAGCTGGGGGAGACGATCTCCACGACCAGCGCCGGCGGCCCCTCGATGGCGCGCTCGGTGATGAACCGCTCGCGGTCCGGGGTGAGGACGACGAGGTCGGGCTGCACGATGGTCGTGTCGGCGAGGATCACGTCGATCGGGGCATTGAACAGCTGCCCCAGGCGATGGTCGGTGATGTGGCGGTCGAGAATGCGCTGGAGGTTGCGCGACACGGCCTGATGGCGCGGCACCGGCGCCGGGGTCACCGCCAGCTCTCCGTCGAGGATCTCATGGCGCCTCCCGTCGTTCGGCAGCTCGACGTACTCGTCGTACGTGAGCTTGATCGGCCCCTCGGGGATGCGGGTGGGCACCGGTTTCATGCGCGGAACCTATCACATGGCGCGGCGAGCCGCCTCAGCCACCCGGGCGCTCCACGACGAGCCACGTGGCAGCGCGCGCGACGGTGGTGTGCGGCTGCCGCGCGCGCAGGAGCACGGGGCGCGTGCGCGGGCCGAGCAGGACGGTGCGCGTCCCGAGGCGGAGCTCGAGCCGGCCGCTGAGCACCGTGAGGCGCTGCCGCTGCGGGTGGGCGTGCTCGGCTTCGCGGTGGCCGCGTGGCTTGAAGACCAGAAGGAGGCGCGGCGTGAGCCGGTAGATGGCGTGGCGGCGCGGGAGCGCGCGGACGGAAGGCACCATCTGGCACGGACGAGTCGCCGGGCGCGGCGCGCTCAGCGCTTCTCCCGGAAGACGATCGGCAGCCGCGGCAGGCCGTCGCTGATGTCGTGCCAGCTCGCCTTGGAGGCGACGAAGATGTGCGCCTCGGGGCGCATCGCGAAATCGCCGTCGAGCGAGCCGACCGCCACCCAGATCGCCTCGGGCAGCGCGTCGACCGCGAAGAACAGCGCCTAGAAGTCCGACATGCCCATGCAGCCGAGGCCGATCGCCGACACGACGAGCTCACTGCGTCCGAGTTGGCGTGTCTGCATGCGGCGCTCCCTACCACCGCGCCCGTGCCCCACCAATCGCCTTTTTTCCACGCCGATCAGCGCTGAACGCCGTGGCGCCGGGAGGCGGCATCGGCTGTTGGACCGCGGGCGTCCCCGCCCGCATGCACATCGCCCGGCGCGCACCGGCGGAGAGCACGACGCCTGCGCGAGCCAGCCGCGTCCGGGAGCGCGGGCGGCTCGCCCGCCTGTCGCGCGCGCCTCGCGAGGCGCGATGGAGCGGCGATCCCTGCGGGCTCCGCATTCTCGCGCGCAGGAATGTACCAACGCTGGCGGAATGCATGATCGCCTGCTAAGCGCCCGGCCAGACACGCGGAGGTGCGGCATGCGGCGACTCGTAATGGTGTTGGCGGTGCTCGTCTGGTCCAGCCCGGTGTGGGCGGTGGACGCGCAGGAGCTCTACAACAAGAAGTGCAAGGTCTGTCACACGCTGAACGGCGTGTCCGGACCGAAGGCGAATGTCGGCGGCTCGCTCGACGGTGTCGGTTCGAAGCGTGACGAGAAGTGGCTGCGCGCCTACTTCGCCGATCCGAAGTCGGTCATGCCCGACGCGAAGATGCGGAAGATCAAGCTGAGCGACGAGCAGTGGGACGCGCTCGTCCAGTTCATGCTGGCGCAGAAATAGGCGACCGGTGGGGTCTGCGAGGGGCGCGTGAAGCTCCCGCCGCTCGTCCACAATCGCCTGACGTATGCGGGCGCCGCGCTGGCGCTCCTGGCGCTGACGGCGATCGTCTTCCTGTTCATCGTCGACGCGGTGATCGGGGGCGAGGCGCCCTACGCCGGGCTGGTGATCTTCATCCTGCTGCCGGCCGTCCTGCTGTTCGGGCTGGCACTGATCCCGCTCGGCATGTGGCGCGAGCGGCGCCACGTGCAGCGCACCGGTCGGGCCTCGATCCCGCGCTACCCGGTGCTCGACCTCAACGACGCGCGGCAGCGCAATGCGGCGCTGATCTTCGTGGCCGGCACGGTGCTGCTCGTCGGCCTGACGGTGTTCGGCAGCTTCCAGGCCTACGAGGCGACCGAGTCGGTCGCGTTCTGCGGTTCGACCTGCCACACGGTGATGGAGCCGGAGCGGGTCGCGCACGCGCAGTCGCCGCACGCACGCGTGCGCTGCGTCGAGTGTCACGTCGGCCCGGGCATGGACTGGTACTTCCGCTCGAAGCTCAACGGCGCGCATCAGCTCTATGCCGTCGCCTTCGACACGTATCCGCGGCCGATCCCGGTGCCGCTCGAGGATCTGCGGCCGGCGCGCGACACCTGCGAGCACTGCCACTGGCACGAGCAGCACGCCGACGTGAAGCGGCTCAAGACGCGCGTCGCCTTCCTGCCCGATGCCGCGAACACGCGCTGGGAGATCGACCTGCTGGTCAACGTCGGCGGCGGCGAGCTGCACGCGCCGGCAGCGGGCATTCACTGGCACCTCGACCCTGCAAACACCGTCGAGTACCTCGCCGCCGATGCCGCGCGGCAGGAGATCCCGTGGCTGCGCGTCACCAACCGGCGCACCGGGGAGACGACGGAGTACCTGTCGACCGACAGCGCGCTGACGCCCGAGGAGATCGCGGCCCGCGCCGGCGAGGTGCGCGTCATGGACTGTCTCGACTGCCACAACCGGCCGAGCCACAACTTCGGCGCGCCGACGACCCTCGTCGACGCGGCGCTGCGCGACGGCGCCATCGATCCGGCCCTGCCGTACGTCAGGCAGCAGGGCAGCGAGCTGCTCGCCGGCGACTACGCGTCGGTCGAGGAGGCGAACACGGCGATCGCCGAGGGCCTCGCAGCCTACTACGCCGAGAACCATCCCGAGGTCGCGGCGGAGCAGGGCGCCGCCATCGCCCAGGCGACCGCCACGCTGCAGGCGCTCTACCGGACGAACTTCTTTCCGCTGATGAAGGCGCGGTGGGACGCGTATCCGGACCACTCCTCGCACGTCATGTTCCCCGGCTGCGTGCGCTGCCACGACGGCCTGCACGAGAGCGCCGACGGCCAGACGGTGTCGAACGCCTGCACCACCTGCCACGTCATCACCCGGCAGGGGATTCCCGGACAGGAGCAGTTCTCGAGCCGGCCCGAAGGGCTGGCCTTTGCACACCCGCCGATCCCCGATCTCGGGGACGCCTGGGAGGACACGCCGTGTACGGACTGTCACGCCGCCCAGTGAGCGCACCGGTGCCGCGGTGGCTGCAGCTGACCACGCGATGCGAGCGAGATGTTGCATTCGTCGCTGCGCGGCGCCTTAGCTGGCGATGCTGCACGACGGCGCCGGTGGCGGCGCAGGGACGCACCGGAACGACCGAACGATCGGGAGGCGAGCCGTGCTGAACCAGGAAGTGACAGCGAAGCAGGCGGCGCTGGCCGCAGGTCGCCGCGCGGCGGGGATCGCCCGGCGCGGCCGGGTGCTGGGGCCGCTGGTACTCGCGGCGCTGCTCGTCGGCGGCTGTGGCGACGACGACGACGGCGGCGCCCGGCCGACCGCGACGCCCACGGTCACGGTGGCGCCGACCGCGCCCCCCACCGCGCCACCGCAGGCCCCCGGCGCCGGGCTGCAGGGCGACATCCTCGACGTCGAGGTCGACGGCGGCGAGGTGCGCGTCACCTTCACCCTCACCGACGACGCGGGAAACCCGATCCGGCCGCAGAACCAGAACGCGACCAGCGACGACACGGCGCGCGTGCGCTTCACGCTCGCGCATGTCGAGGTGTACGAGGGCGGCGGCGAGTTCGACACCGAGTTCTCGCGGTATGTGAACGACATCGACCGCACGACGCCGCGCTACGACAACACCGGCGTCATCGACACCGTCGACGCCGCGGCCGGGATCTACCAGTACACGTTCGCGACGCGCCTGGCCGGGGACGCGGATCTGTCGCAGACGTACAGCGTCGGCCTGCAGGTGAACCGCCCGTTCCAGGGCGCGAACCTGTCGGCGAACCGCGTCTTCGATGTCGTTCCCGCCGGCGGCGAGCCGCAGATCCGCGCGGGCGTGACCACCGCCGCGTGCAACACCTGTCACGATCCGCTGCAGGCGCACGGCAGCCGCCGCGAGGTGCGCCTGTGCACGCTCTGCCACACGCAGGCCGCCACCGACGAGGAAGGCACCAGCATCGATCTCAGCGTGATGGTGCACAAGATCCACGCCGGCACGCATCTGCCCTCGGTCGTCAACGGCCCGCCGGGCGCGCGCTACGAGGTCGCCGGCGCGGTGTTTGCCGAGAAGCACGCCGACGGGACGGTGACCGGCGTCGGTTTCCCGCGGCCGCTGAACGACTGCCAGACCTGTCACGCCGATGGCGCCACCGCGCACTACTACGCCGAACGGCCGTCGGCCGCGGTGTGCACCTCGTGTCACGACGACGTCAATCCGTCGCTGGTCGAGACCGCCGCCGGCCCGCCGGGCACCAACCACCTGCAGAACCGCGGCTTCGCCGACGGCGACTGCCGCTTCTGTCACCTCGCCGAGGCGAACGACGAGTTCGACGTCTCGGTCCCCGGCGCGCACCTGATCCCCGAGCGCTCGGCGCAGCTCGACGGGTTGCACGTCGAGATCACCGGTGTCGCCAGTCACGGTGCCGGCGAGACGCCGATGGTCAGCTTCCGCGTCACCGACAATGCCGGCCAAGCGCTGCGCGATCTCTCCGGCCTGAACCGCCTCGGCTTCACGCTCGGCGGACCGACGACGGATTACGCGCGCACGATCGCCGTCACCGCCGTCGGCGGCGGTGCCAACGGCACGCTCGCCGGTCCCGACGCCGGCGGCACGTTCACATACACGCTCGCCGCGCCGCTGCCGGCCGATGCGCAGGGCACGTGGGCGCTCGGCGTCGAGGCGCGGCGTGCGGTGACGCTGCAGGCGCCCGAGGGCGAGACGGTCTCGGTGAACGAGGCGGCGCGCAATCAGGTGGTGACGTTCGCGGTCGGCGACGAGGAAGCCGCGGTGCGGCGCATGGTCGTCGACGACACGAAATGCGAGACCTGCCACGGCGAGTTCTCGAAGGGCTTCTCGGTGCACGGCAACCTGCGCAACGCGACCGAGTACTGCGTCCTCTGCCACAACCCGAACGCCAGCGACGTCGCGCGGCGCAGCCGCGACGCGGAGGCGGTGGCGGCGGGCGACGCGACGGCCTCGATCGAGTTCAAGACCATGATCCACAAGATCCACACCGGCGCCGACCTCGCGAACCAGCCATACGAGATTTACGGCTTCGGGCCGGCACCGGCGAACTTCGGCGTCTTCGACTTCGGGCACGTGCTGTTCCCCGGCGATCGCCGCAACTGCGAGACCTGTCACGCCGAGGAGACCTACCTGCTGCCGCTGCCCGCGGGCGTGCTGCCGACGCGGCTGGCGCATCTCGACCCGGCGACCGGCATGGAGATCGTCGACGGCCACCTCGGGCCGATCACCGCGGCGTGCACGTCGTGTCACGACAGCGCCGAGGCGGTCGCGCACGCCGAGACGCAGACCGGCGGCGACGGCGCCGAGGCGTGCGTCGTGTGTCACGGCGAAGGCCGCGAGTTCGCGGTCTCGAGCAGCCATGCGCGCTGACGCCGACGGAGGAGCGCGCGTGCGTGGCTGAGGACGCAATGGTATAGGGCGCGCGCCGCGTTCATGAGGAACGCGGCGCGCCACGGATTCGCGGCGGGGGTGCCGCGCGGAGGTGGGGGATCGGACGGTGCGGCTGGGGCGACGACTTGGAGCGACGCTGCTGTGCGGGCTGGTCGGCGCCGCGTCACCGGTGCACGCCGCCGACCTGCGCGGCGACCTCTACCTGCTCGGCCAGGTGCGCCGCGACTACCAGGACCGCCGCACCGAGGCACCCGTCGATCTCTACGGCCGCCTCGGCGCCGCGAATCTCTGGCACGCGAGCGACGCCGAGACGTTCTTCCGCCTCGAGCAGGACCTCGCCACCGGCGACAACGAGGGCGACTTCTACGCCGGCTACGCGCGCGTGCCGAACGCGCTGCCCGGCGTCTCGGCGACCGTCGGCCGCCAGTTCATCAACGAGGGCCCGGGGGGCGTGTTCGTCGCCGATGCCGGCAAGCTGCGCATCGATCCCGGCTGGCCGGTGGCGTTCACCCTCTACGGCGGCGCGCCACAGTACTTCGAGCCGACGTACTCCTCGCCGCTGATCTCGCAGGACGAGATTCTCTTCGGCGGCAACATGCGCACCTCGCGCTGGCGCGGCGGGCAGCTGACGCTCGGCTACCAGCAGTGGGAGCGCGACAGCAAGGTCCTGCGCCAGCTGGTCAGCGCCAGTGCCGTGCAGTCGTTCGCCACCTGGTGGGGCTCGCCGCAGTTCTTCGCCACGTTCGGCTACGACGCCGACCACCAGAACGTCGATACCGGGACCGGCGGCGTCGACCTCTTCCTCACCCGGCCGCTGCTGCTGCTGAATTTCTCCAGCACGTACTACCAGCCGCAGGACGATACCGGCGATCTGCCCGATCTCGACTGGCAGGAGGACTCGGTCTTCCAGCTCTTCTCCGACAGCCGCATGGTGCAGGCGCGCGGCGCGGTGCGCCGGCCGTTCTCGCGCGCGCTGTCGGCGTACGTCGATTTTTCGTACCAGAACTACGAGAACGCGGTCGGCGAGGAGCAGAACGGCTATCTCACCCACGCCGGCATGCTGTGGCTGCCCGAGGGGGACGGCCTCGAGGAGGTGCTGCTCGCCTACTTCCTCGCCGACAGCCCGGGCGGCAACCTCAACGGCGTCTCGTTCTTCTACGAGAACCGCGTCTATGAGCGCATCGTGTTCCGCTTCCGCACCGACCTCGCGTACTACGAGAAGGAAACCAACCAGAAGGACTGGCCGGTGCACACGCAGACCGGCCTCGGCTACGACATCACGCCCGATCTCTTCGGCCAGCTGATCTTCGAGGCGAACCGCAACGTCCTCTTCGATGCCGACTTCCGCTTCGGTTTCGCGCTGACCTACAACTTCCGCCACCGCGTCGAGCGGCCGGACGCGTCCGCCGCGGAGCCGTCGTGACCCCCCGTTTCGCCGCCTGCGCCGTGCTGCTCGCGCTCGGCACCGCCGCGCTGCTGCCGGCCTGCCGCAACTACCTGCCGACCAACCGCTACCTGCGGCCGCGCGCCGCACCGGTGCAGCTCAGCACCGCCGATGCGCGCCAGCGCTTCGATCACGCCGCGCACGCCAGGGTCTTCGCCGCCCGCGGCCAGACGTGCGGCGACTGCCACCGCTTCGACATGGTCATCGAGGCGGGCGAGGAGTCGCTCGCCAACTCGCTGTCGGCGCATGCGCTCGATCCGGGCAGCGCCGCCTGCCACTACTGCCACGGCCCCGGCGAGACGAAGATGGCGAGCGCGCCTGGCGCCTGCACGACCTGCCACACGAACCTGCAGCCGCTGCGGCCGATCGATCACGACATCGCCTGGTTCCGCGTCCACGCGCGCGTCGCCGAGGCGGCCCCGGGCGAGTGTGACAACTGTCACCGGCAGTCCGAATGCATCACCTGTCATCAGACGCGCGACACGATCCAGACCATCGTCCACCAGCGCAACTTCATCGTCTTCCACTCGATCGAGGCGCGTGCGAATCCGATGGCGTGCGGCAGTTGCCACCGCGAGGACTTCTGCATCCGCTGCCACGCGCAGGGCGACGTCGAGGTGCGGCAGTGACGACGGCAGGCTGGCGCATGCTGCTCGGCGGCGCGGTGCTGATCGCGGCGCTCGCCGCCGGCGGCTGCGGCGATGATGCCGAGCCGACGAGCGAGGACTACGGCAACCTCCTCAACTCGCCCGGCGGCCTGCTGGTGCTCGAGGAGGAGCACCCGACGGGCTGGCAGCGCCCCGACTGTCTCGCCTGCCACGCGGTGGTGAACATGCACACCGTCAACCGCACCGGCCTGCCGAGCTGCGCGCGCGTCGCGGATCCGGATCAGGAGCCGTGCATCGACCTCGCCGAAATCCAGGCGATCATCGACACCCAGGGCCAGGCGAGCTGCATGCTCTGCCACGGCGACAACGGGGTGCCGCCGTGACCGCGCTGTGGATCGCGCTGCTCGCCCTGCTGCTCGGCGGCGCGCCGTCGCTCGCGGGCGCGGACGATGCCGATGCGGACGATGACAGCCCGCACCGCATGAGCAGTCCCGACGACGACGAGAGCTGCGGCTTCTGTCACGAAGAGGACTTGAGCCTGTCGCAGTCGCTGCTCGACACCTGCCTGTCCTGCCACTCCGAGACCGAGCACGGTGGCGCGCGCGAGCACCTGCGCGCCAGTGCGGCGCAGGTCGCCGCCGCGGTGCCGACGCCGCTGAAGGCCGACGAGCCGGCGACGCTGCCGCTCACCGACGAGGGCACGATCTGGTGCGGGACCTGCCACCTCTACCACGACCCGCGCGTCAACGAGGAGGCGCTGCTGCCGCACGCCTGGATTCCGCCCGCCACCGGCCTGCCGGGCGCGGTGCGGACGGCGATGGCGGCGCGCTGGCCGGAGCTGGCGGCGAAGTACGACGAGCAGCCGCCGATCGCGCGCTTTGCCACCGGCGGCAGCACCGCCCTGCGCCTGCCGGTCGGCAACGGCGAGCTCTGCGTCACCTGTCATCGCGACCTGGCGGGGACGGCGAAATGAACGGCCACGCGCGGCTGCTGATCGTCTGCGCCGTGCTGTGGGCCGGCTGCGGCCACGACGGCGCGCCGCAGTACGGCGGCGGCCCGCCGCCCGTCGAGGCGACATACGGCCAGTGCGCGTTCTGCCACGATGCCGTCGCAACGCAGCTCGTGCTGCACGGCGGGCATGGCAGCTTCCGCGTCAAATGCCAGCGCTGCCACGACGACCTGACACCGGGCCACGTCGGCCCGGGGCACGCGAGCATCCCCGCCTGCGCGGACTGTCACCGGCGCCAGCAGACGCACATGGATCCCGCCGCCGGCACGCCGCAGCAGTGCCTCGTCTGCCACGACCCGCACGGCTCGCCGAACATCTTCCTCGTCGACGAGGAGATCACGACGCCCGACGGCGGCCTCGCGCCGATCGACTTCACCAACCTCCAGGGCCGCCGGGACGGCAGCTTCGCCAGCCGCAGCGCCCCCGGCACCGGGCTCTGCGAGGTCTGTCACGACGCGACGCGCTTCTACAACAACACCGGCACCGGCGAGCCGCACTTCACCAACAGCTGCACCGTCTGCCACACCCACGCGCACGGTTTCCTCGCGGTTCCGTGACGTAGTCGCGAAGGCGCAGTGGTGAGCGGTCAGCTATCAGCCGGTGGCGGGGAGCCCAGCCCGGGTGGAGCGGGCAACGGTAGGCGGGTAACGGGCCCCCGGGGGGGTAGCGCGCGCCCCGGGAAGGGGGGGGG
>CBFGUK010000033.1:0-34332 GCA_965651925.1 uncultured bacterium | reverse complement strand
GCTCAGAGCTCGAACAGCGTCACGATCAGCCGCACGCGCTGCGCCGGGCTCTCGTTGCCGGCGGCGTCGCGCACCGTGAAGAAGAAGTCGAAATCGGTGTCGGGGCAGTCGTTCGTCGGGCAGGTGAACGGGTCGAAGTCGATGTCGAGCGTGCCGCCACCGGGCGTGGCGATTGCGCCCGTGCCGGCGGGAAACTCGAAGCCGTCGTCGCGCACGCCGCGGATGTGCCAGCTCACCGCATCGGCGTCGGGGTCGACGAAGCTGAAGGTCAGCGTGAACGGCGCGTTGATCACCTGGCCGCACGTGTACGCGCCGTCGCCGCAGGTCACGTCGGTGACCACCGGCGCCCGCCAATTCGGTACCAGGCACCAGTCGAGCAGGCTGCCGACGTCCTGCAGCGCATGATCGGAGACCGTGAGCTGCCAGGTGCCGGCGAGCGTGTCGCCGGCGAACACCGCGAGCGGCTCGGTCGGTCGCACGCTGCCGTCCACGGCGGCGCTGAGTGGCGGCCCGGCGGCGCAGCGGAAGTCGCCCAGGCGCAGCGACGCGTCGTCGAACGTGACGTCGATGTCGTCGAGGCCGCAGCCGCCGATGATCTCGCCGGGGCGGTCGAGCAGCGTCGCGCTGCGGTTGCTCTCGACGTGCCGCAGCGTGACGCGCACGTCGCCGACCCAGGAATGGGCGATGGTGAGGCGCACGTCGAGATCGCCGATCCCCTGCGCCGACGGCACGACGATCGTGCGCGTGAGGCCGGCGGCGACGTTGTCGGGGATCTGTGCCGGGCCGGGCAGGGTGTCGCAGAACACGTCCGGCGCGCCGGTCGCCGTGCGGGTCGGGGACGGGGTCGGCGTGGCGGTCGGCGAGGCGGTCGGCGTCGCCCCGGGCGGCGTCGGCGAGCCGGTAGCCGTCGGCGTCGCGCCGGCGGCGATCGTGAGCGTCGCCGTCGGCGTCGGCAGCGAGGGCGTGACAGTACGCGTTGCGGTGGCCGTGCGCGTCGCGGTGGCGATCGGCGTGGCACTCGCCGTCGCGGTCGGACCCGCGCCGCCCGCGCAGAGGAGCGCCGGGTCGCGACAGGACTCGATCTCCTGCTCGGCCGTGCCGTCGGCGTCGGTGTCGAGGCCGACGCGGCCGCCGGCGAGATAGAACACCTGCGCCGGCACACCGGTGCCGACGAGGCGCAGCGTGCCGGCGTGCGGGCAGGACGCGCCGACCGCCTGCACCAGCGGAGCGAGCGTGTCGAGCGTCACCGCGCCGCCGGCGCAGGCGGCGTCGAGGCCGCCGTCGAGCGTGGTGGACGGCGTCGTGGTGACATTCTGGCCGACGACGAGATCGTCGAAGACGACGTCGAATGCCGTGTCCGCCGCGGTGCCGCGCGCGAGGCCGGGTGCGGACATCACCGTCACCGTCGCCGGACCGTCGAGGGTCATCGCATAGACCACCGGGACGCACTGCGCGTTGAAGCTCGACACGCTGACCGCGACGGCCGTGCCGGCAAACGTCAGCCGCACGGCGGAGCCGTCGGCGAAGGTCGTCTGCACCGGCCCGCTCAGCGTCATCGTCGCGCCGGTGGCACCGCACGCGCTGCCGGGCTGGATCTGTGGCGCGATCGAGCCGGTCAGCGCCGCGCTGGCGGTGAGCTGGACGGCATTCGACGGATTGCGGAACGTCGCCTCGACGCCGATCGTCGCCGTCCACTGCGGCGGCAGCAGCAGGTTGGCAATGCAGTTCCCGGCTGGATTCTGCAGGTGCACCGCGGTCGTGGCCGGCGGCAGCTCGTCGATCGTCGCCGAGCCCGACGGCGTCGACACGCGGCAGCTGGCGAAGGCGATGTCGAGCATCGTGCCGGCGCAGGTGCGTGTCGCGCTGCCGCCGAGCGGGCAGGCGCCGGCCGGGCCGCCGACGTCGGCGTCGGCGCTCAGGCCCTGGCCGAACTCGAGCCCGCTGGCGAGCGCGGTGATCACCGCGGGGATGGCGCCAAGGCCGTTGACGAGCTGCACCACGCTGCCGGCGAGCGGCGCCGGTGCGAACGTCGCGCCGGCCGTCGCGGTGGGCGTGTGCGTTGCGCTCGGGGCCGGCGTGACGGTCCGGGTGGGGCTCGCGGTCGGCGTGGCGCTCGCCGACGCGAGCGGCGTCGCACTGGCGCTCGGCGCGTGTGTCACAGAGGCGGTCGGGGTCGCGGCTTGCGGTGACTCCGTCGCGGTCGGCGCGTCGCCGGTCGGCGTAACGGCGGGTGATGTCGCCGTGACCGTCGCGGTCGCGGCGCTCACCGGAGGCGTCAGGGTCGCGGTCGGCGACGGCAGCGCCGCCAGCGGCAGGCCGGTGTACGGCGCGCAGTCGAAGACGTGCAGCGCCGCCGCGGCGACGTCGGCGGCGTCGACGACGCCGTCACCGGTGGCGTCGCGGCCGGCGGCCGGTGCGCTGCCGCGTGCGCGCGCGATGGCGACGAGATCGGCGGCGGTGAGTCGACCATCGCCATCGCCGTCGCCGGGGAAGATCGCCGGACGCTGCGCGCCGAAGTCGCGCCCGGTGATGCGCAGCCCGCTGGTGCTGATCGCCAGCGCGTAGCGGCCCGGCGCCGGCGGCAGTGTCGCCCGGAAACCGCAGCGCGTGTAGGCGCGCACCGCGTGCGTGCCGAACGCCAGGCCGCCGAGCGTGTAGCTGCCGTCGGCAGCGCTCGTCGTGCCGGCTTCGCCCGGGCCGAGCTGGCCGTCGAGGTCGACGTCGGCGAATATCGTCCAGCCGGGCAGCGCCGGCTCGCCGGCGCCGCGCTCGCCGTCGCCGTTGGTGTCGGCGAACACCTCGCCTTCGGCGCTGCCGAAGCGGAAGAGGCCGAAATCGACGCCGGCGGCGATAGTGTCGTCGCTCAGCAGCAGCACCTCGCGGACGGGATTCGTCGTCGGCTGCCAACGGGCTGGCATCGCGATGCGCACCTGCTGCGGCCCGGCGGGCACCCCGGTGAGTCGATAGACGCCGTCGGCGTCGGTGCGCACGCCCTCGCCGCCGCCGTCGAGCGAGACGAGCCAGCCGTCGAGTCCCGGTTCGCCGGTGCGCCGCTCACCATCGGCGTTGCGATCATCGAAGACCGTGCCGCTGATCTCGGACGCGGCGGCGGGCGCGGCGCCGACCACCACCGTGAAAAGCAGAATCAGAGACGGCCGCGAAGGCGCGAAGTACGCGAAGCCCGGAAAGAGCCTTCGACCCGGCCTCCTTCGCGCCTTCGTGGCTGACGGGCAGTTCCGATCCCTCATCGCCGCGCCCCGGCCGGAACCTCCTGCCGTGCCGCCGCCGCGCCCTCGTCTGACTCCGGGCCGAGGGATTCGAGGCCGATCGAGCCGGAGCAGCGCTCGGTGCCCTGCGCATCGAGCGCGATGAACGTCAGCGTGAAGCTGCCAGTGCCCTGGTAGAAGAGCGTCACCTCGTACACGCCGCCGCCGATCGACTGCAGGTCGAACCGGCCGCCGGGATTGATGCTGGTGACGCGCGTGATCTCGTCGGCGCCCTCGCCGGTCAGCGCCACGGTGATGGTGAACGCCTCGTCGATGTAACCGGCCGGATTGTCGACCTCGATGCCGCCCTCGCAGCGGTCGAAAATGCCGATCACCTCGACGGCGATCGTCTGCGGCCCGCAGGTGTTCGGCGGCATCGCGGCGTCGAGCGCCTCGACGCTGATCGTGATCGTGCGGTTGGTGCCCTCGGCGAGCTCGTCGGGCGGCTTCGTCGTCACGTTGAAGCGCAGCGTCGGCGCCGCCTGCGGCGCCGGCAGCGGCAGCTCCTGGTTTACCGCCGTAGCGAGCGTCTCGCCGACGGCGCTGTAGCGGAAGCGCGCCACACCGACGTCGCCGGGCTGGTCGTCGGTGCCCGTGGCGACGACCAGGAACGTCTCGCCGGCGTTCACCGTGCTGCCGTTGGCCGGCTGATGGATCGTGACGCGCGGGCAGGCGGTGTCCTCGTTGATCGTGAAGGTCAGCGTGTTCGACTGCGCGGTGTTCGCGCCGGCGTCGACCGCTTCGCCGCGCAGCGTCAGCGTACGCTGCGTGAAGCCATCCTCCTTGAGCGAGACCGTGAACGTCGCCGTGCAGGTCTTCTCGCCGAGGCACTCGAGCGACTCCTGCGTCGCGTCGCCGGCGATCGCGTCGCCGCTGGCGAGCAGCCGCACCACCCCGAGCTTCGTATTGTCGGACGCGGTCAGCGTCACGCTGATCGTGCCACCGGGCTCGACAAGGGCGGGTGAGCCGCTGGCGATTGTCACCCGCGGCCGGGCGCGGTCGACGACCGCCACCTCGACGGGGCTGCTGGTCGCCAGCACGGTGTGCGGGCCCACCGTCGTCTCGAGCGCGGCGGTGATCGTCGTCGTGCCGACGTCGCGTGCGGTCAATGCGCTCACCGCCGTCGCGGTGCTCGCCTGGATCGCTGCCCGCCCGCTCCGGCTCGAGCGCCAGGTGAACACGGTCGGCTGCGGCCGCACCTCGCCGTCCGGCAGCACGGCGACCTGACAGGTCGGGACCACGGTGAGCGGCGCGGCAATCGCGCCGTCAGCCGAGCCGGTGACAGGGGTGTCTGGGACCTCGATCGTGGCGGGACAGGTCAGCACCAGTCCGGTGAGTGGGTTCCCGACCTGCATCAGCATGTCCTCTTCGTCGAGGCTGCGCACGTCTTCGACCGTGAGATGCACCTCGTAGGTGCCGGGAATGACGTAGGGTACCGCCAGGAGCGCGCTGCGGGCGCTCTCGTGGCCGAGCCTGGTGCTGGCGGTGGTGACGCCGCGGAACCAGGCGGTGCCGAAGCATCCGTTTGCGCCGCGCACCAGCGCGTTGACGACCCGGCCGGAGTTGCTGAGGGCAGGCACGCGCAGGAGCTCGGGCTGAACGCGCGCCGCGACCGGATTGGACCGGAATCCGCCCGGACGCGACAGCCGGAATGTGACCTTGCCGCAGAAGCCGACGTCGTCGGGCAGCTGGAATCGCAGTTGGTCGTCGACCGCGGTGCCGACGCCCGCATCGAACGTGCCGCCCGCGGCCTGGATCTCGAGCGAGGTGGTGAACGCGTCGAAGCGCGCCCCGCGCACGTTGACGTAGCCGTCGCCCGTCGGGAGATCGCGCGCCGCGACCTCGGCGTTCAGATAGGTCAGGTCGAAGATCAGCGGCGTGAACGGATCGCTGGCGGCGAGCAGGATGCCGCCGATGATCGCCGTCCCGCCGGCGAGCACGCCGAGGGCCGGTGCGCTGAGCACCGCGCCGCTCGCCTGGGCGACGCCGCGCACGACCTTGATCGTGCGCGCGGTGGTCTGCACCGCGCGCACCGCGAGCGTGCCGGCCGGCGCGCCGATGCCGTCCGCGACGCCCGCCAGCCCGTCGAGCTCGGCGATCAGCGCGCGCAGCTCCTCCGGCAGCCCCGAGGCATCGAACGCGGCGTCGAGCTGGATGCGTTCCGCCTCGCTCAGCGCGAGCGTCGCGCGCAGCATCGCGAGCTCGTCGCGGAAGCGCGCGAGCTCGTCGCGCACGAGCGCCGTCTCATCGCCGAACACCTCCTCGAGATCGATGGCGAGCAGACGGTCCAGCGCGGTGTCGAGGAGCACGAGCGTGCCATCGAAGGTGTCGGGCATGCCGAGCGGCACCGGCGGCGCGAGGTCGACCGTGAACGGCGGGCCGGCGAGATCGCCGTCGATGATGACGATCTCGACCGGACCGGTCGCGAGATCGGCTGGCAGCGCGACGAGCAGCTCGGCCGCGCTCTGCTCGATCACCTCGGCCTCGCGTCCGTCGACGGTGACGCGCTTGTTCGCCTCCGGATCGCCGAGCGCCGCGACCGGGATGCGCACCACCGATCCGGGAACGATCTCCGGCGCGCTGTCCGGCAGGATTGCGCTGACCTGCGGCGCGTGTGGCGGCACCGGGCAGGTCCCGAACAGGCAGCGCGCTGCGCAGTCGACGTCGGCGGCGTCGATCACGCCGCTGCGGTCGCAGTCGTCATTGCCGCAGGTGTTCGGCGTGGTGAGCGCCAGCACGGTGGCGACGATGTCGGCGGCGGAGAGATTCGCGCTGCATGTCGCGTCGCCGCGCGGAGCGAAGCCCTGGCCGAGTGCTGGTGATGCCGAGAGCAGCAGCGCGAGGGCGGCGGTGATGCCTCCGTGGCGGCGTGCCTGCATGACCTGTCCCCACCTTTCGGTCCGGCGAACCAGCCACGGCCGACATCCGGGTGTAGGCGGCACCCAGCACGGACGGGCCTGCAGCAAACGACAAAACGATCTACGCGCTTATGCAGTGCCGATCGGGGAATTGTCGAGAGCGTTCTCCGTCAACCGGCGGGGGAGATCCGGGGCGATGGGCTGCTGAGTGTACAGGCGGGCGTTGAGGGGGAGGAGGTTCGCTCAAGCAGGTTGTCAGGTTGTGAGCCTTGATCTGACGAGAATCTTCAACGCGGAGACGCGGAGACGCGGAGCCCCAAGGAGAGACTGCGTTCGGATGGCACCAGCGGGAACCCATTGTCGAGGAGGTTGCGCAAGCACAATCCAACCCGGGTTTCTCGGCGTCGCTCTGCGCCTTCGCGTCTCTGCGTTGATCCTCTTCTGTCAGATCGAGGTGAATTGTCAGCTGGTCCGCGCGGCGCCGAAGCGCGACTATGGCGAGCCACGCGCCGCGGGCGGTGCGGCGGGCGCCGCGTCGGGTGGCGGCGCCGGGGGGCCTTGCGCGGATGCGGCCTCGCCCGACCCGGCGCTCTCGTCCGGGGCCGGCGGCGCGGCGGGGAGCGGTGTGAGGCGCACGCTCACGACGTCGGGCTCGAGGTCGCCGGCGGCGCCACTCGCCTCATCGACGACGACGCCGATCACGCCGCCGATCAGCACGTTGCCCCATGTCCAACCGTTGGTCTCCTGCCGGATCGTGCGCCGTGCCGGCTCGTGCGCCGGCAGCTCGAAGGCGACCTCGTGACTGCGGCCGCGCGGCAGCGTGACGTCGACCGGCGTCGTGTAGGTCTTGCCGTCCACCGTCACCTGCGCCCCGGGCGGTTCGGATTCGATGCGGATGCGCTCGGTCGTGCCGCTCATCATCGTCGCGCAGCCGCTGCAGGTGGCCAGCAGCCCGACGGCGATCAGCGCCGCCGGCACGGCGCGGAGGCGGCGGCTTGCGTCGGGTGTCGCGAATTGCGCAGCACACGTCATCTCAGCCCTCCCGTGTGCCCGCTCCGTTCCAGAGCCGCTCGCCAGTCGCAATGACTGCACGGCAGCGATGCCGTGCAGCCATTGCGGGCAGCGCGTCTGCCGTCCGCGGCGATTGCGCGTGCCTCATCACGCGCTGGAGGGCCGCGCTTCCGCGCGGCCGCGGACGCGCGCTGCCTCATGCCGTTTCTCACGCCGCCGGCGCGCGGCTGGCGCGCACCAGCCAGGCCCAGAGCGGCAGGGTGCCGGCGCCGAGCAGGAGGTTGGCGGCGATCCAGCCGTGCGGGAACGGGAACCAGAGCGGCGGCGGGCTGTGCAGCAGCCACGAGCCGCAGCCGACGAGCAGCGCGAAGATGCTGCCGGCGAGGCCGAGCGTCGCGATGGCGCGCCGCACGAAGCGGCGGCGCGCCGCGTCGCGGTCGCCGCCGGCGATCGGCCCCCAGAAGCCGGGCGGCTGTGTGCGCTGGTAGAACAGGCGCAGCGCCTCGCGATCGGGAGCCGGGCCGAGCAGCGCGGCGCCGATGCCGGCGACGGTGCCGATCGCCGCCATGGCGAGCAGGCGGAGCGACTCGTCGGCGATCGTCCACAGCAGGAGCGGTGCGCACAGCAGCGAGACGCCGAGCGCCGCGAGCTCGCCCACCGCGGTCATCCGCCACCACAGCCAGCGCAGCAGGAGGACGACGCCGGTGCCGGCGCCGAACAGCAGCGTCGTCTGCCACGCGGTCTGGATCGAATCGAGCAGCGGCACGAGCGCGAGCGCGAGGGCGACGAGCGCCAGCGTGCCGCCGCGTGCCACCCAGACGAGGCTGCGCGGCGACGCCGGCCGGCCGAGCAGGCGCGGCGCGACGAAGCGCGCCCAGAGGTCGTTGCTGAGATACGACGCGCCCCAGTTGAGGTGCGTGTCGATCGTCGAGGCGAACGCGGCGAGCATCGCGGTGACCAGCAGGCCGCGCAGGCCGGCGGGCAGCAGCTCGGCGATGCCGCGGATGTACGTCGCCTCGCGGTGGGCGACGTAGTTCGGATCCGCCGGCGCGCCGCTGCCGGGCGGGAAGAGCACCAGCAGCCCGACGGCGATCGGCAGCCACAGCAGGCTGCGTATCAGCACCTGCAGCACGGTGAAGATCACGCCGGCGCGCTCCGCCTCGCGCTCGTCGCAGCACGCCATCGTGCGCTGCGCGAGGTAGCCGCTGCCGTCGGCGTTGGCCTGCGCGAGCCACTGCACGGCGATGACCGCCGCGATCGCGAACCCGGCGCCGGCGGCGAGGTCGGGGGTGAACGCCGTCAGGCCGCTGCGCGTCAGCCCGCCGGCGCCGCTGCCGTCGTCCGGGAACAGCGCCGCCAGGGCGCGCGCCAGCCCGCCCGGCCCGCCGGTCGCGGCGAGCACCGCCCACGCATACACCGCCGTGCCGATGAGCATGATGCCGAACTGCAGGATGTCGGTGCGCACCACGGCACGCAGGCCGCCGGTGGCGGAGTACGCCGTGGTGACGACGAGCAACGCGGCGAGCGACAACAGGTTGTTCGCCGAGGCCTCGGGCGGCGCGCCGGGCAGGGCGAAGTCGAGCCCGGTGCGCGTCACCAGCGCCAGCACCGGATCGTAGAGCGCCGCCGGCAGCCAGCGGTGCCAGTGCAGGAAGGGCTCGGTGAGGCGCGTCGCGCCGAGCACGACCATCGACAGCACCGCGACGTTGAACACGACGCCGAAGTAGATCGCCTTGATCGCGCGTAGCCCTGCCGCCTGCGGCGAGGCGCCGTAGCGCAGCTCGGTGAGCTCGGCGTCGGTCAGCACGGCGGCGCGCCGCCACGCGGCGCCGAGCAGCAGCGCCATGAGCAGAAAGGCGATGGCGTAGATCCACAGCCGCCAGAGCGCGAACACGCCGCCGGTGGCGACGAGGCCGGTGACCACCAGCGGCGTGTCGGCGGCGAACTGCGTCGCCGCCATGCTCACCCCGGCCTGCCAGCCGGGCAGCGTGCGCCCGGCGAGCGCGAACTGCTCGAGATCGACGCCGGCGACGCGCCGCGCGCGCAACCCCGACCAGGTCGACCAGACGATGAAGCCGAGGATGAACAACAGGTCGACGCCGGTGAGCATCGCGCCCACGATCGGCAAGATCGCCGGCCGGGGCAAGGCCTGCGGCCGCGTCCCGCCCGGCAGCGGCTCCGCCACCGAGGCTGCCGAGGACACCGAGCCGACCGGTCCACCGCGAACAATGCCCCCCGGATCGGCTCCACTCGGTGTCCTCCGCGACCTCCGTGGCAGTCATTGTCTTCTCCACAACTCGCCTTGCCCGGCCGGCGCGCACGAACGTGGCGACGGCGCGGTTGCCGGCGGGCCGCCATTCGTGCGTTTAGGAGCCATGGGCGATCTGGCCGTCGATACCGCGGTCGAGGGGAGCAACGGACGGTTCCGCGCGCGCCTGTCACGCGACTGGGAGATCTGGGGGCCGAACGGCGGCTACGTGGCGGCGATCGCGCTGCGCGCCGCCGGGGCGGCAACGGCGCTGCGGCGTCCGGCGAGCCTCGCCGGACACTTCCTCAACGTCGCGCGCTTCGATGTCGTCGACCTCGAGGTGACCACGCTGCGCGCCGCGAAGCGCGCCGAGTCGCTGCGCGTGACGATGACGCAGGAGGGCCGGCCGATCTTCGAGGCGCTCGTGTGGACGGTCGGCGCGGCCGACGGGCTCGAGCACGACGCGAGCGTCTTCCCGTCCGTGCCGCCACCGGATGCGCTGCGCTCCTTCGAGGCGCTCGCGACGCCCGAGGAGATCGCGAACCGCTTTCCGTTCTGGCGCAACTTCGAGCTGCGGCCGATCGACCATGTTCCGTGGCGCGAGCGCGCCGCCGGCCCGCCGCAGTGGCGCGAATGGATGCGCTTCCGGCCGGATCCGGACAGCGACGATCCGTTCGTCGACGCGGCGCGCGCGCTGGTGCTCATCGATACGATGAGCTGGCCCGCCGCCTGCCAGCCGCATCTGCCCGAGCCGCGCTTCATCGCGCCGAGCCTCGACGTGACGGTCCAGTTCCATGCCATGGAGCCCGCCAGCGCGTGGCTGCTGGTCGACGCCGCCGCGCCGGTGGCGAAGCACGGCCTGATGAGCGGCCACGCGCGCGTGTGGTCCGAGCGCGGCACGCTGCTGGCGAGCGGCACCGGCCACCTGCTCTGCCGGCCGGTGTGAGCGTGGCGATGCGGGCGGCCGCCGCGGCACACGGTGCACGGGCATGAGCGACGCTCCCGTCGTCCGGCGCGCCGACAAGCTGATGCCCGAGGCGCAGGCGCTCGCGTTGCTCGCGCAGGGCACGTGCGGGCGGCTGGCGACCGTCGGCGCCGACGGCTGGCCGTACGTCGTGCCGCTGCTCTACGTCTGGCGCGACGGCGAGATTTGGGTGCACAACACGCGCGGCCGCGGACACCTGCGCGCCAACGTCGAGCACGAGCCGCGCGTCTGCTTCGAGATCGACGAGGCGGGCGAGGTCTTCCCGTACGGGCGCTTCACCTGTGACACCACCGTCGCCTATCGCAGCGTCGTCGCCTTCGGCCGCATCCGCATCGTCGACGACGCGGCGGAGAAGGCGGCGTTTTTCGATGCGCTGCTGGCGAAGTACGGGACGCCGGACGACTGGCAGCGGCCGCGCGGCTTCTATCCGCGTCTCGATCAGGTGACGGTGTACGCGATCCGCGTCGAACGCCTGGCCGGCAAGGAAACGCCGCTGCCGGCGCCTGCCGAGCGCTGGCCGGCAGTCGACCGCACCCGCAGCCCGCGCGCCCGTGGGCCGGAGTAGAAGAAAAGCGGAAAGCGGAAAGAAGAGCGGAAAGCGGAAACAGGGAAGGTGCCTGCGTCCACCGCTAGCGACTTGGTCTTTCCGCTTTTCCCTTTCCGCTTCCGCTCAGCGCAGAAAGTCCCGCAGCGCGGCGGTGTAGATTTCGGCGGCGACGACGTAGGCGTCGTTGTGACCGCCGGCGAGGCGAACCAGCCGCGCACGCGGTCC
The DNA here is from genome assembly GCA_965651925.1 of uncultured bacterium. Lineage (GTDB taxonomy): Bacteria > Desulfobacterota > Binatia > HRBIN30 > CADEER01 > CBFGUK01. Next base: position 23,192 of record CBFGUK010000033.1, on the reverse strand, counting down.
CGCGGCCGCCTGCAGCGCCTCGGCCATGGTGAACGGCACGATCTCGTCGGCGGGACTGTGCAGGATGAGCACCGGCGCGGTGACGCGGCCGAGGCGCGCCAGCGCGTCGTAGCGCGCCGAGAGGAACAGCCCGACCGGGACGAGTGGATAGTGGTGGCGGGCGACGCCGATGATGCTGCTCGGCGCGCTCTCGAGCACGAGGCCGCCGAGCGGTCGCTCGACGGCGAGATCGGTCGCGATCGGCCCGCCGAGCGACTCGCCGTAGGCGACGATGGCGTCGGCCGGCACGCCGCGGGCGCGCAGCCAGTCGTACGCCGCCTGCGCATCGCGATACGTGCCCGGTTCGTCGGGCGTGCCCTCGCTGCGCCCGTAGCCGCGGTAGTCGAGCAGCAGCACGGCGGCGTCGAGGCCGTTGAGGATCGCGAGCTTGTCGAGCCGGTGGCTGATGTTGCCGGCGTTGCCGTGCAGGAACAGCACCGTGCGCCGCGCCGGATTCGCCGGCACCCACCAGGCATGCAGCCGCACGCCGTCGGCGGCGGTGAGCGTGACGTCCTCCCAGGCGAGCCCGAGCGCGGCGGGCGTGCCGCCGTCGTGCGCGCGGGTCGGGAAGTAGATGAAGCGATCGGCGAAGCGCGGCATGGCGAGCACGGCGAGCACCAGGAGCGTCGCGAGCGCAGCGACGAGGCCTCTCACCCGTCGGCTGTTACGCCAGCCGCCCGCGCCGCGGCAACCGGGTTCGGCGCGTCGGGTGGCGTCGCGCGCCGTGTCCCGCTATCGCCCTGCGTGTGACTGGTTGGCGTGGTGCTCTCGTCGTGCTGTGCCTGGCCGCCTGCGCGCCGCGCGGCGAGCAGACGCAGGTGTTCCTCGGCGGTACGGCGGTCAATCCGCGCGCGCTCACCGCGGCGGAGGTCGCGGCGCAGGTGCAGGTGGTGACCGGCGACGCGCGTGTTTCCTTTCAGGCGCCGCAGATCGAGACGATCACCGGCATCGACCTGCGCGCCGAAGGCAAGGCGATCGGCCTGCCGCTCGGCACCGTCGAGCGCGGTGGCCTCGCCGACCAGTTGGGCGTGCGGGAACGCGCCGACCGCACGCGGCGCCACGATCTGCGGTTACAGTCGGACGTAATCGAAGGGCACGATAGCTACGCCGCCGTTGCGCTGCGCGACGGCACGCCGCTCGCGTTCACCGTCTCGCGCGTCCCCGATCCGTGCGTGCCGAACTGCTTCCCGGTGATTGAAGCGCTGGTCGTCGATCTGCCCGACGCGCTGCTGCGCGCCCAGGCCGCCGCCGGCCTGCAGCTCGACGTCACGCTCGACACCGCGCAGGTCGTCCACCTCGGCGGCAGCCCGGCGTACGTGCAGGGCTATCTCGAGGCGGTCGACGCGCCCCGCTGAGCGGCGACGCCGCCTCGGCGGCTGATCGTTTACGCGCGCCGGGCGATGCGGATACACTCCGTGGCGATGGCGCGTTCCGACTCCGCGCTGGCCGCCCGCTATCGCGCGATCCGGGCGGCGACCGAGCGGCTCTGCGCGCCGCTCTCGCCCGAGGACTGCCAGGCGCAGTCGATGCCGGACGCGAGCCCGGCGAAGTGGCATCTCGCGCACACCACCTGGTTCTTCGACACCTTCGTGCTCGAGCCGCGCGTGCCGCGCTACACGCCGTTCGATCCCGCGTTCCGGGTCCTGTTCAACTCGTACTACCAGCAGGTCGGCGCGCAGCATCCGCGGCCGCACCGCGGCGTGCTGACGCGGCCGTCGCTCGACGCGGTGCGCGACTATCGCCGCACGGTCGACGAGGCCGTCCTCGCGCTGCTCGCGGCCGACGCGCCCGACGCGGCGCTCGCCGCGCTCATCGAGCTCGGCCTGCAGCACGAGCAGCAGCACCAGGAGCTGATCCTCACCGACGTGAAGCATCTGCTCGCCGCCAACCCGCTGCGGCCCGCCTACGCGGCGCTGCCCGCGCCGGCGCACGAGCCGCCGCCGGCGCCGCTGCGCTGGCGCGAGTACGCGGGCGGCACGTACGAGGCCGGTGCCGCGGCGGACGGCTTCGCGTTCGACAACGAGTGGCCGCGCCATGCGGTGCTGCTGCAGCCGTTTGCGCTCGCGACGCGGCCGGTGACCAACGCCGAGTACGCCGCGTTCATCGCCGACGGCGGCTACCGGCGCCCGGAGCTCTGGCTGTCGGACGGCTGGGCGACGGTCAGCGCGCAGGGCTGGAGCGCGCCGCTCTACTGGGAGCTGGTCGACGGGGCCTGGCACGAGTTCACGCTCGGCGGCCTGCGCCCGCTCGTGCCGGCGGCGCCGGTGTGCCACGTGAGCCTGTACGAAGCCGACGCGTATGCCACCTGGGCGCGCGCGCGGCTGCCGACCGAGCACGAGTGGGAGATCGCCGCGGCAGACCGGCCGGTACGCGGCAACTTCGTCGAGGAGGGTGCGCTGCATCCCCGCCCGGCGGCGGACGATGACGGCGAGCCGGTGCAGCTGTTCGGCGACGTGTGGGAGTGGACGCGCAGCGCCTATTCGCCGTACCCCGGCTACCGGCCGCCGCCCGGCGCGCTCGGCGAGTACAACGGCAAGTTCATGTGCAATCAGCTCGTCCTGCGCGGCGGCTCGTGCGCCTCACCGCGCGGCCACCTGCGCGCCACCTACCGCAATTTCTTCCCTCCCGACGCGCGTTGGCAGTTCAGCGGCATCCGTCTCGCGCGCTGACCAACCCGGTCAGGCCGTGTGGCGGCGCGCGGCGAGGGTGCGCGGCTGTGCGGGGCGGGTCAGCAGCCGGTAGAGCGCCATGCCGGCGAACATGCCGATGCTGAACAGCAGCGGTGCCGCGCGCCCGGAGGCGAGCGCGGTGACCGCCGGGCCGGGGCAGAAGCCGCTCAGTCCCCAGCCGACGCCGAACAGCGCCGCGCCGCCGACCAGGGCCACGTCGATGTCGCGGCGCCGGGTGTACGCAAACCGCTCGGCGAGCAGCGGGCGCGGCCGGCGACTGATCCACCGGTAGGCCGGCGCGAAGACGGCGAGCGCGCCGGCCATGACGAACGCGAGGCTCGGATCCCACGCGCCGGCGATGTCGAGAAACCCGATCACCTTCGCCGGCTGTGTCATGCCGCCCACCCCGAGGCCGAGGGCGAACAGCAGGCCGGCCGCGAACGCGGCGAGGCGGCGCGCCATCAGAGGCCTCCGAGCAGGTGGTCGACGACGTAGACGGTGAGCGCGCCGACGACCATGAACGTCGCGGTGGCGACCAGGCCGCGCGGGGAGCCGCGTCCGATACCGCACACACCGTGTCCGCTCGTGCAGCCACTGCCGAGCTGGGAGCCGATGCCGACCAGCAGGCCGGCGACGGCGAGCGCGCCGGGTGAGCGGGCGACGGCGATCGTGAAGGCGCCGGGCGTCAACGCCGCGAGCAACAGCCCGCCGGCGACGAGGCCGGCGAGAAACGCGACGCGCCAGTCGCGGTCGCCGCGCTCGTCGACGAGGCCGCCGAGGATGCCGCTGACGCCCGCCATCCGTCCGGTGAGCAGCAGCAGCAACGCCGCGGCCACGCCGATCAGTATGCCGCCGGCGAGGGCCGAAAAAGGGGTGAATGCGGTCACGCGAGCCTCCGATGCGCGGAACGTAGCAGGCCGGCTGTGGGTGCGAAGGGCGAAGGGGCCGGATCGGCTTCCGTTTCGGCGCGCGGACCGCGGGCGTCCGGCCCGCCGCAGCGCCGCGGCGACGCGCAGCATTCGCCGTCGTCCGTGCGATTCCTGCTTGGCTCGCACGCCGGGCGGAGTATGCTGCGCGGCGCGATGCGGGGCACCGGCCACACCGTGCTCGTGGTCGACGACCACGTCGATGTGCTGGAGTCGCTGGAGGCGATCTTCGCCTACGACGGCTACACGGTCGAGACGGCGACGAACGGACGGGAGGCGCTGGACAAGCTGCGCGACGGGGTCCGCCCCTGCGCGATCCTGCTCGACCTCATGATGCCGGTGATGGACGGCTTCGAGTTCCGCCGCCAGCAGCTCGCCGACGCCCGCCTGGCGGAGATCCCGGTGATCGCCATCTCCGCGGCGGCGAATCCCGACCAGCTCGGCGATCTGCGCCCGGCGGCGTTTCTCAGCAAGCCCGCCGATCCGTCGCGCATCACCGAGCTCGTCGACGCGCTCTGCCGGCAGAGCGCGTCGCCGGGCTGAGCGCTTCAGGGCCGCACGGTCGCGAGATCCCCGGCGTCGATCGGGCAGACGCGGTCGATCATCGCCAGCAGCTCGTACGGATCGAGCGGGTGCAGGACGCGCCGGTCCGCATGCACGTCGCCGGGTGCGGCCGCCGTGCCGAGGAGGACCGGGATGTCCGCCCATGCGGGCTCGGCGAGTTGCCGGACGCGGAAGTCGCTGCCGCCGCTCGGCGCGATCAGCTCGAGGAAGATGGCGCACGGCCGCAGCCCCTCGGAAAGCAGCTCGTCGAGCGCCTCGCCGCCGTCGCGCGCCACGACGCAGAGAAAGCCGAAGTGGCCGAGCAGCGTGCCGAGTGCCACCCGTCCGTCGTCGTCGCTTTCGATGACCAGAAGAATCCGGGGTGGCTGACTATCGAACCCGATGCGCACGGGCCACCTCCGGAGCCTGCACGATCAGTGTACATCCACGCCAGGTTCCAAGCTTCATGCCCGTTGCGCGCCGGTCACAGCGACGCACTGTGCGCGCCGCCACCGTTGGAGGCCGTACATGGTTTGCACGTCGAGCCGGCACAAAGGGGCTGACGTGAACAGCCACGAAGGACGGGGATGCGAGTCAGCGCACTGACATCAAGTCCGATCGATTCTCGACCTGGTGTTTTCTCCGCCCTCAGTGGCCGATGGTAATCCCGGTGCTCTGCACGCGACGGGTTCAGCGATCGTCGCGTCGCGGCGCGTCTCACGTGCCGCGCGCGCGGGCGCGGTCACGCACCGCTTCGAGCTCCTCGAGCGTCTTCGGCCAGTCGGCCTTGAGGAGGCGCGACAGCGAGCGGTCGGCGAGCAGGCGCCCGCCGGTCTGGCAGGTCGGGCAGTAGTTCGTCTCGTTCTCGGCGTAGCGGATGCGCTGCACCGGCGTGCCGCACACCGGGCAGGGTTTGCCGAAGCGGCCGTGGACGGCGAAGTCGGGGCGGAACGCGGTCACCTCGCCGGCGCCCGGCACCCGCCCGGCGAACTCGGCGCGCAGCCGCGCCAGCCAGCGCTGCAGGGTCTCGACCGTCGCCGCATGCAGGCGGGCGACCCCGGCGTCATCGAGCGACCGGGTGAGCTGCACCGGCGAGAGGCGCGCGGCATGCAGGATCTCGTCCGAGTACGCATTGCCGATGCCGCTGAAGAGGTGCGGGTCGGTCAGTGCGCGCTTGAGCGTGTGGTTTTCGCTGCGCAGCACGGCGGCGAACGCGTCCGGCGTCGCCTCGAGCACCTCGATGCCGCCGGGATCGTGCGCGGCGAGGGCGGCGCGCCCCTGCACGAGGTGCAGCGCGGCGCGCTTCTTCGGGCTCGCCTCGGTGAGCAGCAGCGTCCCGGTCGGGAAATCGAACGCCGCAAGCCCGAGCCGCGCCGGCGGCTTCGCGCCGCGCCGCTCCCAGCGCAGGCGGCCGGCGATCATCAGGTGGACGACCGCGTAGTACTCGTCCTCGAAGGCGAAGACGATCCGCTTGCCGAGCCGGCGCAGCGCCTCGACGCGCCGGCCGACGAGCGCCGCCGGCGGAGGCGCGACGGTGCGCAGGAGGAACGGACTGGCGAGCCGCAGGCCCTCGAGCGGCTGGCCGACCACCCGCGGCGCGAGCGTCTCGATGTAGATGGTGACGTCCGGCAGCTCGGGCATGATCCGCGACCGCGGCAACTCCTTTAACACAGATGAACACGGACCCCGCCCCCGGCCCCGATGAACACCGAGAGGAAGTGCTGGCAGTACAAGGCTTGCCTCGATTGGACTGCCAGGAGGCGAAGCTTCCACATCCGCGTGAGCCCCGGGAAAAGGGCAGGCGGTCCAGCAAACTGACTGCTGCAAACCAGGCCCGCACCATCCGTGTTCATCGGGGCTGGGGGCGGGGTCCGTGTTCATCTGTGTCACGGATCGGCACGGCGATGCGCCGCCTGTGCCAGGGGCCGGCATGGCGCCCGCCGCCCCCCATTGTGTTTGCCGCCATCATCCGTTTGTTTCCCGACCACGGGAGGACACGCCGACATGCTGGACGAACGGACGCGCGAGCGCATCGAGCAGGTGATCAGGAGCAACGAGCTGGTCGTGTTCATGAAGGGCGACCGCGCCATGCCGCAATGCGGCTTCTCGGGGCGCGTCGTGCAGATCCTCGACAGCCTCGTCGACGACTACCACACGATCGACGTGCTCGCGGATGCCGACGTCCGCGACGGCGTGAAGGAATACTCGTCGTGGCCGACGATCCCGCAGGTCTACCTGCGCGGCGAGTTCCTCGGCGGCTGCGACATCCTCACCGAGCTGTACGCCACCGGCGAGCTGCACCAGAAGCTCGGCCTGCCGGTGCCCGTGCGCACGGTGCCGACGGTGACGATCACCGAGGCGGCGGCGCGCCGCATCCGCGAGTACATGGACCGCGCGCCCGGCAAGGATCTCAAGCTGTCGATCGACGCGCGCTTCAACTCCTCGCTCGGCCTCGCGCCGCGCAGCGAGCACGACGTCGTCGCCGAGACGAACGGCATCGCGGTGTGCATGGACGTGTCGACGGCCGAGCGCGCCAACGGCGTGACGATCGATCTCGTCGAGTCGGCCACCGGCGCGGCGTTCCGCATCGACAACCCGAACGCGCCCGGCGAGGTGAAGCAGATCACGCCGGCCGAGGTGCAGCGCCTGCGCGAGTCCGGCACGCCGTTCGAGTTCCTCGACGTGCGCACGCCGGAGGAGCGCGCCACGGCGGCGATCGCCGGCACGCGGCTGCTCGATCAGCAGACCGCGGCGGAGATCGAGCGCCTGCCGAAGGACACCATGCTCGTGCTGCACTGCCACCACGGCGGCCGCAGCCAGGCGGCGGCGGAGCACTTCCGCAGCAAGGGCTTCACCAACGTGCACAACCTGGTCGGCGGCATCGACGCCTGGTCGCGCGAGGTCGATTCGAGCGTGCCGCGGTACTGAGCGCGACGCGCTCGCGCGTGTCGCGCGGGCGACGGGCGCAGCCGATCCGGCGCGCGACGCGCCAGCCCTGGGCCCGTTCGCCTGCCCGGCCCATCGGACCACCGACAAGAGGAGCAGCCGTGCTCAACTCCCCCGAAGCGATCTGTGACGCGCTGCGCCAGGCGGTGCTCGCCGCGATTCCCGACGCGCGCGTGACGGCGACGGCGAACAGCCCCGGGCACTTCGAGCTCGAGGTGATCTCGCCGGTGTTCGCCGGCAAGTCGATGGTGCAGCAGCAGCAGCTCGTGCTCGGTGCGATCCGCGAGCTGATGGCGGGCGACGCCGCGCCGGTGCACGCCATCGACCGCCTGCGCACCAAGACGGCCTGAGGCGCGCCGCCGCCGGGGCGCGGTGGCGGAGGCCGGCGTGGCCGGCCTCCGCGCGTTCCGCGTCGCGTGATGTGTGGCGTTACGGCGCCACGGGATCGCAGGGTTCGTCGGCGCCGTCGGCGATCTCGTCCGGCTCGCCGGCGTCGCAGTCGCCGTTGCAGAAGTTCTCCACCTGCCCGTCGGGCTGCAGGAACGCGGCGAGCTGGCGGATGCCGGCGGGAATGCGCGGCCGCGCACCGTGCGGATCGCAGACGGCGCTCGGGATGACGTTCGCCAGCGGCGGGATGAACGGCTCGTGCGCGGGATCGAAGAGGTCGAAGGCGCCGCTGTCGTACATGACGTAGGCGGAGTCGAGCGGCCCGGGCAGATCCGGAATGTCGACCAGTCCGCGCTGCAGCGAGCCCGGCGCGAGATTCGCCAGGCCGAGCGTGCGGGCGCCGATCTCCGTGCACTGGTTCGACACCTGCTTGTCGAGCCACGCCGGCGTCATGAGGATGCGCTTCGTCTCGCCCGAACCGGGCAGTGGGTCGGTGGTGATGTGGCGCGCATAGCCGGCCGGCTCGGCGCTCACCCACAGCTCGTGCAGCAGGTGGATGCCGAGAATGGCCTGCATCGGGTCGGTGAGCCCGAGCTGGGCGAGCAGCGTGTCGTAGTTGCGGAACGGCGTCGCGCGCTGCAGGAGGCAGGAGAAGTTGATTGCCGGCACGTCGACCGCGAAACGCTCGACGTCGGGCGTCAGGGCCGCGAACCACGTGCCCATGATGCCGCCGAGGCTGATGCCGTAGTAGAACATCTCGGTCTCGGGCGCGGGGAACACGGCGCGGTCGTCGGGCGTGCGGAACGTCTCCGTGTCGCGGTTGAAGACGCCGAGCTTCGCGAGCCGCGCCAGCACGAGCGTGTTCAGCATGCCCTGGCGCAGCCGGTCGGGCAGCGCCGGGAAGTCGTTGAGCGCGTTCTCGCCGACGCCAATGACGTCGTTGACGACGAAGCCGAGGTCGACGCCCGCCAGGCCGCGCCAGTCGGTGGCGACGCCGATGTAGTTCCACGGCACGACGCCGTTGGCGAAGCCCGGAATGTTGCGCGTCATGTCGATGCCGGCGCCGAACAGGCCGTGGCCGAGGATGATCGGATGGACCGGCGGCCCCTCGGGATCGAGCACGCTGCACGGGATCGAGACCGAGAACACGGCATCCATGAAGCCGTTCTGCACCGGCTCGTCGTCGTCGTTGACGTTGAGGAACGGCGCGCCGGGCTCATCGGGGCTCGCGGTAAGGAACAGCGGGCTGCGGAACGTGCCGGTGACGTCACGCCACGTCGCCTGGCCGGGGACCTCGCAGTCGTGCTCGGCGACGTCGGTGACCGTGAACGGCACCGCCTCCGGATCGGCGACGATCTCGTCGACGTACGCGTAGCCCTGGTCGCGCATCGCCAGCATCTGGCGGGTGAGCTGCGACTCGCTCTGCACGACGAAATCGAAGGCGAGGACGAGCGATTCGCGGTCGATGCCGGCGCCCTCGAGCACGTCGAAGACCTCCTCCATCGCCGCGCGGCGCGCCTCGACGCCGGCGATCGCCGTCGGCCGCCCGTCGCGCAGCGCCGCGAACACCGGCTCGGCGGTCACCGCGGTGCCACCGGGCGCGACGAGATCGCGCAGCGCGACGACGTAGCGGTGCCCCGGCGTCAGGCTGAGGCCCGGACGCATGATCAGCGCCTGCCGGGCGGGATTGCCTGCGGCGCGCGCATCGAGCTCGAGCCAGTGCAGCACGCGCTCGCCGGTGTCGACGTCGAGCAGCACCGACGGGCTGTCGGCGTCGAGCGAGCGATCGTCGTGGGTGCGCGTCTCGATCCACGGCGGCCCCTCGGGCTGGCCGCAGCAGCCCGGCGCGAGCAGGCGCGAGGCGTTCGAGGCGGCGAGGTCGACGCCCTGCGGCACGTGCATCAGGATCTGCACCGTCGGGCTGAAGCCGTCGATCTCGTTGAGGTACTGGGCGGTCAGCGGCGGACCGCTCAGGTCCGGCAGCCCGGCCTCGGGAATCTGCACGCGCCAGCCGGTATCGGTCGAGGGATCCTCGACGAGGAAGCGCGAGGACGGATACGGCAGCAGGCATTCGGCGGCGTTCAGCACCTCGCACTCGTCGGGATTGGTCAGCGCCGTGGCCTCGAACGTCGAGCTGGCGGTCTGCGCCGCGCCGTCGACGTCGACCGTGGCCGACAGCGCATGCGTGCCGGCCGCGACGACGACGCTGCCCGAGACCTCGCCGTCGCCGACGGTGAGTGTGTCGGTGATGTCGTCGTCGTCGAGCGTCACCGCGAGCGTCTCGCTGTCGGCGCCGTCGGGCAGCGCGATGCGCACTGCGACGGTGCCCGCCTGAACGAGCAACCCGTCGGCAGGATCGATGATCGTCAGCCGCGCTTCACAGCCGGCGAGCGCATTGTTCACCGCGGCGATCAGCTCGTCGATCGACACCTCGCCGTCATCATTGGTATCGAAGGCGTCGCAGGTGCCGCCGCTGCCGAGCGCGAGATTGACGCCCTGGATCAGCTCGCTGATCACCACCGCGCCGTCGCCGTCACAATCCCCCGTACATTGCTGGGCGCGCGCTGGTGACGTCGCACCCAGCACGAGCAGCCCTGCCAGCAGCGCCACGTGGCGCCCCACGTTCCGCATGTCCATGCGTGGATCCCCCTTTCTCTCGCAACCGTACGTGCGTGCAGCAGCAATGCAAACCATTGAAAGCCAAAAACCTGCGGGCGCGTAGACCGATGACCTGGCGACCATGGAGGGCGCCGGGCGTGTGAAGAATTCCGGTGCCGGCATTCGACACACGCATCTCCCTCCCCAGGGCCGGCACGAGCGACCGATCCGCTAGCGCGCCCTGGAGGGCGCCGCCCCGTCGGCGCCTGTTGGGAGCGAAAAGCCGACGACCACGGTAGAAGAGGTCGTCGCCGAGCGCGCCGCCGTAGCGCACGGTGCCGAAGCCGCGCTCCTCGGTGCCGCCGCCGGCGATGGCGAGCAGGCCCTGCGTGTCGCGCGCCGCCTTGGTGACGATGTTGATCACGCCGTTGAAGGCGTTCGCGCCCCACAGCGTGCCGCCCGGGCCGCGCACGACCTCGATGCGCTCGATGTCCTCGAGCACCGTGTCCTGCACTTCCCAGTACGTGCCGGCGAACAGCGGGTTGTAGACGCTGCGCCCGTCCATCAGCACGAGCACCGAGCGCGACAGCCGGCTGGCGAAGCCGCGCACGCCGATCGCCCACTGGTTCGACGAGATGCGCGCCACCTGCACGCCGGGTGCAAGGCGCAGCGCGTCCGGGATCGTCTTCACGCCGAGCGGCGGATGTCCTCGCCGGTGATGACGTAGACCGCCGCGCTGGCGCGGCTGCGCGGTTCGAGCCGTCGCGAGGGCAGCGCGACCTCGACGTCCATCAGCTCCTCGAGGCTGAGCCGCGTCAGATCGGCGGCGGCGACCTCCGTGGCCGCGCCGCGCGCCGGCGTGAGCGCGAGCGCGAACAGCGCCAGCAGCGCCCACGAGCGGGCGTGTGCGCGCCGTCTCGATGCCTGCACCAGTTCTCCCCCCGGCGAACCGTGCGCCGTGCGCCGCCGCCGCCTCCCTCACCCGCTTCCGGTGGCCGGCGGGCGGCCCGTCGGGACGTCTGCTGCCGGTGCCATCCCCGCGGCCCTAGCAAGGCAACGGCCGGCAATCCCAGGGGGAAAATGCGTCCCGGTCCGGCCGCCGGCGCCCGCCGGCGGCTCAGCGCTGCCAGCGCGGGGCGCGCTTCTCGACGAACGCGCACATGCCCTCCTGCGCGTCGGCGGCGAGCGCGTTGAGGCTCATCACCTCCTTCGCGTACGCATAGGCCTTCGGCTGGTCGAGATCGATCTGCGCGTAGAACGCCTGCTTGCCGAGCGCCACCGTGACGCGGCTCGCCTCGGCAATGCGTGCCGCGAGCGCGCGCGTCGCCGGGACGAGCTCGGCGTCGGGCACGACCCGGTTCACGAGCCCCCACTCGGCGGCCGTCGCGGCGTCGATCGCCTCGCCGGTCAGCAGCAGCTCCATCGCCCGCTTGCGCCCGACGGCGCGCGTCAGCGCCACCATCGGGGTGGTGCAGAAGAGCCCGATGTTGACGCCCGGGGTCGCAAAGCGCGCCGCCGCGCCGGCGAGCGCGAGATCGCAGCTGGCGACGAGCTGGCAGCCGGCGGCGGTCGCGATGCCGTGCACGCGCGCGATCACCGGCTGCGGAATCGCCTGCACCGCGGTCATCAGCTCGACGCAGACATCGAAGAGCGCGCGGTAGTCGGTCAGCTCGCGGCCGACCATCTCGCCGAGGTCGTGCCCGGCGCAGAACGCCGGCCCGTTGCCGGCGAGGATCACGACGCGCACCGCGCGGTCGCTGCCGAGCGCGCGCAGCGCCGCGGTGAGCTCACCCATCAGCGCCAGCGACAGCGCGTTGCGCCGCGCCGGGCGGTTCATTGTCAGCGTCGCGATCGGCCCGTCACGCTCGAGGAGCAGGGATGGCTCGTTCATGTGCCTGGTCTAGCACAGCGGCACCGCCGATGGCGGGCCGCTCGTCGCCCCGCGTACGTTCGACACATCGAAACGTCCAGCCTGCGCGCGGCGTCGTTGCGCGCGCTGGAGTTGTCGGACGCCCCTCACCCCGACCCTCTCCCCTGACGGGGAGAGGGAACCCGAAAGGCACCGTCCGTCCGCGGCGCGGCGGAGCTGCGCCCTCCAGCGGTTGCACGCCACCGAACGTCTCGCACGTGAGACAGCCCGTGATCACAACCGCTGGAGGGCCGTGCTTCTGCACGGCCGCGGACGCGCGTTGCCTCATGGGCATCGAAAGACGGGCCAGTGTAGCCGCGGCGCCGTGGCCGCACGGCGACGCGCCGCGTCGCCGGAGGGGCGGCGTGGGGCAGAGGGTGCCGCCGCTCACTCATGCCGGCCACCCAGCCCGGCGGTGCTGACGCACCGCCGGGCGGCCACAGGGGCCGCGGCGACAAGCGCGCTGCGAACACCGGGCGTCGGCCGTCGAGATCGGGTGATCCGGGAATCCGTTCACGCGCCCGCCGGAGGGCTGTGCAGATCGATTGCGGGCCGCTCGCGAACCGCCGCAGAAACACGCGTGACGTGCGCTTCGCTGCGGCGAAATTTTCCATTGACCACGTATGGCGGTGCCCCCTATCCTCGCCGGCACTTCATCGCCGGATGGGACGGTGCGTGCGTCGCGGGTCGAGCCGAGGGGAGCGAGCGGGGGACAGCATATGAACAGGTGCGCGCGTCGCAGTCTGGCGGCACTGGGGCTCCTGCTGATCGCCGGCACGCCGGCCGCGGCGCTCGTCATCGGCGGCGGCGGTTCGAAGACCACCGACTGCCTGCTCGCGCTCTCGGTCGACGCGAACCATCCGCCGACCCGCCCGCGCCAGGTGCGCTGCACCGACGGCGATCCGGCGTGCGACGACGACGGCGTCGTCAACGGCGTCTGCGCGCTGCGCGTCGCCGCCTGCGCGAACAGCACGCACGATCCCGCCTGCACGATCGCCGGGCTCGCCTCGGTCACCGTCGAGCACGCGCTCGACAACGGTGATCCGCGCTTCGATCCCGATTTCCAGGCGCTGCAGACGCGCCTCAACTCGGAGCTCGATCCGCCGGTGCTGACCGCCGACACGTGCACCACGCCGACGATCGTGCGCGTGCCGATCAAGGGCCCGCTCGGCAGGAACGTCTGCCGCCGGCAGAAGAAGACGCTCCGCCTGCGCGCACTGTCGACCGCCGGTCCGGACGGGACGCGCGAGGACAAGGACACGCTCAAGCTGATGTGCAGCCCGGCGCCGGTCGGCGGCTGCGATCCGCAGACGCTGTTCGCGGGCACGTTCGACCGCATCCAGCGCCAGATCTTCAACCAGAGCTGCGCGCTGAGCGGCTGCCACGACTCGCAGTCGCAGGCGGGCGATCTCCTGCTCGAGATCGGCGCGGCGTACGGCAACCTGGTCAACCAGTCGCCGGCGAACTTCAGCGCCTTCACCGCCGGCTGGTCGCGCGTCGCGGTGGTGCCGGGCGTCAGCGGCGACCGGGCGGCGAGCTTCCTGCTGCGCAAGGTCGAGGGCGATCTTCCCGACGCCAACTACGGCGAGCGCATGCCGCTCGGCGGCCGGCGGCTGCACGCGACGCTGCGCGGCCTGCTCGCCGCCTGGATCGACGCCGGCGCGCCCGCCACCGGCTGGGTGCCGGGCACGGACTGAGCACACAGGAGCCCTCATGGCCGACACCACGGCGCTCACCCTTCCGCACGCGCGGCACCTGCTGCGCCGCGCGACGTTCACGCCGACGCGCGCGGCGGCCGAGGCGCTGCTCGCGAAGTACCCGACGCGCGGCGCCGCCGCCGACGCGCTGCTCGACTTCAAGCCGGCGCGCTTCCGGCCCGGCGGCCGCTTCGTCGAGGACATCCACAACAAGTGGGTGAAGTACATGATCAAGACGCGGAACCAGCTCCAGGAGAAACTGGTGCTGTTCTGGCACGATCACTTCGCCACCTCGTACGAGAAGGTCGGCCGGGTGAAGCTGATGGCGCAGCAGAACCGGGTGCTGCGCCTCAACTGCCGCGGCGACTTCCGCGCCTTCGTCAAGGCGATCAACACCGACGCGGCGATGATGGAGTTCCTCGACACGGTGCGCAATCGCGACACGCGGCCGAACGAGAACTACGCGCGCGAGCTGATGGAGCTGTTCACGCTCGGCGTCACCGATCCGCTCGGCGAGCCGACCTACACGCAGGACGACATCGTGCAGATCGCGCGCGCGTTCAGCGGCTGGCGCTATGACGCCAAGGGGCGCGCGGAGTTCCGCGCCAGCCGGCACGACTTCGAGGAGGAGTTTCCGGAGCGCGGCCCGAAGCGCATTTTCCGCACGCTCGGCGGCTTCGGCGACCCGAACGGCCAGGATTTCACGCAGCAGGGCGAGGGGCCGCAGGAGATCGATGTCGTCACCGATCTCATCTTCCAGCACCGCTACGGGCCCGGCCAGCGGCTCACCGTCGCCGACTACATCGCCCGCCGCCTGATCACGTTCTTCGCCCACCCCGACCCGAGCCAGCAGTTCGTCGAGGCGGTGGTCGACGCGTCGGGCTTCGCCGCCACCTGGAACCTCACCGCGCTGCTGCGCGCCATCTTCGTCCACGACGACTTCTATCTCACCGCCGCGCCGGCCGCGGCGGGCAGCCGCCGTTCGGTGAAGTGGCCGGTGGAATACGTCGTCAGCACCGTGCGCCTGCTCGGCATGAAGCTGCGCGGCAAGTACCAGGAGACGCAGGGCGGCGATTACGAGAGCGTCCAGACGCACCTCGAGAACATGGGCCAGCTCCTGTTCGAGCCGCCGAGCGTGTTCGGCTGGGACTGGGAGCTCGGCTGGGTGAGCAGCTCGACCCTGCTGGCGCGGTACGCGTTCGCGCGCGACGTCGTCGGCTCGCGCGGCGGCGGCGGCACCTCGTTCCGGCCCGAGCGCCTGATCGATCTGACGCTCACCGACGCGGCGGCGATCGTCGCGGCGGCCGCCGACGTGCTCGGCATCGACGACCAGCTCGGAGCCGCCGAGCGCGACGCGCTGATGAACTATCTCACCGACAACAGTCCCGCGGCGCCCGTCGACCTGCTCGACGACGACTTCCGCGCGCGCAAGCTGCACGGCCTGTTCGGGCTGCTGCTGCAGTCGCCCGCCTTCCAGCTGCAGTAGGCGTGCGAGGGAGAAGCCGATGGCGATTACCCGACGTCAGTTCCTCGGTCGCACCGGCCTGGTGACCGCCGGCGCCCTGCTCGGTCCCGGCCTGTTCCGCTCGCCGTGGCTGCAGCAGGCGATGGCCGCCACCCTCGGCGACCGCTACTTCATCGTGCTCTACCTCGACGGCGGCAACGACGGCCTGAACACCATCGTGCCGGTCAGCGGCGGCACCGCCGGCCTGCGCGCGCATTACGAGGCCGCGCGCCATCATCCCTCGACCGCGGGCGGCATCCGCATCCTCGATCCGCTCGTGCCGGCGCCCGGACCGGGCGTGCCGGCGCTGCTCGATCCGAACACCGGGACGCAGCTCGGCTTCCATCCCGGCCTCGCCGCGCTGCGCGACCTCTACGAGGACGGCATGGTCGCCGTCATCCAGGGCTGCGGGTACCCGCGCCAGGATCTGTCGCACGACGTCTCGACCGGCATCTGGGAGCACGGCGCGCCGTTCGGCGGCGGCGCCGGCGGCGGCTGGGTCGGCCGCTATCTCGCCACCGCCGGCTACACCGGCACCGACATCCCCGCGGTGACGATCGGCGGGCAGGTCGCCGGCGAGCTGCAGCAGACCGCCACCAGCGTGCTGGTCTTCAGCCGCCTGTCGAACTTCGGCTTCCCGTTCGACTACGAGTTCGACGACGACGACGCGGCGAAGACCGCGGCGTTCGGCGCGCTCTGCAGCGCGGCGGCCGCCAGCGACAACGACGTGCTGCGCTACCTCGGCGGCACCGGCACCGCGACGCTCACCGCCGCGTCGACGTATCCCGATCTGCACGGGCTCTACCTCGCCGACCGGCTCGCCTGGAGCCGGCTCTACCAGAACGGCAACCCGCCGGGCCTGAACACCGGCACGGCGCGCGACATGCGCGAGGTCGCGAAGGTGATCTACGGCGTCGCCAGCGGCGCGGTGCCGGCCAGCCTCGCGGCGCGCGTCTTCCAGGTGCGCAACGGCGGCTACGACACGCACTCCGATCAGGGCGGCGCCGAAACCACCGGTTCGCACTATCGCCTGCACGCCGAGGTCGCCGACGCCGTCAAGCTGTTCTACGCCGACCTCGCCGACATGGCTGCCGGCGCGCCGATCGGCTCCGGTCTGCACGACCTGCCGAACAAGGTCGTGATCATGGTGTGGAGCGAGTTCAGCCGCCGCATCGAGCAGAACGACAACGGCACCGATCACGGCTCGCAGGGGCCGATGTTCGTCATCGGCGGTCCGCAGGCGATCGCCGGCGGCATCTACGGCAACCATCCGAACATCGATCCCGACGACGCGACGCACGGCATCGACGACGACGGCAACTCGCGCTACTCGCAGGACGACGCCAACCCGCAGCGCTCGACCGACTTCCGCGACGTCTACGGGACGATCCTCCGACACTGGCTCGGCATCGCCAACCCGCAGCCGCTGCTGCCGCTCGACACCGTGCACGGATTCGCCGGGCCGGAATTCTGGACGAGCGCGAACTTCGACCTGGGCTTCCTGCCCTGACGGGAGTCGGGTTGCAGGCCGGATCGGCCACAGAGGCGGGGAGGACACGAAGTCGAACGTCAGTCACATCACTCTCAACCGTCGACTCGGTGTCCTCCCCACCTCAGTGGCCAACGTGACGCACTCGTTGGCGGCGAACTGACGTCCGCGTACGCGGCTCCGGCCGGCGCGGGTTGTGCTTCTGTCGGCGCGCGTGACCCGGTACAGTGGCGGGCCGATGTCGCTTTTCGCGCTCCTGCTGCTGCCGTTCGTCGGTGGCGTCATCACCACGCTGCTGCCGACGCGGGCACGGACGGTGCTGGCGAGCTGGGCGGGCTTCGTGTCGGGGGGCGCGGCGCTGCGGGTCCTCACGCTGTTTCCGCAGGTACGCGACGGCGGCGTCATCCGCGAGGAGATCGCCTGGATACCATCCCTCGGCATCGATCTCGTGCTCCGCCTCGACGGGTTCGCCTGGATGTTCGCGGTGCTCGTCACCGTCATCGGCGCGCTCATCTGCCCGTATGCGCGCTACTACATGTCGCCCGACGATCCGGTGGCGCGCTTCTATGCGTCGTTCCTCGCGTTCATGGGCGCGATGCTCGGTGTCGTCCTCTCCGGCAACCTCGTCCAGCTGGTCGTCTTCTGGGAGCTGACGAGCCTCGTCTCGTTCCTGCTCATCGGCTACTGGCATCACCGCGCCGACGCGCGGCGCGGCGCGTTCATGGCCCTGACCGTGACCGGTGCCGGCGGCCTCGCGCTGCTCGGCGGCGTCGTCGTGCTCGGGCACATCGTCGGCAGCTACGATCTCGACGCCGTGCTCGTTGCCGGCGACCGCGTCCGCGCGCATGCGCTCTACCCGGTCCTGCTCGCGCTCGTGCTGCTCGCGGCGGCCACCAAGAGCGCCCAGTTCCCGTTTCACTTCTGGCTGCCGCGCGCCATGGTCGCGCCGACGCCGGTGTCCGCGTACCTCCACTCGGCGACGATGGTGAAGGCCGGCGTGTTCCTGCTGGCGCGCTTCTGGGTGGTGCTGGCGGGAACCGAGCTGTGGTTCTGGCTGGTCAGCGGCGCGGGGGTCACGACGCTGCTGCTCGGCGCGTACATCGCGATGTTCCAGCACGATCTGAAACGCGTGCTCGCGTACTCGACGATCAGCCACCTCGGGCTCATCACGCTCCTGTTCGGGCTCGACAGTCCGCTCGCGGCGGTCGCGGGCGTGTTCCACATCATGAACCACGCGACGTTCAAGGCCTCGCTGTTCATGGCCGCCGGCATCGTCGATCACGAGACCGGCACGCGCGACATCCGCCGCCTGAGCGGCCTCGGGCACGCCATGCCGGTCACCGCGACGCTGGCGCTCGTCGCGAGCGCGGCGATGGCCGGCGTGCCGCTGCTGAACGGCTTCCTCTCGAAGGAGATGTTCTTCGCCGAGACCGTGTTCCTCGCCTCGTATCCGTGGGTCGAGGTCGGGCTGCCGATTGCCGCGACGCTCGCCGGCGTCTTCGGCGTCGTCTACTCGCTGCGCTTCGGCTACGACATCTTCTTCGGTCCGCCGGCGACCGACCTGCCGCGGCAGCCCGAGGAGCCGCCGCGCTGGATGCGCGTGCCGGTCGAGCTGCTGGTGCTCGCCTGCCTCGTCGTCGGCATCGCGCCGGCGATCTCCATCGGTCCGTCGCTGGCCGCCGCCGCGCGCCCGGTGGTCGGCGGCGTGCTGCCCGCGTACAGCCTCGCCGTGTGGCACGGGTTCACCCCGCCGGTCATCATGAGCCTCCTCGCGATCACTGGCGGCATCGCCGGCTATCGCTGGCTGCGCGGCGCGCAGCGGCGCGGCGCGTACCCGAACCCGCCCGGCCTGGCGCACATCAACGGCCGGCGGTTGTTCATCGGCACGGTGGTCGGGCTCACGCAAGGCGCGCGTGCCGTCCTGCGCCGTGCCGCGACGCGGCGGCTGCAGCCGCAGATGTTCGCGATCGCCGGCGTGGCGCTCCTGCTCGCCGTCCTCTCGGCGCAGGACGAGCCGCTCGTCTGGGGCGCCCGTGAACGCCTGCCGGCGTCGGGGGCGTTCGTCGTGCTGTGGATGGTCGGCATGGTGTGTGCCGTCGGTGCGGCGGTGCAGGCGAAGTACCACCGGCTCGTCGCGATCACCCTGATGGGCGGCGCCGGGCTGGTCACCTGCCTGACGTTCGTCTGGTTCTCGGCGCCCGATCTGGCGCTGACGCAGATCATCGTCGAGGTGGTGACGACGGTGCTGTTCCTGCTCGGGCTGCGCTGGCTGCCGATGCGCCTGGCCGAGGAGGGGCGGCGCAGCAGCCTGCGCGATCGGGCGCGCCGCGGCCGCGATCTGCTGCTCGCCCTCGGCGTCGGCGGCGGGCTGGCCGCGCTGTCCTACGCGATGCTGACCCGGCCCGCGCCGTACAGCATCGCGCCGTTCTTCCTCAGCCGCTCGCTGCCGGAGGGTGGCGGTGCGAACGTCGTCAACGTCATGCTCGTCGACTTCCGCGCCTTCGACACGCTCGGCGAGATCACGGTGCTCGGCACGGTCGCACTGGCGGTGTTCGCGCTCCTGCGCCGCTTCCGCCCGCCGACGGAGAGCATCGGGCAGACGGCGCAGCAGCAGCGGCTGGCGCCCGACATCGTCACCGACCTCGTCTCGCCGCGCACGGCGGACGACACGGAGCGCGGCTACCTGATGGTGCCGGCGATGATCGCGCACGCGCTGCTGCCGGTCGCCGTCGTCGTCGCCGCCCACCTCCTGCTGCGCGGTCACAATGCCCCGGGCGGCGGCTTCGTCGCCGGCCTCGCGGTCACCGTCGCGTTTCTCATGCAGTACCTCGTCGCCGGGACGCAGTGGGTCGAGGCGCGGCTCGGCCTGCAGCCGGCCCGCTGGATCGGCACCGGGCTGCTGCTCGGCGCGCTGACGGGACTCGGCGCGCTGCCGTTCGGCTATCCCTTTCTCACCAGCCACACCGCGCACGTCACGCTGCCCGGTGGCGGCGAGGTGCACCTGCCGAGCGCGACGTTCTTCGACCTCGGCGTCTTCGCGGTCGTCGTCGGCGGTACGCTGCTCATCCTCACGGCGCTCGCGCATCAGTCCATCCGCGCGCACCGTCAGCCGACGCAGCGCGCCCGGTCCACGAACGTGGCGGGAGCGGCGTAGATGGAAGCGGTGCTGGCGCTGGTCATCGGCGTGCTCGCCGGGGCGGGTGTGTGGCTCGTGCTGCGGCCGCGCACCTTCCAGGTGATCATGGGCCTGGTGCTGCTGTCGTACGGGGTGAACCTCTTCATCTTCAGCGTCGGCAGCCTGTTCATCGACAAGCCGCCGCTGGTCGTTGCCGGCCTGCCGCCCGACCTCGAGCACTACACCGACCCGGTGCCGCAGTCGCTCGTGCTCACGGCGATCGTCATCAGCTTCGCGACCACGGCGCTCTTCCTCGTCGTGCTGCTCGCGTCGCGCGGTCTGAGCGGCACCGACCACGTCGACGGCACGCGAGACGCCACGTGAGCCCCGGTCTGCCGCATCTCATCGTCGTGCCCGTCGTCCTGCCGCTCGTGACGGCGGCGCTGCTGCTCGTGCTCGGCGACCGGCGCCGGCGGCTGCTGTCGATCGTCAACATCGGCGCCACGGTCGCCAACCTGTGCGCCGCGCTCGCCATCTTCGCGCGCGTCGCCGCCGACGGCGTGCCCGGGGCGATCGGCGTGTACCTCGCCGCGAACTGGGAAGCGCCGTTCGGCATCGTCCTGGTCGCCGATCGGCTCTCGGCGCTGATGCTCGTGCTGACCGGCATCATCGGCGTCGCCACGGCAGTGTACGCCACGCCCGTCTGGAGCCGCGTCGGCGTGTATTTCCACCCGCTCTTCCAGATCCAGCTCATGGGGCTGAACGGCGCCTTCCTCACCGGCGATCTCTTCAACCTGTTCGTCTTCTTCGAGGTGCTGCTCGCCGCGTCCTATGCGTTGCTGCTGCACGGCTCGGGCTGGCCGCGCGTGCGTGCCGGGCTGCACTACATCGCCGTGAACCTGCTCGCCTCGTCGCTCTTCCTCGTCGGCCTCGCCGTCCTCTACGGCCTCACCGGGACGCTCTCGATGGCCGACATGGCAGCGAAGCTGCCGCACGTGCCGGCGGCCGATCGCGGCCTCCTCCATGCCGGTGCGGCGATCCTCGCCGTCGCCTTCCTGACCAAGGCGGCGATCTGGCCGCTGAACTTCTGGCTCGTGCCCGCCTACCGCGTCGCCAGCGCCCCGGTCGCGGCGCTCTTCGCGCTCATGACCAAGGTCGGCATCTACGCGATCCTGCGGCTGTCGACGTTGCTCTTCGCGGCGGAGGCCGGAGCGTCGGCGGGGTTCGGGGCGCCGGTCCTCCTCTACGGCGGCCTCGCCACCGGCCTGTTCGGGGCGCTCGGTCTGCTGGCGTCGATGCGCCTCGGCCGCATCGCCGGCTACTCGATCATCGTGTCGTCGGGCACGGTGCTGGCGGCGATCGGCATCGGCGCCGCACCGGTGACGTCGACGGCGATCTTCTACCTGCTGAGCTCGACGCTCGCGGCGAGCCTGCTCTTCCTGCTCGTCGAGCTCGTCGAGCGGCGCGGCCTCGATGCCGGCCGGGCGTCGCGGCCCGCCGAGCCCGCGCCGGACGAGGACACCAATCTCGACGACGAGGAGGAGGCGCTCGTCGGTCAGGTCATCCCGGTTTCGATGGCGCTGCTCGGCCTGGCCTTCATCGCCTGCGTCCTGCTCATCGCGGGATTGCCGCCGCTGTCGGGCTTCGTCGCCAAGCTGACCCTGATGGCGGCGCTGGCGGGTGCGGCCGCGCCCGGCCTCGCGACGGTGCCGGATGCGGCGCGCTGGTGGCTCGCCGGGCTGCTGCTCTTCTCGGGGCTGGTGGCGACGATCTCGATGACCCGCACGGGCATCCGACACTTCTGGTCGCCCGTCGACCGGCCGGCGCCGCGACTGACGCTGGCGGAGGGCGTGCCGGTCCTCGCGCTCATTCTCGCCTGCGTCTGGCTCAGCGTGCGCGCCGAGCCGGTGCTCCAGTACACGCGCGCCACGGCGGAGGCACTGCACGCACCGGCGGCGTACATCGACGCGGTGCTGTCGACGAAGCCGGTGCCGGGACCGACGCGGCCGCGGGTCGAGGCAGAGGTCCGGCCGTGAAGCGCCTGCTCCCCGAACCGCTGCTCTCGGCCGGGCTGCTGGCGCTGTGGCTCATGCTGGCGCGGTCGACGAGCGGCGATCAGATCCTGCTCGGGGCCATCCTCGCGCTCGTCGCGCCGGTGGTGACCGCATCGCTGCGGCCGATTCCGCTGCGCGTGCGAAGGCCGCTGACCATCGCGCGCTTCCTCCTGCGCGTCGGGCACGACGTGCTGCTGTCGAATCTCGAGGTCGGCTGGGGCGTCCTCCGGTGGCGCTGGCGGAGGCCCCGCGCGCAGTTCGTCGTCATTCCGCTCGAGCTGCGTGATCCGTACGGTCTCGCGGCGCTGGCGATGGTGACGACGGTCGTGCCGGGCACGGTCTGGTCGGAGCTCGCCGTCGACCGCCGCGCCGTGATGCTGCACGTGTGGGACGTCGCGGACGAGGCGGCGTTCGTCGCGCGCTTCAAGGCCCGCTACGAGCAGCCGCTGCGGGAGATCTTCGAATGAGTCCGGTCCTCTCCGTTGCCATCATCGTCGCCCTCGCCTGCTACGCGCTGGCGTCGGTGCTCGTGCTCGTCCGGCTCGCCGGCGGTCCGCGCGCCCAGGACCGCATCTTCGCGCTCGACCTGCTCTACATCCACGGCATGCTCGTCATGCTCGTGCTCGGCATCCGCCACGCCAGCGACATCTATTTCGAATGCGCGGTGCTCATCGCGCTGTTCAGCTTCGTCAGCTCGTCGGCCATGGCGAAGTTCCTGCTCCGCGGCGAGGTGATCGAATGACGCCGGCCGTGCCGTTCTGGGTGGAGGTCATCGTCGCCGTGCTGCTCGTGCTGAGCGGGGTGTTCGTCCTCATCTCGGCGATCGGGTTCCTGCGCCTGCCCGACTACTTCCTCCGCATGCATCCGCCGGCACTCGCGTACACGTTCGCCAGCTGGTGCGTGGCGCTCGCCGGCATTCTCTACTTCTCGATGCTCGAGGCGCGTCCGCTGCTCCACCCGTGGCTGATCATCATCCTGCTGTCGATCACCGTGCCGGTGACGACGCTCCTGCTCGCACGCGTGGCGCTGTTCCGGCGCCGCAGCGCCAACGTCCCCGACACGCCGCCGCCGCTGGGCGTCGGCAGCGATTCCTGAGGAGGGGAGTTGATTGGCCACCAAGGTTGGGAGGACACCGAGTCGGGTCAGTCACATCGAAAACGACGACTCGACACGTCCGGCCTGCGCCGCGGCGCTTTGCTCGCGCTGGAGTTGTTGGACGCCCCTCACCCTGACCCTCTCCCCTGGCGGGGAGAGGGGATCCGACCGGTAACGTTCGTCCGCGCCCCGGCGGGAGCCGCGCCCTCCAGCGGTCGCAC
>CBFGUK010000032.1:0-34709 GCA_965651925.1 uncultured bacterium | reverse complement strand
CCGCCTCTGGAGGGCGCCGCACCGTCGGCGCCTGTGGGATTGGGAGACCGTGGCTCTATTCAACAGCCGCCGACGGAGCGGCGCCCGTGTACGCCGTAATCCGTTGCATGCACCTCCGATCACGTCAGCACGTCAACACGTCAGCACGTCAGCACTGGACGTCCCGGCGGGCGGCCGCCGGCGCTGTTGAACAGCGTCCCCGCTGCGTCGGGGGGGGCCGCACGTTGGGGGCCGCACCTCCGCACCTCCGCACGCCTTTTTCACCAGTCACCGGTCACTGGTCACTGGTCACTGGTCGCTCAACGGCATCGTCTCCCACGCGCCGCTTGCCACCCACTTCACGTACGCCA
This sequence comes from uncultured bacterium, assembly GCA_965651925.1. Classification (GTDB taxonomy): domain Bacteria; phylum Desulfobacterota; class Binatia; order HRBIN30; family CADEER01; genus CBFGUK01. The sequence continues at coordinate 34,359 of CBFGUK010000032.1, read as the reverse complement.
TCAGCGCCTCGATCTCGGCGGCCTCGAGGTGGCGGCCGTAGGCGGGCATCTGGATGCGCTGGCGGTCGAGGAAGAAGCGGGCGGCGACGTCGTTGCGCAGGCGCGGGATGCCGCCCTCGGTGATCCAGCCGCGCAGCTCGTCGTCGTCGCGCACCAGCTCCGCGTAGTCCGGGCCGCCGAAGCCGGGGATGTAGCCCTTCAGCGAGCCGGGGTTCGACAGGCCGCCGCTGCCCATCTCGCCGTGACAGGCGAAGCAGCCGTTCTCGAGCGCCAGCTCGGCGCCGCGCGCGGCGGGCTCCTCGGCGGGGCCGAGCATATCGGAGGCGGCGCGCAGGTAGGCGACCAGCAGCTCGACCTCGGCGCCACTCACCACGTCGCGATAGGCCGGCATGCGGATCGCCTGCGCCTCCATCTCGGCGCGGTAGGCGGGCCGCGCGAGCTTCTTCGCCGGCGCGCCGTCGAGGATGTACTCGCGCAAATCCTGATCGTCGTGCGCGTACATCATCAGCGTCCCCTCGTGGAACGACGGCACCTCGCCGCCCTTGCTGCCCGGGTTCGGCACACCGCCGCGCCCGCCGGGCCCATGGCAGGTGAAACAGCCGAGGCGGGCGGCGAGCGCGCGGCCGCGGTCGGCGGCGCTGGCATGCGGCGGCATGACGAGATCGCGCGCCACCGGCCAGGCGAGATACGCCGTCTCGGCGGCGACGACGAGCAGCAGCAGCGCGGTGACGACGCGCAGGCGACGGCTGGCGAGCACGGACATGGCGGCGCCCTTCAAAGGCAGGATCGCCGCGGAGTGCAACTGCTCCGACACTGATCTGACAGAAAAGATCAACGCAGAGACGCGAAGGCGCAGAGCGACGCCGAGAAACCCGGATTGTGCTTGCGCAACCTCCTGAACAAGGGGTTTCCGCTGGTGCCCTCCGAACGCAGTCTCTCCTTCGGGGCTCCGCGTCTCCGCGTCTCCGCGTTGAAGATGATCGTCAGATCAAGCTCACAACCTCAGAAGCCGATGCGTCGCATGACGGCGCGCGGCAGCATGCGGATCGCGAGCATCACCGCGCGCCAGATGCCGGGCGCGTAGACGACGGGGGTGCCGCGATCGAGCGCGCGCACGACGCGGCGCGCGACGTCGTCGGGCTCGCCGGCGAACGGCGGCACGGGCAGGCCGGCGGTCATGCCGGTCTTCACGAAGCCGGGCTTCACGAGGATGACGCGCAGGCCGTCGGCCGCGTAGCGATGGTCGAGGCCGGTGAGATAGTACGCGAGGCCCGCCTTGGCGGCGCCGTAGAGGATCACCGGCTTGCGCGCGCGGTCGCCGGCGACCGAGCCGAACACGCACAGCCGGCGCGCGCCGCCGGCGGCCATCAGCCGCTCGCGCGCCAGCTCGCAGAACTGCACGGTGTTGACGAAGTCGGCGGTGAGCAGGCGCTGGCGCAGCGCCGCGTCCTGCTCGAGCTGCTCCTGGGTGGCGAACAGGCCGGCGGTGACGACGACCGCATCGAGGCCGCCGAGGTGGCGCACGGCGGCATCGAGCGCCGGGGCGAAGGTCGCCGGCTCGAGCAGGTCGCAGGCGACGACCGCCGGCGTGCCGGCAGCGCCGCGGATCTGCAGGTCGGCGGCGCTGCGCTCGAGATCGGCGAGATCGCGGCCGAGCAGGCAGAGCGCATCGCCGCGTGCGGCGAGCGCGCGGGCCACCGCGCGCCCCATGCCCTTGCTCGCGCCGAGCAGGGCCACCTTCACGGCGGATCCCCGAACAGTCGCACGGCAAGCGCGCTGGTCAGGCGACGTTCCGGATCCCAGCGGCGGCGCACCGCCTCGAACGCCGGCAGCCGCTCGCGCTCCATGGCACGGAAGTGCTCGGGGCGCGTGAAGGCGTCCTTGGCGAGATAGATGCGGCCGCCCTCGGCGATGACGACCTCATTCAACGCGTCGACGACGCGCTGCGTGTCGGGGCCGACCGGCAGGTCGAGCGCGTACGACACGCCGGGCTTCGGGAACGACAGCGTCCCGCGTCCTTCCGGGCCGCAGTCCTTGATCACGCACAGGAAGACGTGCCCGCGGTTGGCGCGCAGCGTATCGATGAAGCGGCGGTGGCGCGGGTGGTCGTGCGGCGCCGGCAGCACGGCCTGGTACTGCGTGAAGCCGCGGTTGCCGTAGAGCAGGTTCCACTGCCGCACGACGTCGAGCGGATACCAGGAGCGTTCCGGGTGGATGATGCCGGCGCGCACGCGCCGGCCGTGCTGCGCGTAGTTCGCGGCGTTGAACACGCGCACCATCCACGGCTGCACCGCCCAGCTCGGCAGCGGCACCGGCAGCGCCGGCGCGCCGCGCCAGCGCGGCGTCGCCGCCGGCGCCTCGCCGGGCTCGGCCCAGCGCCCCTTCATCAGCAGTCCGCGGCCGAGCGCGCGGCCGTCGGCCAGGAGATCGTTCCAGCACACGGTCAGCGGCCACTCGCGCCCGGCGGCGGCGAGGCGCTCGAGCGCGGTCTCGAAATCCGGCACCTGCTCGCTCTCCTGCCAGATCCACGGCGTCGGCACACGCCGCATGCGGAACGTGATCTCGAGCAGGTGGCCTGTCAGCCCCATGCCGCCGATCGTGGCGCGGAAGAGGTCCTGATGCTCGTCGTCGCTGCACTCGATGATGCGGCCGTCGGCGAGCCGCAGGCGGAGACGCAGCACGTGCTCGCCGAAGCAGCCGGCGACGTGATGGTTCTTACCGTGCACGTCGGCGGCGACCATGCCGCCGAGCGTCACCCAGTGCGTCCCGGGCGAGACGGGCGTGAACCAGCCGCGCGGCAGCGACAGGCGGTTGAGGTGCATCAGCGTCACCCCCGCCTCGGCGCGCAGCAGGCCGGTGTCGCGGTTGAAGGCGAGCACGCGGTCGGCGAGCGGCGAGCCGGCGACCACCCGGGCGCGCGGCGCGGGCAGCGACGCATCGCCGTACGAGCGTCCGAGACCGCGCGTCAGCGCCGCGCCCTCGGTGATGCGCTCGAGATCCTCCGAGAGGCGCTCGTGTCCCTGCACGCGGGGATAGCGCCCCCAGCCGCTCAGCTCGCGCAGCGGCGGCTCAGCCGCCGCCGACGGCCGCGCCGCGTCGGCACGCCCCGCCACGATGTGCAGATCCGTCTCCACAGACGCCTCTTGTAGCTGAGCGACGCGGGCGAGCGAAGCGACCGGTGCCGCGCCGCGTACACGGGCCGGACTCCGGTGGTGCACGCGACGCACCGCGGTGCTAGAGCGCCTGCGCGATGGTGGAGCGGGGCACGGGCGGCGCGCAGCGCGCGCCGCAGCGGTGGATGCAGAGGCCGGGTACCGCGGTGCGCACGGATCCGACCGGCGGCGCGGCGCACGCGGCGACAGCGACGCGGTCGACGACGGCCCTGTGGCCGCCGGTGCGGGGCGCCTGAGCGGCATGGCGAGCGCGCATCGACCGGCACGGGACGACGCGGCGCCGCTCGCGCTGCCTCCCGCCGCGGCGACGGAGCCGGCGCGCGGCCGGCGCCCGGCCGTGGCGCTCGCCGCGGCGCTGGTCGTCTACGCGCTGCTGTTCTACCGCGAGCTGCTCTTCGAGCGGCAGATCACCGTCTTCCGCGATCAGTACACGATCATCCTCGCCATCGACTGGGTCGTCCGCCTGCTCTCGCAGTGGGAGTGGCCGCCGCTGTGGACGCCGTTCCAGGTGCTCGGCAAGCCGCTCGCCGCCGACCCGCTCGCCGGCGTGTTCTATCCGCCGAACTGGCCGCTGCGCCTGCTGCCGTTCCCGCTCGGCTACAACGCCTCGCTGGCGCTGCACCATGCGCTTGCCGCGGCCGGGCTGTACGCGCTGCTGCGCGCGCGACGCGTCGCACCGGGCCCGGCGGCGCTCGGCGGCCTGCTGTTCGGCTTCGGCGGGCTGTTCGTCGCCTTCGACAACATGATCAACGCCGTGCAGTCGTCGACCTGGCTGCCGTGGACGCTGCTCGGCTTCGATCGCTGGTGCGCCGGCCGCCGCCCGGCGGCACTCGCCGGCACCGCCGCCGGCGTCGCGCTGACGCTGCTCGGCGGCATGCCGGAGGTCTTCTTCTTCGAGGTCGCGCTGTTCGCCGCGCTGGCGCTCGAGTACCGGGTGCCGCCGCTGCGCGCGGGCGGCGCCGGGCTTCTCGCCATCGCGCTCGGCATCGGGCTTGCGGCCGTGCAGCTCGTGCCCACGGCGGAATACCTGCTGCATTCCTCGCGCGCCGGCGGCCTCGAGCTCGAAGGGGTGATGCGCCTCGCGCTGCGGCCGCTCGGCGTGTTCGCCTTCCTGCTGCCGCGCCGCTACGTCGATCCGACCGGCGCGTTCCACGAAACCGCGGCGCTGTGGGAGGGTGACTTCAGCGACGCGCCGTGGGCGATCTCGCTCTATCTCGGCCCGGTGCTGGTGCTCGCCGTCGCGCTCGGCCGCGGCGGGGCGCGCGCCTGGCTGTGGGGCGCGGTCGGCGTCGCCTTCCTGCTGCTGTCTTTCGGCGACGGCCTGCCCGGCTATCGCGAGGCGCTCACCGCGCTGCCGCAGCTGCGCGCCGCGCGCCATCCGGAGAAGTTCCTGCTCGTCGTGCACGCGCTGCTCGCCATCGCCGTCGCCGCCGGTCTCGACGCCGCCTGCCGGACGCCCGCGCGCTTCCGCCGCATCGTCGGCGGCGCGCTGCTGCTCGCCGCGGCGTGCGGGATCGCCGCGGGCGCGCTCGCGGTGCGACCGAGCTTCGCGCGCCAGCTGCTGGTGCACGACCTCGCGCTGACAATCGCGCTGCTGCTGGCGATCGCGGCCGTCGCCTGGCGCGGCCGGACGCACCCGCGCCAGGCCATCGGGCTCCTGCTCGCGCTGGCGGCGCTCGACCTCTACCGCGTCAACGCCCACCTGCTGCCGACCGTCGAGTGGGACGCGCTGCGCACCCCGCCGCCGGCGGTGCGCGCGATGGTGCGCGGTGACGACCCGCTGCGCCTCTACAGTGACGGCATCGGCCGGCCGGCGGTGCCGGCGTTCCCCGACGCCTTCCTGCAGGAGCGCAACCTGCTGCTGATGGAAGTCGCGAACTATTTCGCGATCGCCAACCTCAACGCGCCGGCGTCGATCAACCTGCGCGATCACGAACAGCTCGCGGTGCTCACCGAGTCGGTGCCGCACGAACGCGTCGCCGGCCTGTTCGGTGCCTTCAACACCGCATACGTCACGAGCCCGAAGGACCTGCACCGCTATCCCGGCCTGACGCCCGTGCTGACGCCCGATTCGCCGGTCGGCGCGTATCTCTACCGCGTCGACCACGTCACGCCGCGCGCCTGGGTGCCGGCGGCGATCGAGCCGCTCGCCCGCGCCGAGGACGCGCTCGCGTACCTGCGCGCGGCGACCGACCCCGCCGGCCGCGTCGCGGTCGCGGCCGCCGACGTGCCGATCGGCGGCATCCCGGAACGCATGCGCGGCACGGTAGCGCTCGCCGGCTATCACGCCAGCGAGGTCGAGCTCGAGGCGCAGATGGAGACCAACGGCCTCGTCGTGCTCAGCGACACGTTCTACCCGGGCTGGGAAGCGGCGATCGACGGCGCGCCGGCGCCGATCGTGCGCGCCAACTACTTCGCGCGCGGCGTGTTCGTCCCCGCCGGCACGCACCGGGTCGTCTTCCGCTATCGCCCCGTGAGCCAGCAGATCGGCTGGCTGCTGAGCGCCATCAGCGTGGCCATCGCGCTGGGGCTCGTCGCGTGGCGCCGAACATCACGATCCTAACCGGCGTGACGAGCAGCGTGCCGGAGGGCGCCGCCTGGCTCCGGTGTGCGTCACCCGATTCACCAGCACCGGGCGAGGCCGGGCACCTGACCATACGCACCGATGTAGCCGCGGTTCTTGTGGCCGCCCAGCGGTGCGCAGCACCGCTGGGTTGGGGCTGAGCGGCATCGAAGCCGGTGACGCTGCACGCAGGCCGCACCCCCTCCTGGCGACGCTGCGCGTCGTCGGCCACACGAGCCGCCGCGAGACGCGCGCTGCCAGCAGCCGGCGGCGTCGAGATCGGGCCTTACCCGCGGCGCAGGCGGAGCACCTGCAGCAGGCCGACGCCGGCGAGCAGCAGGCCCGCGAGCGTCAGGCCGCCGGCGCCGAGCGACGGCGCGCCGATCTCGGGGATCGCCTGGCAGGCGGCGACGTCCGCGCACGTCCCGGTCATCGTCACGTTCACGGTGGCGTTGACGCAGCCGTTCTCGAAGCAGAAATCCCCGCAGTTGCTGAGGCCGCCGACGTTGTCGAGGTCCGTGCACGTGGCCGCGGCGTCTCCGGACGGACAGTTGTTGCAGATGCAGCAGCCGGGCAGCGTGCCCGCCGGCGTGCGTTGCGCCAGCGTGAGCAGTGACAGACCAACCACCACCGTCGTCAGAGCGATCCACAACTGGCGCCGCATGCGTCACCTCCAAGGCTGGCCGAGGGCTCTAGCAGCCCGGGGGCTCCCTGGGCAACTGCAAAATCAGCATCGCCGGACGCCGGCCGGACACCCGCAACACGCGCGCCGCGCCCGCGCCGGCCGCTCCCCGCCGGGCCTCTTTACATTCGCCCCGGCGGGGCCGATGAACGCGCGATGGAGCACGCCCCACCGCTGGCCGGCGTCCGCATCGTCGACCTCACGCAGTACGAGGCGGGCCCGTCGGCGACCCAGATCCTCGCCTGGCTCGGCGCCGACGTGATCAAGGTCGAGCCGCCGGGCGGCGAGCCGGCGCGCCATCTCGTCGGCGGCACCGCCGAGCGCGACAGCATCGTCTTCGTGCTGTTCAACCAGAGCAAGCGCAGCGTCGTGCTCGATCTCGCCCAGGCGGAGGCGCGGGCGCGGCTGCGCGCGCTGGTGCGCACCGCCGACGTGCTGGCCGAAAACTTCGCCCCCGGTACGCTCGAGCGGCTCGGCCTGCCGGTCGATGCGCTGCTCGCCGAGCAACCGGAGCTGATCGTCGCCTCGGTGCGCGGCTACGGCCCGGACGGCCCGTGGGCGGGGTACAAGTCGCTCGACTTCGTCGCCCAGGCGACCGGCGGAGCGATGAGCGTCAACGGCGAGCCGGACGGACCGCCGACGCGCGTCGGCGTGACGATCGGCGACAGCGGCACCGGCCTGCATCTCGCGATCGGCATCCTGTCGGCCCTCTACCGCCGCACCCGGACCGGCCGTGGCGGCCGCGTCGAGGTGGCGCTGCAGGATGCCGTCGTGAACCTGATGCGCAACGCGATGGCGCCGACCTACCTCGACGGCCGGCCGGCGCCGCGCACCGGCAGCCCCTACGTCACCTCGGCGCCGAGCGATCTCTATCCGTGCCGGCCGGGCGGCCCGAACGACTACCTCTACATCCTGCTCGCCGCGCGCCAGCACTGGGACGGGCTGCTGGAGGCGATCGGCCGCACCGACCTGCGCGACGATCCGCGCTTCGCGCGCCAGTCGGCGCGCAATGCGCGGCCCGAAGAGGCGCGCGCGATCGTGCGCGCCTGGACCGAGCAGCAGGACAAGTTCGCGGCCATGGAGCATCTGTCGCGCTTCGGCGTGCCGTGCGGCGCGGTGCTCGACACGGCGGAGCTGCTCGCCAACGAGCAGCTGCGCGCCTGCGGCATGGTCGTCGACCACCACCATCCGCAGTGGGGCACGCTGCGCATCCCCGGCTGCCCGATCCGCCTCGACGGCTTCACGCCGCGCCTCGATCCCGCGCCGCTCCTCGGCGCACATACCGACGACGTGTTGTCCGACCTCGACGCGACGCCGCGAAGCCGCGAGGAGAAGCCCTGATGTTTCCGAGCAGCCGTTGCGCCGTCGCGATTTCGCGTTGAACGACTGCGACATGCGCACGGCGTTCATCGGTCTCGGTACCATGGGGTTCCCGATGGCCGGGCATCTCGCCCGGCACGGGCACGAGGTGGTGGTGTACAACCGCACGGCGGCGACCGCGGACCGCTGGACGGCGCAGCATGGCGGGCGCGCGGCGGCGACGCCGGCGGAGGCGGCGCGCGGCGCCGACGCGGTGTTCGTCTGCGTCGGCAACGACGACGACGTGCGCGCCGTGGTGTGCGGCGAGCATGGCGCGCTCGCCGCGCTCGCCCGCGGGGCGCTGCTCGTCGATCACACGACGACCTCCGCGGCACTGGCGCGCGAGCTCGCCGCCGCGGCGGCGCCGCACGGCGTCGCCTTCCTCGATGCGCCGGTGTCCGGCGGCCAGGCCGGCGCCGAGCAGGGCATTCTCTCGGTGATGGTCGGCGGCGACGCCGAGGCATTCACGCGCGCCGAGCCGCTCATGCGCTGCTACGGGCGCACCGTCCGCCACCTCGGCCCCACCGGCAGCGGCCAGCTGACGAAGATGGTGAACCAGATCTGCATTGCCGGGCTCGTCGAGGGCCTCGCCGAGGCGCTGCACTTCGCGCGCGCCGCCGGCCTCGACATCCCGGCGGTGATCGGCGTGATCAGTCAGGGCGCGGCGCGGTCCTGGCAGATGGAGCAGCGCTGGCAGTCGATGGTCGAGGGGCGTTTCGACTTCGGCTTCGCGGTCGACTGGATGCGCAAGGACCTCGGCATCGTCCTCGACGAGGCGCGGCGCAACGGCGCCCAGCTGCCGGTGACGGCGCTCGTCGACCAGCTCTACGCCGAGGTGCAGGCGCTGGGCGGCGGGCGCTGGGATACCTCCAGCCTCCTCGCGCGCCTCGAGGCGCTGCGGCGCCGCGCCTGACCGGCGGCGGGCCGGTTACGACGGCTTCTTGCGCGCCGGCGGCTTGCGCGCCGGCTTCGCGGCGGCAGCCTTCGGCTTCGCCGCCGCGCGCGGCCTGCTCGTGCCCGGTGCCGCCGCGGTGCGGGTGCGCCGGGCAGCGGCCGTGGCCGCGGCCGCCGGCGCGGCCCCGTTGCCCGCCTCACGCGCGGCGCCGTTGCCCGCCTCGCGCTCGGCTTCGAGCTCGATCTGCGCCAGCACCCAGTGCTCGTAGTCGCGTCCGTGCGGGCAGCCCTCGCGCTCCCAGATCAGGTACGCGCGCTTACGGATCGCTTCCTCGGAGATACCGCCCATGACTCCTGTTCCTCCCTTGTGTTTCGCGCGTCCCCCCGAGCACGACGCACAGTGTCATAGCCGGAAATCGATGCCGCGGCTATGGGGTTTCAGACACCGATGACCACGGACGGGCGGTGTTGATCGTGTTCAGAACAGCCAGGCGATCAGCGCCCCGAGCGCGACGAGCGGCGCCAGGGTCCAGGCGACCGCGGCGGCGGACCAGGCGACGAAGGCGGCGACGTCGCCGGCGGTGGCCGGCGGCGTCGGGCGGTCGAGCCCGAGCTCGCGCCGCAGCTCGCCGACGCGGCGCTCGAGCAGCGCGTCGCGGAACTCGCCCTGGTGATAGAGCGTGCGCGCATGGCGGCCGCGCAGGAAGCCGTGGAACACGGCACGCGGCGCGAGCACGAGCCCGATGACCAGCGCCTGCAGGTTCAGGATCCACGCCCAGACGAACGGGCCGCATCCGCCGCCGATCTCGTAGCCGGCGATCTCCGCCTCGCCGGTCCAGTCGGTCTGGTAGCCGGTGACGATGTGGTGCAGGTCGTGGAAGCGCACCGCCCGGCGCCGGCCTTCGGCGTTCGGGAAGTAGAGCGGGAGCGGGCCCGCCTGCAGCTTCACCCAGCGCTCGCTGTACGTCGCATCGAAGCCGTGCGCGTCGCAGTAGCGCCGCCGCGCCGCGCCGAGGGTCATGTCGTCGTCATAGGTGAGGATCATGTCGCCTCCCGGGTGAAGCCGGCGAGCAGCAGCCCGAGGCTCTCGCGCAGGCGCGCGCGCGCCGTCGCGCGGTCGGGCAGGATGCCGCCGAGCCAGCTGATCAGCGTGAAGCAGTAGAGACCGAACGCCGCCGACGCGAGCGCGTGCGGCTCGGCGCCGCCGGCGAGCGCGCGGCGGCGGCGGGCATCGGCGACCAGCGCCGCGACGCGGCCGAGAAACTCGACCGTGAAGTCGGTGACCCGCTCGCGACGCGGCGCATCGAGAAACAACAGCTCCTTGATGAACACGCGCGACAGCGCCGGATCGCGCTCGTAGTACGCCAGCAGCCCGTCGAAGAGGTGCAGGAGCTGCTCGAGCAGCGGCGCGTCCGCCGGCAGCGTCGCGAACAGCTCGGCGGTGACGCCGCCGATGTCGCGCTGGAACAGATGGACGAGCAGGTCCTCCTTCTTCGGGAAGTAGAGGAACAGCGTGCCGATGCCGATGTCGGCGCGCTCGGCGATCGCGCGCGTCGTCGTCGCCTCGAAGCCACGCCGCGCGAACAGCGCCCGGCCCGCCTTCTCGATGCGCGCCAGCTTCTCGCGCTTGCCGCGCTCCCGGCGCGTCTGCCGAGCAGGCTCGTTTCTGAGCATGCTCAGGTTGATCGCAGATGGCCGGCGGGCGTGCAAGCGGGGGGGCGGGAAAGGCTGTTACGCTGTCAGGCTGTCAGGGGACCGGAGGGTCGTGCTCGAGCCCGTTCGCCCCTCAACAGCGCAACACGCTCAGATGCCCGTCGAGGCAGACAAGAGTGGACGGGAAAGGCTGTCCGGGGATCAGGCCGTCGTGTCCGAGCACCGCCTGAACCCCTAACAGCCTAACAGCGTAACAGCCTGACAGCCTGACAGCCTCAGACACCCACGAAGGGTCGTGCTCGAGCACCGCCCGACCCTCAACAGCCCTCCCGATCACCCCGTCGTCCGCAACGGCATGGTCCGCGCGAGCAGCCGGTGGTGGTAGCGCTCCATCGCGATGAAGAAGAGCGCGCAGAGCACGTAGCCCGCGGCCCAGCGCCAACCGGTGCCGAAGCCGATGTCGTAAACGCCGCCGGCGGGGGTGACGGTGCCGGCATGGATGAAGCCGAAGAACGCCGCGACGGCGCCGGCCGCCGCCCAGCCGGCGGCGCGGCGGAACTCGCGGTCGATCAGGTGCGCGCTCATCGCCGCCCACACCATGCAGGTCACCATGAAGCCCTGGGCGATGGCGACCAGGCCGTCGAGCTGCAGGCCGTTCTGCACGAACGCGACGGGATCGGCGAGCACGCGCGCCGCGAGGCCGCGATCGCCGAGCGCCGCACCCGCCGCCCCGAGGGTCTGCGTCAGCACCAGCAGGCCCCAGGCGGCGATGGCGGGAAACAGCCCGAGCGCCACTGCCGGCGCGTGCGCGCGCGGCGTCGCCTGGAATGCCTGGGCGGTGATGACGATGCCGATCCACAGGACGATCGCCATGCCCGCCTCCATCGGCACGAGCGCATTGATCAGGTCGGTCAGCCCGCCGAGCGCCAGCACGGCGAAGAAGATCCCGTTCAGCACCGAGTAGCCCGAGCGCGCGCCGAGCTGCTTCCAGCCGGGATGGCCGATGTAGATCGTCGTCGGGAAGCACGAGCCGAAGGCCGCGGCGACCACCGAGCCGAGGCCGTTGACGGTGAGCGACGGCCGCGTCGGGTAGCGGTCGCCCGCCGCCTCCGCCGATTCGATGTTCTGCAGCGAGCCGAGAATGTTGAAGAGGCCCATCGGCAGCACCACCGGCACGAGGTACGGCCGCAGGAGCGGATGCGTGAGCCCGGCGACGAGATCGCCGAGCACCGGCACCGGCCAGGCGAGCCCGACGGTCGACCACGCAGCGTGCAGGCGCGCGGCGCCGACCGGCGACGGCTCGCCCGCCGCGGCGAGCAACCAGGCGGCGCCGCTGCCGAGCAGCACCGCCCACGCCCCGCCGGGCAGCCGGAACGGCATCGCGAGGTGCGAGAAGTAGGTGGTGAGGATGATGCCGAGCGGCAGCATCGCGACCAGCGGCGCGGCGAACGTCTTGATGGCGAAGTCGATGGCGATGAAGCTCACCGCGATGCCGGCGAGCGTCGAGAGCAGCGCGGCGCGCGGCGTGACGCGCCGCACCTGCTCGGCGATCAGCGCGCCGGCGAGCTCGAGCAGCCCGGAGAGGAAGCAGGCGGCAAGGCCGAGCTGCCAGGCGAGCCGCGCCGCGTCGGCCGCCGACAGGCCGTCGTCCTGCGCGGCGAGCTTCACCGGCAGCATGACGAGGAACACGTACGCGAACAGCGACACGGTGTTGATGCCGTACGGCAGCGCGGTGACGTCGTGCCGGCCGGTGGCGGCGGACAGGCGCTGCGACTGCCAGGCGTAGAAGAGATTGCCGACGATGATCGACAGCGCCGCGCCGGGCAGCACGGTGCGCAGCACGAGCTCGAGCGGAAAGCCGAGCACGCCGGTGCAGAGGCCGAGAATCAGCAGAAACTGAATGAGGTTGTCGATGGCGAGGCCGAAGAACCCGTCGACGTCTCCGGCCGTGAACAGCGGCTGCGGCTGGCGCATGCCGGCGGAGGTAGTCGCATCGGGGGGAAAGCTCAACGACGAGTTCGGGCCGCCGCCAAGGCGCGGAGAACGCGAAGTCGTCCGGAAAAAAAAGGATCCTCTCGTGCCGGGCTTCGCGCCCTCCGCGTCTTCGCGGCCCCGACTGGACAGCGCGCCGCGCATCACGCACACGGACGGCATGTCGACGCGTCCTGTTGCCATCGAGGCGGCGGCGGCCGAGCCGCGCCGCCGGCAGTCCGTGTACCCCGAGCCGTTCGCGTCGCGTACCGCCGGCCGGCTGAAGCGGCCGCTCGGTGCGCCGTTCGGCCTGACGAACTTCGGCGTCAACCTGACGCGCCTCGCGCCCGGCGCCTGTTCGGCGCTGCGCCATGCGCATTCGCGCCAGGACGAGTTCATCTACGTCCTCGAGGGCGAGCCGACGCTGATCACCGATGCCGGCGAAACGCCGCTGCGCCCCGGCATGTGCGCCGGCTTCGCCGCGGGGACGGGTGATGCGCATCACCTCGTCAACCGCACCGACCGCGACGCGGTGATCCTCGAGGTCGGCGACCGCTCCGCCGATGACGCCGTCACCTACCCGGACGACGACCTCATCGCCGGGCTCGCGCCCGACGGCACCTGGCGCTTCACGCACAAGGACGGCACGCCGTACTGAGCGGTGCCGCCGCCGCGGCGGGCCGCGGTTCGGGTGCTCACCCCGAGGCGCGCACGGCCGCGGGCGCAGAGCCGAGCAGCCGGCACGCCGGCTGCGGCTGGTGAAAGCCCTTGAGCGTCAGCTCACCGATCGGCTCGCCGACGAACGTCGCCGGCAGCTCGGCGAAGCTGCGCGCCGACATGATGATCTCGCCCGGCTGCGCCGCGTCCGAGAGGCGCGCGGCGAGATTCGTCACGTTGCCGATCACGGCGTAGTCGCGGCGGCCTTCGTAGCCGATGAAGCCGCAGGTCGCGTAGCCGCAGTGGATGCCCATGCCGACGTGGATCGCGTAGCCCTTGCGCAGCCAGCTGGCGCGCAGGCGCTCGACGTCGTCGCGCATCGCCAGCGCCATGCGCGCGGCGCGCTCGACGTGATCGGCCTGCTCGACCGGGTCGTTGAAGAACACCATGAAGCCGTCGCCGGCGAAGTGCTCGAGCGTGCCCTCGAACTCGGCGATGCGTGCGCCGACGGCGGTGTGGTACTCGTCGAGCGTCGCGATCACCTCCTCGGGCTCGACGCTGTCCGAGAACGAGGTGAAGCCGCGCAGGTCGGCGAACACCACGGTGACCGGCTTGCGCGTGCTGCGCAGCTCGGCGGCGCCGCCGCGCGCCATCACCTGATCGATGATCTGCGGCGGGAAGAAGCGCTTCAGGTCGCCGAACTCGCGTTCCCGGGCGCGCAGGCGCTCGGTGGCGACGACGCGCATCACCGCCTGCACGCCGAGCTGGCCGGCAGCGGAGAGCGCGTCGAGCTCGGCGCGCTCGTACGGGTCGCCGGCATCGCGCGGCCCGACGGCGAGTCCGCCGATGACGCGCTGCTCGTGCACCAGCGGCAGCAGCAGCTCGGCGCCGAGACGATCGAAGCCGGCCCGGCACTCCTCGCGGATGTTGACGTACTGCGGCTCGACCGCGACCTGGGCGCGCTGGATCGGGCGCCGCGTCGCGCGCAGGAGCTGGACGATCAGCTCGCCCTCGAGCGGCTGCCCGGGCGCGAGGCGCACGCCATTGGCGCTGCGCACGTGCTCGCCAGTCCCGGCGATGCCGGGCAGCAGGAACGCCACCGCCTGCTGCGTGTCGCAGAGCCGCGCCGGCGCCGCGGCGAGCGCATCGAGCACCGCGTCGAGCCCGTCGGCCGCCGCGAGCTCGCCGGCGAGTGCGCGCAGCCGCTCGGGGAACTTCGCGCGCCACGGGTAGAGCCGCGCGTTCAGCCGCGCCTCGAAGCGCGGCCAGACGTAGAGCAGCGGGAAGAGCAGCAGCGCGACGGCGTACGGACGCACCGAGACGAGCCACAGCAGCAGCGCGCTGAGGATCGCGACGGCGGCGGTGTAGAGCACCGCCTTGCGCACCGCGACGCGGGCGTTGAGCAGCGCCGGCCGCAGCGTGACGCGCGCCAGCGCGAGCGCGAAGATGCCGAGCGGCCAGATGAGGAAGCGGTTGTCGATCTCGAGCGCGCCGAACCCCTCGCGCGCGAACTGCACGAGCGCGAACGGGGTGATGCCGAGCACGCTGCCGGCGAGCAGGATGCGCGCGCGCTGCGCGACCAGCGGATCGCGGCCGCCGAGCGCGAGCTGCACGCAGCGGCCGATGAGCAGCGCCATCGCGACCAGCAGCGCACCGGAGCCGACGGCGCGCGTGTAGGCGAACACGCCGGCGTAGTGCGTGGCCCAGCCGGCCTGGTTCGCCGCCGCCTGCAGCGTGCCGGCGCCGTAGATCAGCCAGAGGACGCGCGGGCGGCGGACGAGGATCGGATGGACGACGGGATACGCGAGCGCGATGTGCAGCGGCACGTACGGCGCGAAGCCGACGAGCGTGAGGAAATAGCGCGTCGTCCACGGGTGCCCGTCGTCGACCGGAAGGAACAGGGTGAGCAGCGTCCCGCCGACCACCGTGCTGAGGCTGAGCAGCGCCCAGGTCGCCGGTTCGTACGGGCGCAGCGCGAACGTGATGATGCCGACGGCGAGGAACAGCAGCCCGATGCCGTCGGTCACTCCCTGCGTGAAGAGGAAGTCCTCCCACTGCCACGGCGTCACCGTCAGCGTGATCTCGCGCACGGCGCCGTGCGGCGCGCGCAGCACCAGCGTGTTCGTCGCGCCGATCGTCGTGTCGACGTTCGGCCCGCTGCTGTGCCCGTGGATGAAATCGTCGTCGAGTGCGACGCCGTTGATGCGCAGCGCCCGGCCGCCGCCGCGCAGACCGGCCTCGGAGGCATCGGCGCGCGTCGGCGACACGTAGACGCCGTCCATCAGCCAGCCGACGTTGCCGGTGCCGAGCCGCTCGAGCCGGTCGCCGATGCTCAGCACGAAGGCGAGCAGCGCCACCGCGACGAACGCCGTGAACAGCAGTTTCTGACCGGGCGAGCCGTCCCGCAGCGACATGGGCGGAGCTACGCTAGCACGGTCGCGGCGCCCGCCGAACTGCGGGGCGGCGGTTCCAACGGAAACGCAAAGGACGCAGGACCGAGTGCTGAGCCCTTCGCTTTCAGTCCTCGGCCCTGCCCCGTGGCCTTGCCGACGCGGTCCCGGGCCGGCGGCGCGCGCGCCCTTCCCTTCGCCGCCCTGTCGCGCAACGATGCCGGCGTGATCGCTCCCTTCATCCCGCGGGCGCCGTGGCTCGGGGCCGATCTGCAGACGCTGCGCAACCTGCTGCGGCCGCCGCGCGTGGCGCTCGCGGGCTTTGCGGCCGAGCGGCTCGTGCTGCCGCTCGGCGACGGCAGCGGCGACCGCCTCGCCGCCCTGCTGCAGCGGCCCGCCGACGCCCGGGGCGCGCTGATCGTGCTGATTCACGGCCTGTCCGGCTCCGAGGACAGCGCCTACATGCAGGTCAGCGCCGCGGCGCTGCTCGAGCGCGGCCATCCGGTGCTGCGCCTCAACCTGCGCGGCGCCGGCCCGTCGCGGCCGCTGTGCCGCTTCCAGTATCACGCCGGCCGCACCGCCGACCTGCGCGACGCGCTGCAGGCCCTGCCGGCCGAGCTGCGCGCCGGCGGGGTCGGCCTGGTCGGCTACTCGCTCGGCGGCAACATGCTGCTCAAGTTCCTCGCCGAATACGGCACGGAGGTCCCGATCACCGCCGCCGCGACCGTCTCGGCGCCGCTCGACCTCGCCGCGGCGGCGCACCGCATCCGCATGCGGCGCAACCGCGTCTATCACTGGAACCTGCTGCGCGCGATGAAGGCCGAGGCGCTCGCGCCGGCCGCGGCGCTGGCGCCCTCGGAACGGCTGGCCATTCTCGGCGCGCGCACGATCGTCGAGTTCGACGACCGCTTCGTCGCACCGCGCAACGGCTTCGCCGGGGCGGCGGACTACTACGCGCGCAACTCGGCCGAGCGCTTCCTGGCGGCGATCCGCGTTCCGACGCTGATCGTGCACGCGCTCGACGATCCATGGATTCCGCCGGCCGTCTACCGCCGCATCCGCTGGCACGAACAGCCGTTCCTGCACCGCGCCCTGGCCAGCGCGGGCGGCCACGTCGGCTTTCACGCCCGCGGCGACCGCCTGCCCTGGCACGACCGCGTCATCGGCGCGTTCTTCGAGCGACAGCGGTCCGCGCCAGCGCCGGCGTAGGCAGCGCGTACCGGCGCGTGCTATGCGCCGGTCGTGGCGGCACCCGATCTCGCGCTGGTGCGGACGGCCTTCGATCGCGCGGGGGAAAAGCACTTCGCGCTCGCGCGCCGCCTGTATCCGCTGGTGTTCGGGCCGGCCTGGACGGACATCGTCCTCGTCTTCGCGTATCTGAAGGAGCTCGACGATCTCGTCGACGAGGATCGCGACGCGGCGCGCGCCCTGCGCACCGTGGCCCGGCATCGCGCCTTCGTGGCGCGCGCCTGTGGCGGTGGCGATCCGGGCGGCGCGCTCGGCGCGCCGGAATGCTTCGCGTGGGCGCCCCTGGCGGCGGATCGGCAACGCGGCCGGCGCGTGCTCCCGTGGCTCGATCAGCTGCTCGGCACGATGGCGTTCGACGTCGAGCGGCGCGGGCGCGCGCTCGACGGCGCGGCGCTCGACGCGTACGTCCTCGAGCTCGGCGGCAGCGTGATCCACCTGTTCGCCCAGCTCGCCGGAACGACGGAGACGATGCTCCCGGCGCCGCTGGTCGAAGCGGGCAGCCGCGCGTATCTCCATGCCGATGCGCTGCTCGATCTGCGCGAGGACCTCGCGTGCGGCGTCATCAACATTCCGCGCGAGGACCTCCAGGCGGACCGGCTGAGCGCGCAGCCCGACGATCCGCGCCTGCCGCACTGGGTGGCGGCGCGCGCCCCGACGGTCCTGGCGCACTTCCGGGACAGCCTCGCGCTGCTCGCCGGCGTGCGCCCGCTCACGCTGCGCGCGTTCCTGCACCTCTACCTCGGCCGCAAGCGACGCCGGCTGCTCCGGCTGCTGGCGCGGTGCCGTGCGGAGGCGGGCGCGGCGGCGGCGCCTCAGGCGCTCGCGCCGAGCGGCAGCGCGTAGGCGACGACCGGTTCGCTGCGCCCGCGCAGGCGCACCGCGTCGAGCCGGCGGAAGCCGGCGGCTGCGCCGGCGGCGGCGTCGCGGGTACGCGGATCGATGACGACGCTCGCGTCGATGTCGCGCGTCAGGCTCTGCAGGCGGGCGGCGAGATTGACGACATCGCCGACCGCGCTCCAGATCACCTGGTCGGCGGAGCGGATGTTGCCGCACAGCGCCTGGCCGGTGGCGATGCCGATGCCGGCGCTGAGGGGCGCGCCGTCGGGCCCGCGCGGCCCGTGGGCGTGCAGCGCGAACACCAGCTCGCACGCGGCGTCGACCGCGGCGCGCTCCTTGTCGGCGACCGCCTGCGGCGCGCCGAACAGCGCCATCATGCCGTCGCCGCTGAACTCGACGAGATGGCCGCCGTGACGGTGCAGCACGGCGGACACCACCGCGGTGTAGTGACTGGTCAGCTCGTAGACCGCGCCGGGCGCCAGCCGCTCGCACAGCGTCGTGTAGCCGCGCAGGTCGACGAACAGCACCGTGACGTCCTGTTCGACCGGCGCGAGGTCGCGGCCGGTGTCGAGCGCGTCGGCGAGCGCCGTCGGCACGTAGCGGCGCAGCGCGTCGCGCACGCCGCGGGTGTGCGCGATCGTCTCGGCCTGCGCGAAGTGCTCGAGGCGCAGCGACGCGGCCTCGCCGATGGTCGCGAGCAGCCGCAGATCGGTGGGCGTGTACACGTCGCCGGAGCGCTTGGCGCCGAGACAGAGCAGCAGCGCCGGCGCGCCGCCGTGCGCGATCGGCACGACGACCTCGGCGTCGAGCAGGCGCAGCGCGGCGCGCGCGCCCACGTCGTCGGGGTGGCGCGCGGCGCCCGCGGTGCGCACCGCGAGCGGCTGCATGCAGCCGTGCAGCCACGCGAGCGGCGGCTCGTCCGCGGCCCGCACCGGCGGCGGGACGCGCGTGTGCGCCAGCAGCGGCACGTAGGTGCTGTCCGTGCGCGCGTACACGACGCAGGCAGTCGGTCGCACGAGCTCGCAGAGCGTGCCGCCGAGCTCGGCGACGAGCGCCCCGAGGTCGGGCGCCGCCCGCACCCGCGACACGACGTCGTGCAGCCCGTGATCGAGGCCGTACCGCTCGGGAAAGAACAGCCGCTCGATCTGCGGCCGCAGTCGCTGGTGGGCGTAGAAGATGGCGAGCCCGAGCAGGCCGGAGAGCGCGAGCTGACCGGCGTCGGGCGCGATGCCGAGCAGCGCGGCCGCGGCCGCCGCGGCGCGCGGCACCACCGTCACGCCGAGCGCCACGGCGATGCCGATCAGCAGGTTGCACGACGCCGCGACGCTCAGCACGCGGTCGATGTCGAAAAGGTTGACGCGGCGAATGGCGATCAGCAGGGCGACCGGGAGACAGGCGATCGCCGCGAGGCTGACGAGATAGGCGTCGAGGTAGGCGGGGTCGACCGCCGACAGCACGCCGGTGGCGATCGGCGGCAGCGCGGCGCCGTAGACGCCGAGCAGGACCCATTTGATGCGCCGCCGGCCGACCGGATCGGAGCGGCGCCAGGCGCGCGTGACGACGGCGACACAGGCGGCGAGCAGCGCGACGACCACCAGCGCCGCCAGCGCGGTGCCGGGCCGCGGCGGCATCGGTGCGCCGACATGCCCGGTGTGCAGCAGACCGAGCACCGCGAACAGCCACGGCCAGGCGCGCTCGGCGGCGGTGAGCCGCGACCGGTCGGGGAACAGCAGCAAGGCCCGCAGGATCAGCGGTCCGGCGAGCGTCATGGTCAGCACGTGCACCCCCATCGCGGTGTACGTCACCACCGGCCGTCCGCCGAAGTTCGCAACCAGGAAGAACGCCACCGTGGCGAGCGCGATGGCGAAGGCGCGCGGCCCCGGCGCGTCGCCGCCGCGCAGCCAGAGGATCAGGGCGACGGCCGCGAACACCGGCGCCGCCGCGAGCAGCGGCCGGAGCACCCGGAGCGTGGCAGGCACCACGGTCGTCGTGCCGACATCGCCGGCGCGCGCATACACGACGGGAACCGGCGCGCCATCGCGCGCCAGCGCGGCAAAGCGCACGAAGAATCCCGCCGCGCCGACGCCGCGCAGATCGACGTCGCCGAGGCGCAGGAGCGTGTCGCCGGCACGCAGCGCCCCGGGGTCGCCACCGAGTCGGGCCGGTCGCGCGGCGGTGACGCGCGGCGCGCCGCCATCGGGCGCGGCGGCGACGAACAGCGGCGGATAGCCCGTATCGCGCCAGAGCGTCAGCGCCGTCGCGGCGGCACAGGCCACCCACGCCGCGCCCAGCAGCGCGACGAGGAGCCGTTCGATCGGCGCGGCTTTCATTGCACCTGATCCATGACCTGCCGGGCCTGGTCGACGATGAACACGCCGGTGTCGCGTCCGTAGATCGTCGCCTGTCCCTCGTACTCCCCCTGGTCGTATTGCGCCGGGGTGGTGAAGTAGCCGCCGTGATCGTTCGCCAGGCCGACGACGACGCCGTGCGTCAGCGCCAGCCCGGTCGCGTACTGCTTCAGCTCGAGACCGAGCGCCGTCACCGGCTCGCCGGGCAGCGCGACGAGTACCGTCTCGTTGATGCGCACCGCCTGCACCGGCAGCGTCTCCGGGACCCAGCTCGCCGGCAGCGCCACGGTCAGCGGATCGCCGCCGGGCAGCAGATCGCAGAGCGTGAGCGTGCTCTGCGCCAGCGGCAGGCAGCCGGCCGGATTGTACGCCGGCGGCGGCATCGCCACCTCGGCGAGCACCGCGCGCAGATCCGCGCTGGACGCGGTCGGCACCGTCGGCCAGAGGCCCTGCACGGCCGTGCCGACGGCCGCCCCGGCCGCCGCCAGCGTCGCGAACGCGGCCTTGTTCGGCGACACGTCGCCCTCGGCGCCGTTGAGATAGATCGCCACCGGCACCGGCACGCTGGCCTCGACGGCCTGCTCCATCGCGCCGGCGAGATCGGCGGAGAGGTGCAGGTTCGACGCGCCGAACCAGGTGCCGTGCACGGCGAAGTGGAACAGCGCCGCGATCGGCACGCCCGCCGGCGTGACCAGCTTGAGCAGCGTGAGCGTCTCGTCGAGCTCCGGGGCGCCGGTGCGGTTGCGCGCCAGCCCGGTGAGCGTTGCCGCGCCGACCCCGAGCTCGGCCGGCTGCAGGGCGGCGTGCGCCAGCGTCAGCGCCTGCACGGCCGCAGCGCGCAGCGCCGCGTACACGGTCGGCGCGAAGCAGTCCGAGGCGAGGATCTGGTAGGCGATCTCGTCCGACGCGCCGCCGGGGCCGGAGTGCGTGTGCGTCGCCGCCATCAGCAGGAACGGCGGCGCGATGCCCAGCGCGCCGGCCGCCTGGGCGACGTCGGCGCGCAGCCGGCGCGACATGCCGATCGCATCGAGCGTCACGATGGCGAGCGTGCGCGTGCCGGTGTCGAGCACCAGCGCCCGCGCGCGCAGCGGGTCGAGCGTGCCGAGCGCCGGCGTGAAGAACACCGCCGCCGTGCCGGGATCGGGATCGAGGCAGGCGCCGAACACCGGGCCGCCGGTGAGCAGCATCTCGGCGCCGCCGATGCGCCGCGGTGTGCTGCCGAAGCCGGCGAGCGAGGGACCGTTCGGCAACGCGATCTCGACCGCCGCGGCGCCGGCCCGCAGCGGTCCGGGCGCGGGCGTGCCGTCGCCGCTCATCCCGGTCGGCAGCGTCCCACCGGAGGAGAGCAGGCAGCAGCCCGCGCCGTGCAGCGCCAGCCACAGTGCAGGCAGCACGCGCCAGGCTTCGAGCGCAGCCGGACGACCGAACATGACGACCTCCCGCGCGGCGGAACCGCGCCCGTGTCGTCCCTTCTTCGCCGCGCGCCCGCGGCGGCGCAATTCGGGAAATACCCTGATGCCGCCGGTGCGCGGCGGTCAGAGAAGCTTCAGCCCCGGGATCGCGTCGCGCGGCCACTCCTCGTGGAACAGGGGGCGGTAGCCGATGTGCTGCAGCTTCCACGTGCCGCCAAGGCGGACGTAGCGGTCCTCGTAGTACGCGCCGATGCGCACGGCGCGGTTCTGCGCGACGTTGAACATGTAGTTGTACAGCGCCCAGATGCCGGTCGCGCTGTCCGGACCGGTCAGCGTGATCTCCGGATGCTGCCCGTGATGGATCGTCACCGGCGGGTGCTCGCCGCCGAGCGCGTCGCGCAGGAAACCGATGATCGCCTCGACGCCGGCGAACTCGTAGCGGCCCGCGCTGTAACAGACCGTCGCATCGGCGGTGAACAGCGCCGCCAGCGCCTCCCACTCCTTGCAGTCGAGATGCCGCCAGTAGCGGTACTTGAGCTGCCGGATCGCCTCGAGGTCCTCGAGCTGCCGGATCCGGTGTTCAAGCGTGGCGAGGTCGGACATGGCTCCCCTCCGAAAAGGCGTGACCGGTTACCAGTGGCCGGTGACCGGCGGGTTTCGCGTCTCAGGAATCAGCCACAAGGTCGAGTGTATGCGGCTCACCCGATCCAATGGAGCTGCCACTCGGTGTCCTCTCCTCCTCGGTGGCTTTCAGCGGTGATCCGAACACCGGTCACCGGTCACTGGTCACCGGTCACCGAATCTGCGGCAGCACCTTCTCCTCGAACAGGCGCAGGCTGTCCCAGCCGAGCGCCGGGTCCATGCCGCCCATGAGCGGGTGGAGGATGACGCGGCCGGTGTCGCGGGCGAGGCGGATGCAGTCGTCGGGGGTCAGAATCGCGTAGGCGCCGCTGCGGCGGACGTCGTCGAGCGTCGTGCCGGCGACGTGCATCGACGAGCGCTGGTCGGGCGTCTGCCACGCGGCATACGTCTGCGCGTCGTAGAGCGCGTGCGGGCCGATGCGCTGCCAGTCGCGCTCGGGGTCTTCGGAGACGTGCACGAAGCCGGGACCGTTCGGCATGCTGACGAAGCCGCCGCGGAAGCCGAGCTTCGCGCATTCCTCGGTGTAGATGTCGGCGAGCCGCTGGTCGCCGATCGCCGGGAAGAAGCCGGCGCGCAGTTTTGCCGCGCGGCGCGCCGCCTTCTCGGTCGAGCCGCCGATCAGCACCATCGGCGGCGAGGCGGGCTTCGGCGTCGCGCGGATGGTGCGGCCGCGCCACTCGAACGGCTCGCCCGTCCAGCACTGGCGCATCACCTCGACGTACTCCTCGAGCAGGCTGCCGCGGCGCTTGCGGTCGACGCCGGCCATCGCGAACTCCTCCTCGCGATAGCCGAGGCCGGCGACGAGCCCGACGCGGCCGCCGCTGACCAGCGACGCGGTGGCGAGCTGCTCGGCGAGCCGCACCGGGTCGTGCAGCGGCACGAGCACGGCGGCGATGTTGATCTGGATCGTCTTCGTGCGCCCGGCGATCGCCGCGGCGAGCGTCACCGGCGACGACATGAAGCCGTCCTCGACGCCGTGGTGCTCGGAGAGGACGACGATGTCGAGCCCGAGCCGGTCGGCCCACTCGCACTGGTCGAGGCACGCCCGGTACAGCTCGGCATGCGTCGTGGTCGCAAACGGCGGAACGCGCAGATCGTACCGGATCCCAACCATGGCCATGCCGCGCTCCTAGTCGGGCGGACAACGTCCGGTCAATCAGCCGCGGAGGCGCGAAGGACGCGAAGCCCGGAGGAGTGGTTTCGTCCGACGAGCCGCGGGGGCGGTTGGGCTAAGCGCTTGGCGCTAAGCGCTTGGGCCAGAGGATCGTTCGTACACGATTCGAACCTCCTCCGGCCTTCGCGTCCTTCGCGCCTCCGCGGCCCAGTTACCGGTTACTGGTCACCGGTCACCGGTCACGCATTTCGCAATCCAGGAAGCCATTGCCGAAGATCTGGCCGATGATCAGGCGGTTGCCGTGGCGCGCGGCGGCGCTGGCGGCGCCGATCGGCGCGCCGTCGTTGAGGTACACCTCCTCGACCGCCGCCGCGTCGGGGCGGATGCGCAGCACCTGTGACGGCGACGGATGCGACGGATCGGCCTCGTGCTTCGGCACGGCGAGCAGCTTCGGATGGCTGCCGATCCACAGCGCGCCGTCGGCGTCGACCTCGATGTTGTCGCCGCCGCTGTCGATGTCGATGGCGCCGCGCTCGGTCAGCACGTCGGTCGCCGGGTCGCGATCGTAGACCAGCACGCTGCGCCAGGTGACCGCGGCGACGTATACCGTGCGGCCGTCGGGGCTGACGTTGATGCCGTTCGGGAAGACGAGATCGGGAATCGCGGTCGAGAAGCCGCCCGGCCCGTAGTGCAGCACCTCGGCGCCGCGCAGCTGCAGATATGTCTCGATCGTCTGGCGGATGCCGGGCGCGTGCGCGTGCGTGTTCGTCAGATAGAAGCGGTCGAGCGCGACGGCGACGAGATCGTTCGGCATGACGAGGCGCGGATCGGTGAGCGTCGCGCGGTGCGCGAGGCGGTCGCCGAGCACGTCGTAGATCTCGATCGTGTGCGCCGGCCAGCCGTGCCCGGCGGGCGGATGGTTGACGACGAACAGCGCCGCGCGGCCGTCCGGCTCGCGCCACAGGCTGATGCCGTGCGGCTGGAAGTAGAGGCCGGCATCGGGCGTGAGGTTCACCGGCTCCGCATCGGGCCGGTCGAGCGGATAGCTCCAGATCGCGCCCGGCACCGGCCGCCCCGCGGCCTCGGCACGGCGATCGGCGGCGGACACGAGCACGCGCGGACCGGCGGCATCGATGGTCACGTCCTCGGGACCGACCGGTCCTTCGACGAGCCGGCAGCGGCCGTCGAAGTGCGGCTCGATGCCGCGGAACATCCCGCCGAGCCACGCGAGGCGGAGGAGAAAACCGGCGACGACGACGAGCAGCAGCGCGGCGATGACGAGGGCGATCCGGGTGCGGGTCATGCCGTCGCTCATGCGACCGCCACCGCGGCGATGTCAAACTTCGCGCGCCGCGCGCGCCGCCGCGTTGAGATTCCCCGGGACGCGTGCCAATCGTCGCCGCGCATTCCCGCGAGGAGGTCCGCATGCGCATTCCGGATCATGGCCTGCCGAAGGACGAGGTGTTCCGCCGGCTCGAGGCGTTCCGCGCCGACGACGTCGACTGGCGCAGCGGCCGCACGTGGGCGTACGTCTACGATCCCGGCCCCGAGGTCGAGGCGGTCATCAAGCAGGCCTACACGATGTACCTCTCCGAGAACGCGCTCGATCCGACCGCGTTCCCGAGCATGCTGAAGCTCGAGACCTCGCTCGTCGCGCTCGCCGCCGCGCACCTCAGCGGCACGCCCGGCGTGGTCGGCAACTTCACCAGCGGCGGCACGGAAAGCATCATCCTCGCGGTGAAGACGGCACGCGATCACGCGCGCGCGCACCGCCCGCACGTCACCGCGCCGGAGATCATCCTGCCGGCCACCGCGCACGCCGCGTTCCAGAAGGCGTGCCACTACCTCGACGTGCGGCCGGTGCTGGTGCCCGTCGACCCGACGACGTTCACCGCCGATGTCGACGCGGTGCGCCGCGCGATCACGCCGAACACCATCCTGCTCGTCGGCTCGGCGGTGTCGTACGCGCACGGCGTCGTCGATCCGATCCCGGCGCTCGGCGCGCTGGCACAGGAGCACGGCCTGCTGCTGCACGTCGATGCGTGCATGGGCGGCTTCCTCCTGCCCTACTTCCGCCGCCTCGGCGTCGATGTGCCGCCGTTCGACTTCGCGGTGCCCGGCGTGACGTCGATCTCGATGGACTTCCACAAGTACGCGTTCGCGGCCAAGGGCGCGTCGATCATCCTGCACCGCAACAAGGACCTGCGCCGTCACCAGATCTACACCTGCGCGCAGTGGACGGGGTACACGATCGTCAACCCGACCGTGCAGAGCGCGAAATCCGGCGGCCCGCTCGCCGCCGCCTGGGCGGTGCTGCACACCATCGGCGACGACGGCTATCTCGCGCTCGCCCGCCAGGCGCTCGAGGCGACGCAGGCGCTCGTGCGCGCGATCGACGCGATGGACGACCTGCGCGTCCTCGGCCGGCCGCAGATGAACCTGATCGCGTTCACCTCCGACACGGTCAACGTCTTCCACATCATCGACGAGATGAAGCTGCGCGGCTGGTACATCCAGCCGCAGCTCGGCTTTCACGGCTCGAAGGAGAACATCCACCTGTCGGTCAACCCGGCGTCGGCGAAGTGGGTCGACCCGTTCCTCGAGGATCTGCGCGGATGCACGGCGATCGCGAAGACGCTGCCCACCGGCGAAATCGCCGCCCGCGTGCGCGAGGCGTTCGCCGGCATCGACCCCGCCCAGGTGACGCCCGAGATGCTGCGCCAGATGCTCGCCATGACCGGCGCCGAGGGTCAGACCCTGCCGACGCGCATGGCCGAGATCAACGAGATCCTCAACGCGCTGCCCGCCGCGCTCACCGAGGTGCTGCTGACCGAGTTCATGAACGAGCTGCACACGCCGCCGGACTGAGAAAGCGTGACCGGTGACCGGTGACCAGTGACCGGTCTGATCGAGGGCCACAGAGGAAGAGAGGACACGAAGTCGAGTTCGTCAGCGAGTCGATCTCACTGAACTTGATTCCGACTTCATGTCCTCCCAGCCTCTATGGCCACTCTTCCTGTTCGCCGCCGCTGGCGGAGGTGCCGGCAAAGGAGTACGAGGCCGGCATGCGTGCTCTGGTCGTCGTCGCTCTCGCCTTCCTCGCCGGCTGCAGCATGACGCGCGACGGCGGCGCCGCCGCGCCGGCGGCGACACTCGACGCGCTGGTCGGCAGTGACTGGGTGGCCGACGATGTCGGCGGCCGCGGCGTGGCCGCGGGCGTGCAGTCGACGCTGCACTTCGACGCCGCCGACCACATCAGCGGCCGCGGCGGCTGCAATCGCTACAGCGGCGCGCTCTCCGGCACGCCGGCCGCGCTGCACATCACGCAGCTCGCCACCACCCGCGCCGCCTGCCCGCCGCCGGTCATGGATCAGGAGACCCGGTTCCTGATCAATCTCGCCAAGAGCACCCGCCTCGCCGTCGAGGGCGATCACCTCGTCCTCTCCGACGCCGACGGCACCGCGCTCCTCCGCTTCCACCGCCTGCCCGACGCGCCGGTGCCCTGAGCGCCCTGAAGGGCGCGACAGCGGAGGCCGTGGCGGCGCTCAGTCGGCGGGGACCGGCGGGCGCAGCGGCAGGACGACGTCGAATCGGGCGCCGAACCCGGGGCGGGAGTCGACGTGGATCTCGCCGCCGAGGAGCTCGGTGAGCTGCTTGACGAGATAGAGGCCGAGGCCGACGCCGCCGGCGTACGCGCGGCCGTTGGTGCCCTGCCCGAAGCGGTTGAAGATCGCCGACAGATCGGCGGCGGCGATGCCCGGCCCGGTGTCGGCGACGCTGAAGCACACGCCGCCGTGCTCGGCGCGTGCCTCGGCGATGACCATCACCGCGCCGCGCTCGGTGAACTTGAGCGCGTTGTGCACGAGGTTGCGCACGATCATCTCGACCTTGGCGCGGTCGGTGCGCAGCCGTGCCTCGGGCGTCGGCGCCAGCCAGTCGAGCCGCACCGCCGGCTTGCGCCAGCTCTCCGGCACGCCGCCGCGCAGCGTCTCGATCAGCTCGCCGAGGCGGAACTCCTCGACCCGCAGCGGCGCGCTGCCGCCGGCGGCGACCCGGTCGATGTCGAGCAGCGCCTGGACGAGCTCGAGGAGCTGCAGCGACTGCGAATGGACGCGCTCGAGCGCCTCGCGCGTCTGCGCCGTGTCGAGCACGCGGTCGAGCAGCAGGCTCGTGTAGCCGATGATCACGTTCAGCGGCGTGCGCAGCTCGTGCGACACCGTGGCGAGGAACTCCGATTTCGCCACTGCCGCGCGCTGCGCCGCATGCGCATGCCGGTACGCGGCGTAGCGATGGCCGTCGACGAGGTGCGCGCCGACCGCCAGCATCGCCACCGCCGCGCAGAGAAAGAAGACGCCGTAGAGCGGCGGCATGACCGGCTCGGCGCCGCCGGCGAGCGCCAGCGGGTAGCCGAGCGCCGCGCCGATGCTCGACCAGAGCTGGACGCGCATCCCGAGGGGATAGATGAGCGCCGCGCCGGTGAGGAGCAGGATGAGACACAGCACGAGGGTATCCGCATTGGCCGCGAAGCGGACGTAGTACCAGCAGAGCAGCGTCGCGATCAGGCAGTGCATGGCGATGATGCAGCCACGCGTCGTACGCGGCCAGCGCCGCGTGATCGCCATCGTCACCACCGCGAGCACGCCGTACAGCACCATGCCGTCGCGCAGCGCCGGCCCGCGTATGGGGTAGTAGTGCCATTCGAAGACGCTGGCGACGGCGCTGAGCGCGAGGAACAGGCCCCAGGCGAACGGCAGGCGCGACGCGGCGACGCGCGCCATGTCGGCGCGGTACGTCGCCCCGGTGGCGGTCTCCTCGCCGCCGTTCACGTCGAGGTCCCAGGCACCGCTGCCGAGCATGCCAAGGCAACCGGCCAGCACGGCGCGTGCCGCAGCATCGCGCGCAGCACGCATCCGGCATTGCCGCGGCGCGCGCGCCGCGGCGAGCGGCGCAGGCGTGACGATCGTCCCGTTCGCCGTCGCTGCGACCGGTCATCTGCTGCGATGTGCTACCCGGCACGTCGCAGGCAGGCTCATCTGCCCGTAGCGCTATCAAGCTATTCGAATCCTCGACATTCGTGCTCGCGCTGCGCGCCGGACGCGGCGCCACAAGCGCGACAGGCAGCGCGCGACAACCCCGCGGCCATGGTGTAGACGCCCGGCATGGAGTCGATCTGCTGGCGTCGGCTCGACCCTCCCGGTCACGATGCCTGCCGACTCGTCACCGGTCCGGACGGGTGGCAGCTCGAGGGCGTCGCGGTGTTCCGGGAGGCCGGCGAGCCGGCGGCGCTGCGCTATGCCCTCACCTGCGACGCGGCGTGGCAGTCGCGGCGGGGCACCATCGAGGGCTGGATCGGGTCGCGATCACTCGCGCATCACATCGAACGGACGCTCGACGGCACCTGGCGGCTCGACGGCGCCGCGGTCGCGGGACTCGCCGGTTGCGTCGACCTCGACCTCGGCTTCACGCCGGCGACGAACCTGACCCAGCTGCGACGGGTGGCGCTGGCGGTCGGTGCCGGCATCGATGTGCCCGTCGCCTGGTTCGACACCGCCAGCGGCGCGCTCACCCGCCTCGAGCAGCGCTACGAACGGCGCACGGCGACGACGTACTGGTACGACGCGCCGCGCTTCGGCTATCGCGCGCTCCTCACCGTGCGCGACAGCGGATTCGTCGAGGACTATCCGGCGCTGTGGGCGGCGGAGCCCTGACCACACGGCGCACGCGCGTCGAGGAGATCCGGTGATGGCGAACGGGGGAGATGGTGACACGATCGTGCGGGCGGCGGCGCCGGGGGACGCGGCGGCGATCGCGGCGATCTACAACCACTACATCACCGCAACGGTGGTCACGTTCGAGGAGGAGCCGGTCGCGGCGGCGGAGATGGCGCGCCGCCTCGAGGACGTCCGCGTCGGGGCTCTGCCGTGGCTGGTCGCCGAACACGCCGGCGCGGTGCGCGGCTATGCGTATGCGACCGCGTGGCGGGCGCGGTCGGCGTACCGCTTCTCGGTCGAGACCACCGTCTACCTCGCCGCCGATGCGGTCGGCCGCGGCCTCGGCACGCGGCTCTACGAGGAGCTGTTCGCGCTGCTGCGGGCGCGCGGCACGCACGTCGCGATCGGCTGCATCGCGCTGCCGAACCCGGCGAGCATCGCGCTGCACGAGAAGTTCGGCATGCGCCGCGTCGGCCACTTCCCCGAAGTCGGCTTCAAGTTCGGGCGCTGGATCGACGTCGGCTACTGGCAGCGGATCTTCTGATCGATCATCCGCAGATGACGCAGATGACACAGATACAGGGTGAGGCGGCGCGTCCGCTCACTCGGAACCTTTGACCCTAGCCATTCGCGGACGTCCGCCCCTGCTTGCGGCGATTGTCTGCGTCATCTGCGGATGATCGGCTCCGGTCAGCACCCGCCCAGCGCGCTATTGAGGGCGGCGATGAGCTCGTCGATCGTCACCTCGCCGCTGCCGTTGCGGTCGAGGACCGGACAGCTGTCGAGGGCCGTCGTGCCGAGCGCGATCGAGACGCCGCGGATGAGCTCGTCGATGGTCACCTGACCGTCGCCGCTGCAGTCGCCGAGGCAGGCGATGGCGGTGACCGTCGGCGACGCCGATCCGGTCGCGGTGGCTGGCACCGTCGCGGTCGGCGTGGCGATCGGCGTCGCGGCGCGCGTCGCGGTCGGCGTGCCGGGTGGCGCCTCGGTGGCGGTCGCCAGGGCTGTGGCCGTGGGCTCGCTCGTCGCCGTCGCGGTCACTTCCGGTGCCTCCGTCGCCGTCGCCGTGACCTCGAGCGGCACGGTGGCGCTCGGCGACGCCGTCGCGGTGGGCGTCTCCTCCGGCGTGACCACCGGCTCGGTCGCGGTCGCCTCCACGGTCGCGGTCGCCTCGGCGGTCGCGGTCGGCTGATCGTCCGGCGTCGCGGTGCGGGTGCCGGTGCGGGTCGCCGACGGCGAACGCGTCCACGTCGCCGTGCGCGTGCCGCTCGGCGTCGGGCTCGCGGTCGCGGTGCGCGTCGGCGTGCGCGTCGCGGTGTTGGCCGGCGACGGCGTCGGCGTGCGGGTCGGCGTCTGCGTGCGCGTCGCGGTCGGCGGCAGCGAGCCGGTGATCACCGGCGTCGCCGTGCGCGTCGCCGTCGCGGTGCGGGTCACGGTCTGCGTGCGCGTGCCCGAGGCGGTCGGCGTCGCGCTGCGCGTCGGCGTGATCGTGCGCGTCGACGTCGGCGTGCGGGTGACCGTCGGCGTGCGCGTCGCCGTCTGCGTGCGCGTCGCCGTCGCCGTCGCGGTGACGCTCGGCGTCAACGTCAGGCTCGGCGTCAGGGTGATGCTCGGGGTCGGCGTGATCGTCGGCGTCAGGGTGACGGTCGGCGTACCGGTTGCGCTCGCGGTGACCGTCGGGCCGGTGGCGGTCGGGGTGGCAGTGAGCGTCGGCGACGGCGTCAGCGTGCGCGTCGGCGTCAGGGTGCGCGTCGGCGTCGGCGACAGCATCGCGACGACCCGCAGCACGCCGGCGTTGGCGGCGGTCGGCAGCGTGTTCGCGGTGGCGCCGAACGCGGTGGCCAGCTGGTTGAGCAGCGGCAGGTTGGTCTCGAGCGGCGCGCCCGGTGCCAGGGCGGCGCGGCAGGTGTAGAGCAGCGTCGCCGGCAGCGGCGGCGCGCCGAGGACGCGGAACAGCATGACGCGCACCCGCGTGCACGCCTCGTCGATACAGGTGACGGACGGCGGCACGAGCGCGCTCAGGCCGGGGTTCACGGTGCAGTCGGGGGTGCCGTCGCCGAGGCGGACGACCGGCGCCTGGGCGGGGAAGACGATCTCGTTGCGCGTGCCGATGACCACCTGGTCGCCGGGGTCGAGTGTCACCGGAATCTGCACCTGACCGCCGGGGACGCCGACGACGTTGCCGACCGTGATCAGCGGGTCGGTGTCGGCCGCCGCCGGATCGGTCGGCGTCGGCGAGGCGAACGCCGGCTCGGTCGGCGTCGGCGTGAAGGTGCGGGTCGGCGTCGGCGTGAGCGTCACGGTCTCGGTCGGCGACGGGGTGGCGGTCTCCGTCGGCCGCGTCGGGGTCGGTGTGCGCGTGTCGGTGGGCGTCGCGGTCAGGCCGACGGTCGGCGTGTTGGTCGGCGTCCGCGTGTCGGTCGGCGT
This sequence comes from uncultured bacterium, assembly GCA_965651925.1. Classification (GTDB taxonomy): domain Bacteria; phylum Desulfobacterota; class Binatia; order HRBIN30; family CADEER01; genus CBFGUK01. Next base: position 3,278 of record CBFGUK010000032.1, on the reverse strand, counting down.
CGGCGTGATCGACGGCGTGCGCGTCACCGTCGGCGTCGGCGATGGTGGAATCGCGCTGACCACCTCGACCGCGCCGTCCGCGCCGTCGACCGGCAGCTGCTGGTTCGCCCCGTTCCGCGCCTCGAAGGCGAGCGCGTCGAGCGGGTAGCTGCCGAGCGCCGCGCTGGCGTCGACGACGGCGAGGCAGGTGTACAGCAGGCCGGCGGGCAGCGGGTCGCCACTCGGACGAAAGATGATCGCGCGCGTCCGCTCGCAATCGCCGCCGGACGCGACGAGACAGGTGAAGACGGGCGTCACGTCGGCGACCGCGGCGGTACAGTCGGGCGTGCCGTCCGGCAGGCGCCGGATCAGCACCGGCGACTGGATCTCGGCCTGGATGTCGTTGCGGGCCAGGAAGACCCGGTGCGCGCCGGGATCCATCGTCACCGGCACGACGACCTCGCTGCCGGCGAGCGCCGGCACGGTGCCGATGGTGATGATCACCGGCGCCGCAGGCGTCTGCGCCGCGGCCGGCGCGGCGAGGAGCAGCCCCGCGAACAACAGTGCGGCAACGGAACGGGCGCCCCCGACCATGCAACGGTTCTCCTCGATGATGAAGCGGTGAAGCGGAAGGTCGCACCTAACCACACGCCCGGGTCAATGAAAAGAAACAGGCAGGACGCGCCGGCACGCCGCCGTGCAGGCCCCCGATCGTCATGGATCGGGGGCGGTGGCTCGGCTAGGAACGCCGGCATGAGGCGTTGCCCACCCGTCCCGACATGGAACCGCCCTGGCGGTTCGATCGCCTGACACGCGCGACCGGCATGACGTACCGCAACCCCGCGGCGGCGATCGACGAGCGGGTCGACGACCTGCTCGGCCGCATGACGCTCGAGGAGAAGCTCGCGCAGCTCGGCTGCGTGTGGTCGACACAGCTCGTCGCCGACGAGGCGTTCGCACCGGCGAAGGCGCGCGAGCTGCTCCGCCACGGCACCGGGCAGGTGACGCGCATCGGCGCCTCGACCGGCCTGCGCCCGGCCGAGAGCGCCGCGTTCGCCAACGCGATCCAGCGCTTTCTCGCCGAGGAGACCCGGCTCGGCATTCCGGCGATCATCCACGAGGAATCGACCGCCGGCCTGTGCGCGCGCGACGCGACGCAGTTTCCGCAGGCGATCGGCCTCGCCAGCACGTGGAACCCGGCGCTGCTCGAGCAGGTCGGCGCGGTGATCGGCGCGCAGATGCGCGCCGTCGGCGCGCGCCAGACGCTCGCCCCGGTGCTCGACGTCACGCGCGACCCGCGCTGGGGCCGCACCGAGGAGACGTACGGCGAGGATCCCTATCTCGTCGCGCGCCTCGGCGTCGCCTACGTGCGCGGCGTGCAGGGCGAGGATCTGCGCAGCGGCGTCATCGCCACCGGCAAGCACTTCCTCGGCTACGGCGCGTCCGAGGGCGGCCTCAACCATGCCCCGGCGCACCTCGGCCCGCGCGAGCTGCGCGAGGTCTACGCGCGGCCGTTCGCCGCCGCGATCCGCGAGGCCGGGCTCGCCTCGGTGATGAACGCGTACAACGAGATCGACGGCCTGCCGTGCGGCGGCTCGGCGGCGATCCTCGACGAGCTGCTGCGCGGCGAGCTCGGCTTCGACGGGGTCGTGGTCGCGGACTATTTCACCACCGCGCTGCTGGTGCGCTTTCACTGCGTCGCGGCCGACCGCGGCGAGGCGGCGCGCCTCGCGCTCGCCGCCGGGCTCGACGTCGATCTGCCGGCGCTCGACTGCTACGGCGAGCCGCTGCAGCGCGAGATCGAGGCCGGCCGCGTGCCGGTCGCGCTCGTCGACCGCGCCGTGCGCCGCGTGCTGCGCGCCAAGTTCCGCCTCGGCCTTTTCGAGCAGCCGCTGGTCGATGCCGACGCCGCACCGCGCGTCTACCAGACCCCGGCGCAGCGCGCGCTGGCGCGCACCGTCGCGCAGCAGTCGATCGTGCTGCTGAAGAACGACGGCCCGCTCCTGCCGCTCGATCCGGCGCTGCGTCGCCTCGCGGTGATCGGCCCGACCGCCGACGACCCGCGGCTGCTGCAGGGCGACTACAGCTACCCCGCGCACCTCGAGATCATCTACAAGGCCGCCGGCCGCGAGCGCGGCATCCTGCCGCGTGCCGATGCGGTCGCGTTCCGCCCCGGTCCGTTCTTCGTGCCGATGGTGACGCCGCTCGCCGGCATCCGCGCCGCCGTCGCGCCGCACGCCGTCGTCGAGCACGCGCCGGGCTGTGCCGTCACCGGCGACGACACGAGCGGCTTCGCCGCGGCGGTCGAGGCGGCGCGCGCCGCCGAGGTGGCGATCGTCTGCGTCGGCGGCAAGTCGGGGCTGATGCCGGACTGTACGAGCGGCGAGTTCCGCGATGCCTCCGACCTCGGCCTCACCGGTGTGCAGCAGCAGCTCGTCGAGGCGGTGGTCGCCACCGGCACGCCGACGGTCGTCGTGCTGATCAACGGCCGCGTGCTGGCGCTGCCGTGGATCGCCGCGCACGTGCCGGCGCTCGTCGAGGCGTGGCTGCCCGGCGAGGAGGGCGGCACCGCGCTCGCCGACGTGCTGTTCGGCGTCGTGTCGCCGTCCGGCCGGCTGCCGATCTCGCTGCCGCGGCGCGTCGGCCAGGTGCCGGTGTACTACGGTCACAAGTCGGGCGGCGGCCGCAGCCAGATGCTCGGCGACTACAGCGACGGGCCGACGACGCCGCTCTTCCCGTTCGGCCACGGCCTGTCCTACACCGCCTTCGACTACGCCGATCTCGCCATTGCGCCGGCGGACGCCGTGCCCGATCGCCCGATCGAGATCGCCTGCACGGTGCGCAACAGCGGCGCGCGCACCGGCGACGAGGTCGTGCAGCTCTACGTGCGCGATGTCGTCGCCACCGTCACCCGCCCGGTGCAGCAGCTCGCCGGGTTCGCGCGCGTGCCGCTGGCGCCCGGCGCCGCGGTGCGCGTCCGCTTCCGGCTCGACCCGAGCCAGCTCGCGTTCCTCGATGCCGCGATGCGCTTTGCGATCGAGCCAGGCGAGTTCGCGGTCATGATCGGCGCCTCGTCCGCCGACATCCGCCTGCGCGGCAGCTTCACCATCACCGCCCACCGCGAGCTGCCGTTCACCGCCGTCGAACCGACCGCGGTGTCGATCGAATCGCTCTGAAAAGGCGCGGGCGTCCCCGCCCGCATGCAGCGCGCCTCTTCCCCGGGCCCCCTCTCCCCGCCAGGGGAGAGGGGACCCAGGCGGTTACGCGGTGCATCAAGGCAGCGATGTCGACGGCGCGCC
>CBFGUK010000031.1:0-34989 GCA_965651925.1 uncultured bacterium | reverse complement strand
TCCGTGCTGTTGCTCGTCGCCCTGCTCGGCCTCGCCGGTCCCGCCGCGGCGCAGACGCGCCTGCGGCTCGCGACGACGACGAGCACCGAGAACAGCGGGCTGCTCGCGCATCTGCTGCCCGCGTTCGAGCGTCGCTTCGGCATCCCCGTCGATGTCGTCGCCGTCGGCTCCGGGCAGGCGCTGAAGCTCGCCGAGAACGGCGATGCCGATGTCGTGCTGACGCACGCGCCGGCGCTCGAGGAGGCGTTCGTCGCCGCCGGGCACGGCGTCAACCGCCGCGCGCTGATGGTCAACGACTTCGTCCTCGTCGGCCCGCCCGCCGATCCCGCCGGCGTCCGCACCAGCGGCACGATGGTCGCCGCACTCGCCACCATCGCCGCCCGCCAGGCGCCGTTCCTGTCGCGCGGCGACGAATCCGGCACGCATCAGAAGGAACGGGAACTGTGGGCCGCCGCCGGCATCACGCCGGGCGGCAGCTGGTATCGCAGCGCCGGCGTCGGCATGGGGCAGCTGCTGCTGATGGCCGACGAGCAGGCGGCGTACACGCTCACCGACCGCGGCACGTACCGGTCGCGCCGGCAGCGCGGCGATCTCGTCATCCTCGTCGAGGACGACCCGCCGCTCGCCAACCCGTACGCGCTGATCGCCACCAACCCGGCGCGCCATCCGGCGATTCACTACCTCGAGGCGATGCAGCTCATCGCCTGGCTGACCTCGCCCGACGGCCAGCGCCGCATCGCCGGGTTCACCGTCGACGGCCAGCCGCTGTTCGTGCCGGTCGCAGTGCCGCTGGAGGGAAGCGCTCGCCGCACGCCCGCGCAACAACAAGGCGGAAACGACCGATGACCACAGCGGACCACAGACGGCCACGGCGTGTCCGCTGTTCTCCGTGGCCATCCATGGATTGATGACTCGACCGGCACTTCGGCGAGGATGAACGTGGCGAACGCGGCGCCCCGGCGGTCAGCTTTCACCTGACGCTGTGTGCCGTGCGGATCCGGCGGTCGCGCCGTGTGCGACCCCGTTGCGCCCGCCGACCGCGACGATCAGCGAAGGCAGGCCGGGCGGGCCGGGAACGAGGTGCGCCGTGACATCGAACGCGGCGCCGACGATCGCCGGCGTCAGCACCTCGGCGGGCGGACCGGCGGCGAGGCAGCGGCCGCCGCGCAGCACCATGATGCGGTCGGCGTAGGTCGCGGCGAGCGTCAGGTCGTGCAGCACGACGAGCACGCCGGCCCCGCGTCGTGCCCAGTCCCGCGCGCACTGCAGCGCGGTGTGCTGGTGCGCGAGGTCGAGCGCGGCGGTCGGCTCGTCGAGCAGCAGATAGCGCGGCGCATCCGGCGCGACGTCCCACACCTGCGCCAGCGCGCGCGCGAGCTGCACGCGCTGCTGCTCGCCGCCGGAGAGGGTGGGGTAGAACCGGTCGCGCAGCGCCGCGGCGCCGACGCGGCGCAGTGCCGCGGCGGCGATCGCACGGTCACGCACGAGGCGCCCGCGGCCGCGGTGCGGCAGCCGGCCGAGCAGCACGACCTCGAATGCCGTGAACGCGAAGCGCAGGACGCTCGCCTGGCCGAGGACGGCGCGCACGCGCGCCAGCGCATCGGGCCGCCATGCCGCCATTGGCTGGCCGTCGAGCTGCACCGCGCCGGCCGCGAGCCGGCGGTCGCCGGCGAGCGCGTGCAGCAGCGTCGACTTCCCGGCGCCGTTCGGGCCGACGAGTGCCAGCATCTCGCCGGGCGCGACGGCAGCGGTGACGCCGTCGAGCAGCGTCCGACCGCCGGCACGGACGGTACACGCGCGCGCCTCGAGCATGCGCCTCAGCTCCAGTGCGCCACCGGCGCGCGCCGCAGCAGCCAGAGGAAGAGCGGCGCGCCGGCACAGGCGGTGACGATGCCGATCGGCAGCTCCGCCGGCGCGACGGCGGTGCGCGCGATCAAATCGGCGCCGACGAGCAGCACGCCGCCGAGCGCGATCGAACCCGGCAGCACGAGGCGGTGATCGGGGCCGGCGACGAGCCGGATGAGATGCGGCACGACGAGCCCGACGAAGCCGATCACGCCACACAACGCGACCGCCGCACCGATGCCGAGCGCGACGAGCAGCACGATGCGGCGCGTCAGCCGGTCGACATCGATGCCGAGATGCGTCGCCTCGCGCTCGCCGAGCAGTAGCGCGTTGCACGCACCGGCGCGTGCCGGCAGCGCAATGAGCGCGAGCAGCAGGCCCGGCGCCGCCGCGGCGAGCGCCGGCCACGTCGCGCCGCCGAGGCTGCCGAGGTTCCAGAACACCAGCCGGCGCAGCTGCGCGTCATCGGCGAGGAACGTCAGGAGCCCCGTCGCCGCGCCGGCGAGCGCGTTGAATGCGATGCCGGCGAGCAGCAGCGCGGCCACCGGTGTCGTGCCCTCGCGCATCGCCAGACGATGGACGAGCGCGGTAACCGCGGCGCCGCCGGCAAAGGCGGCGAGCGGCAGCGCGGCCCCGGCGAGCCAGCCGGATACGACGAACGGCAGCGCCGGCAGCAGGACGATGGCCGTCGCCGCGCCGAGCGCCGCGCCGCTCGCGGTGCCGACCAGCGCCGGATCGGCGAGCGGATTGCGGAACAGCGCCTGCATCGCAGCCCCGCAGACGCCGAGCGTGCCGCCGGCGAGCAAACCGAGCAGGGTGCGCGGCAGACGGATGGCGAGCAGCACAGCGGTCTGCTGCGGCGTGACGCTCGCCCCGACCACGTCGAGACCGAGCGGCGCGGCGATGATCGCCGCGAGCTCGCGCGGCGCGATCGTCACCGCGCCGAATCCGAGCGCCGCCGGCACGACGAGCGCGAGCAGCACGCCGAGCCCGACGGCGAGCGGTGCGGCGGGCCGTCGCGGGCGACGCCGCGCGACGACGGCCGCGCGGACGCGGCGCGGTGGCCGGCTCATCGTGCCGCAGCGGCCGGCACGTGCAGCGCCTGCTGCAGATCGAGGACCGCATTCCCGAGGCGCGGTCCGAAGCCGAGCAAATAGAGATCGTCCATCAGCACGAGGCGGCGCTGCTGCGCGGCCGGCGTCTGCGCCAGCCCCGGCAGCGTCCAGATGCCGTCCGCGCCGCCGACAGTCTCGGCGCCGCGCGCCAGCGCGAGAATGACGTCCGGCGCGGCGGCCACCGCGCCTTCCGCGGTCAGCGGCCGGAACCCGTCCATGTTCGCCGCGGCATTCGTGCCGCCGGCGAGCCGGATCATCTCGTCGGCCGGCGTGCCGCGGCCGCCGACCAGCACCGTCCCGGCGCCGCGCGCGTAAACGAAGAGCACGCGCGGCGGAGTGCCGGGAAAGGCGTGCGGCGCCGCGCGCTCGAGGGCGGCACGCAACGCGGCGACGAGCCGCGCGCCCTCCTGCGGCTGGTCGAGCAGGACCGCGATGCGCTCGATCTTCGCGACCGCGCCGTCGGGCGTATCCGGCGCCGCGACGATCTCGAGGCGCACGCCGGCGGCGCGCAGCTGATCGAGCACCGGCGGCGGGCCGGCCTCGTCGCTGGCGAGGATGAGCGTCGGCGCCTGCGCCAGCACGCCCTCGGCCGAGAGCGTGCGCTGGTAGCCGAGCTTCGGCAGCGCCGCGGCAGCGGCGGGATGGACGCTCGATACGTCGGTCGCCACCACCGCGGCGCCGGCGCCGAGCGCAAAGACGATCTCGGTCACGTCGCCGCCGAGCGTGACGATGCGCTCGGCGGCGAATGCGGGCTGGAGGAAGAGAAGACCGAGAAACACAGATGGCCACAGCGGACCACGGGTGAACGCAGAGTTCTTTGCCGTGGCCCTCCGTGGCCACCTGTGGTCATCCGTGGCGAACGCGGCGCGATGCGACTGTTGATTCATAGCTCGACCTGTACTCCGGCGAGGATGCTGCGCGCGCCGACGACGGCACCGGCGGCGACGAGGTTGGGGGCGGTGACGCGGTTGTCGAAAAGGTTCTGCGCCTCGACGAACAGCGTGGTGTACTTCAGACCCGGCCCGAGGGCGCCGTCCTGGTCGAGGAACCACAGCAGCCGGTCGAGCCGCGCGGTCAGCTTCGTGTTCCACAACCAGTGCGCGCCGACCACGGAGGTATTCTCGACATTGGCGAACGTGCGATCGGAATACTCGCCCCACACCTGCAGCGCGGTGGCGAGCGGCAGGTACTCGTACGTCAGCGCCGGCAGGACACGGTTCGGCGGGCGGAACGGCAGCTCGTTGCCGTCGCTGCCGGCCGGGCACCCGCCCTCGCAGCGTGAGTAGAGGTAGCCGTAGCTGAGATCGACGCGCAGTGCGTGCTCCGGCAGCGGCCACCACCCCATCTCCTGCAGCTCGGCGGTGAGCGTCAGCTCGATGCCCTGCGTCACGGCGCGCGAGACGTTCTGGTACTGGATCAGCAGCGACGGACCGGGCTGCGGACACGGACCGGCACGCGTCGGACAGAGCTGGTCGACGAGGATGAGGTCGTCGAAGTCGTGCCGGAAGCCGACGAGGAAGCCGCTGACGCCGGTGAACGGCGCAAAATCGAACTGGAGGTTCCACGCCAGGTCGGTCTCCGGCCGCAGGTCGGGGTTGCCGAGGATGGCGTAGCCGCCGGTGCCGCCCGGCGGCGTGTTGTAGTCGGCGCTGTAGAGCTCGAGCAGGTTCGGCGCGCGGTACCCGCGCGCCACGATGCCGGTGAGCCGGTACGCGTCGCGCGGCCGCCAGCCGATGCTGAGGCGCGGGTTGACGTCGGCGCCGTAGTTGCTGTGCGCATCGATGCTCAGACCGCCGACGATGGCGACCGTGCTGCCGACGAGCATCTCGTCCTGCAGGTAGCCGCTGTTCAGCCACGCGTCCTCGCGCACATCGGGACCGGTGAAGCCGCGGCTGTCGATCGTCTCGTAGCGGAAGCGGTTGCCGGCGGTGAGCTGGTGCGATTCGTGCCAGAGCCCGCGGGCGATGGTGTGCAGCACGCGCGGCTCGCCGACGACATCGTCGTACGTGACGTCCTCCTCGAACCCCTTGGTCGTGTTGCGGCGCCGGAAGCCGTACCAGGTCGCGCCGAGACTCGGCTCCCACGCCGGGCTCGCGGTCCAGCGCCAGTCGCCGCCGACTGTGGTGTTGCTGCGCTGGCTGTCGGGTCCTTCCGCGACCGGATTGTAGTCGCCGCTGAGGGTGAGGCGGTGGGCGTCGGACGGCTGGTAGTCGAGTTGCGCCGAGACATCGTCGCGCACCTGCAGCGCGTCGGCATCCTCGAACTGCTGGCTGATCGAGCCGTAGAGCTGCGCCAGCGCCACCTGGCTGTGCTGGTAGGAGAGGAAGTAGCCGAGCGGACCGACGCTCCAGCCGTGACTCGCCTTGAAGAGCAGCGTGTCCTGCGTGCCGCCGGCGGCGGTGACCGAGACGTGCGGATCGCGACTGCCGTGGCGGGTGACGATGTTGATCACACCGCCCATCGCGTCGCTGCCGTAGAGGCTCGACGCCGGGCCGCGGATGATCTCGATGCGCTCGATGTCCTCGACCATGATGTCGCGCAGGTCGACGACGCCGTTCACGCCGCCGCGGAAACGCCGGCCGTTGCGCAGCACGGCGACCTGGTTCGCCTCCGCGCCCTGCATGCGCACCGTGCTCGCGCCGAGCCCGAACTGTTCGTTCTGGCGCACGTAGATGCCGGGGATGCGGTCGAGCGCCTCGGCGACGTTGACCGCCGACACGGCGCGGATCTCGTCGCGGCCGATCACCTGCACCGGCACCGGCGCGTCATCGACGGCATACTCGGTGCGCGTGCCGGTCACGACGATATCCTCGAGCGTGTGCACCGGCAGCCGTTCATCGCCGGCCTCGTGCTGCGCGACGTCGCCGGCCGCGGGAGACGGCGTCGCCGTAGGGTGCGCCGCCGCGGATGCGGCGCCGGGACCCACCGCAACGAGCAGGCCGAGAACGGCATGCCGCACGGCCGCCGCGGCGCGCGGCCGCACACGGCAGCACACGCCGGCGGTCGAGGTGTTGCGCATGACCCGGGCGGTCCGCTGCGGCGCCCACCGGCTCAGCAGCCCGCGAGCGCGCTCGCCACGGCGCGCACGAGATCGGTGACGCCGACGGTGCCATCACCGTCCCAATCCATCGCTGCGCACGGCTCCGCCGTGCCGCCGAGCGCCAGCGCGACGCCGGCGATCAGCTCGGCGATCGACACCGCTCCATCGGCGTCGCAGTCGCCGGCACAGGCGGCCGGGCCGGTCGGCGTCTGCGCCGCACCGCGCGTCGCGGTCGGAGTCGCCGCGACAGCCGTGGCGGTCGGCAGCGGCTCCGGCGCGGTGGCGGTGACCGTCGGCGTCGGAGTTGGTGCGGCGGACAGCGCGATGGTGAGGAACGGCAGGAACGCGCCGTTGACGCCCGGCGGACCGGCGCTCTCCTCGCCAAGGTGATCGAGCGACGTGCCGGTCGGCGAGTCGGCCGTGCGCCAGACAACGCCGATCGCCGCCGCGCCCTCGTCGAGCAGCGCCCGCACGTCGTCGCTGACGTCGACCTCGAAGCGCAGCGGGCCGCTGTGTGCAACCGTCTCATCCGTGATGCGGCCGAGCGGGCGCGTATCGATCACATGCGGCGCACGCGCCACGGCGAGGTAGTCGTCGATCTCGACCGTGCCGTTGCCGGCGTAGAGGTGGACGAGAATGTCGCGCGCCGCCGCGCCGGAGAATCCCGTGCCCGGACCGAACGAGGTGATGACGTCGTCGATGTTGAACGTCAGCGTGGCGTGCGCGACGGCGTCCGCGGCGACGCCGGCGAGCGGCGCGGTCGGAAACTCGCCGATGCCGCGCTCCTCGGTGACCGCGAGCTGGAAGGCGATCGACAGCGTGTTGTAGCCGGTCGGAAAGTCCGGCACGCCGTCGTAGGCGGCGAGCATCGGAAAGCCGTCGATGACGGCATCGAACACGGCGCCGGAGGCGACGTCGAGCACGATGGTCTCCTGCGCCGCCGCCGGGCGGCATGCGGCGAGCGCGAGGCAGATGGCTGCAGTGATCAGGGTGAAACGAAGCATGGTCGGCTCTCCTGGCGAAGAAGCGGAAAGCGGAAAGCCGAAAGCGGAAAGGCGACCGCTCCAGTGGGTGTGACAAAGGGGGGACGCACGTCCCACTGTGCCCCGCCGCTCGTTCCGCCTTCCGCTCTCCCCTTTCCGCTTTCGTCTTTCCGCGTCAGTTACAGACCGCCGGGTAGTCGGCCTCGAGCCCGACGGCGCTGATCAGCGCGCACGCCGGACCGTACGCGGCGGCAATCGTCCGGCTGCTGGCGGACAACGTCCGCGTGACCAGACAGCTCGCGACGTCGGCCATCGTCGTCGCGCCGGCGTCGCACGGCGTGCCGAGCCACGCCGGCGTCACCGCAGCGCACTTTTTCGTCACCGCGGAGGTCAGCGTGCCGATCGCCTTGCCGACCTTCGAGCCGGGAGTGTCCGGCGCCAGCGCCGCACCGCATTTCGCCGTCACCTTGGTCAGTGGATCGCCCTTGGCGGTGGCGGCGAGCACGCCGTCGAAGCACGTCGCCAGGTTCTTCGTCACCGTCGCGGCGAGCTTCACCGTGCCCCTGGCGAGCACCTGCTGGCAGCCGCGCAGCCCCTTGTCCCAGATGGGCGGCTCGGCGGCGACGGTCTGCACGGTGACGAGCGGCAGGATCGCGCCGCCGACGCCTGGCGGGCCGGCGCCGCCGGCGCCGAGGTCGTCGATCGACGTGGCGCTGTTCTCGTCGTCGGTGAGGAAGACGATGCCGAGGTGCGTCGCGTTGGCAGCAAGCAGGGCCTGCACGCGGTTGGTGATGTCGACGTGGAACTGCAGCGGCCCGCTGACGTCCAGCGTCGCGTCGGTGATGACGCCGAGCGGCGTTGTGTCGACCACACCGGCTGGCGCGCCGGCGACGTTGGCGAAGTCGGCGAGCTCGACGACGCCGTTGCCACCGTACGCGAAGACGATGATCCGCTCGGAGGCGACGTTGTCGAAGGCGGCGCCCGGCCAGAAGAGGCCGATGACGTCGTCGATGTTGAACGTCAGCGTCGCGCTGACGACGTCGGCGGCGTCGATCCCGGCGAGCGGCGCGAGCGGAAACTCGGCGATGCCGCGCTCCTCGACGACGCCGGCCTTGAGCGCCACGGCGAGGCCGGTGTTCTGCGAGTCGGCGATACCGTCGGGCGGCGCGCCCGGCGGCGGGAATGGCGGCACGCCGTCGAGCACGCCGTCGTAGACGGTGCCGACGGTCGTGCTGTCGATGACGATCGTGTCCGCCTGTGCGACGCCGGCGGCGGCGGCACAGGCGGCAACGGCAATCACAAAACGGGTAATGCGGGTCATGCGGTCCTCCCCGGCGCGACGGGCGCGCCGCAAGGGCGCAGGGCGCGGCGCGCCGCTGCGCGTGGTGGTCGGAAGGGCGCTGGGTGGAAACCGCGCGCCAAAGGGAGATCGGCCTTCAGCGCGGTGGCAGGCGGTCGGTCGGCACGATGACGCGCCGCTTGCAGCGCCGGCACTTCAGCTCGAGACCGTCGGCGGTCCAGCGCGCCAGGAGGCTGCCGCACGCGCAGCGCTGCTCGTCGGCGGCGGCGCCGCGCATGCCGCGGCAGGCGGCACCATGGCGCACGACGACGCCCTCACCGTGCGGCGGGCGCGGCATCGGACGCCTGCACGTGCGGCCCGTCGGTGCGCTGGAAGACTTCATAGATCTCCAGCGTCGTCGGCTGTGTGAACGCCTCCGGCGGCAGCGTGCCGGTGCGCGCGTGACCGGTGGCGAACGCCTCGGACTTCGTCCAGGCGACGAAGTCCGCGCGCGTCTCCCACCAGGTCTCGATGACGTACGGCGCGCCGCTGGTCAGCGGCTTCAGCACCTGGTTGGCGATGAAGCCCGGCCTGCCGTCGACGAGCCGCGCCCGGGTCTCGAACAGATGCTCGAACGCCGCGGCGTGCGCCGGCGCGACGTAGATGCGGTTGGCGACCAGAATCATGAGCTCCCCTCCGGTGTGATCTCGAGGCGGGCGTCTGGCGCCGCTTGCGCGATTCCCCATCGCGCTGCCGATGTGCTGTCGATATTGAAAATCATTTTCAAAGTCAAGCGAAATGCAGAGCGGCAAGCGGAAAGCGACCCGTCGGCGCGGGGGTGGTGGAGCGCTGCCGTCGTCGCCCCCGGGCGGCATGCGGCGTTGCGTCCGAAATGGACCGCGGGCGTTCTCGCCCGCCTGCCGCGCATGGTCCGCGGGGCGGGACAAGAGGCGACCCGCTCGCGGTGCGCGGCACTGCGGCCCGGCCGCCCGCAATGGGGAACGCTGCGTTCCGCTTTTCCCTTTCCGCTGTCGGCGGTTTCATTCGTCCCACACGACTTGACCGGGTGCGCGCCTCCCCGCATTGCTCGCGCCGATGAATGTGGGCGACGCCCTCTCGGAGGCGGTGCGGCTGCTGGTGACACGCGATGCGCAGGTGCTGGCGGCGGTCGGCGTCTCCCTGCAGGTGGCGCTCGTCGCGACGCTGTGTGCGACGGCGCTCGGCGCGCCGCTCGGCTTCCTCGTCGGCACGACGCGCTTTCGCGGCCGGCGCGTGGCGGAGGTGGCGCTCAACACCGCGACGGCGCTGCCGACCGTGGTCGTCGGCCTCGTCGTCTATGCCCTGCTCTCGCGCCGCGGCCTGCTCGGCGACTGGGGGCTGCTCTACACGCGCAGCGCGATGGTGATCGGTGAGACGCTGCTCGTCACGCCGCTGATGGCGGCGCTGACGATGGCGCTGGTCAGCGGCGCCGATCCGCGTATCCGCGAGACGGCGCTGACGCTCGGCGCCTCGCCGCTCCGTGCGGCGTGGACCGTGCTCGGCGAGCTGCGGGGCGGCGTGCTCGCGGCGGTCGCCACCGGCTTCGGCCGGCTGGTCTCCGAGCTCGGCGTCGCACTGATGGTCGGCGGCAACATCCGGGAGGCAACGCGCACGATGACCACCGCGATCGCGCTCGAGACCGGCAAGGGGGAGTTCGCGCTCGCGCTGGCGCTCGGCATCCTCCTGCTCGGCGTCGCGCTGCTGGTCAACGTCGGCGCGGCGCTGGTCGCACCGACGCGATGACGCCCGCCTACGCACTGCGCGACGTGCGCCTCGCGCGCGGCGGCCGGACGGTGCTCGACATCCCGGCGCTCGACATCCCCGCGCGCGCGGTGACCGCGGTCGTCGGCGCGAACGGCGCCGGCAAGTCGACCCTGTTGCGCCTGCTCGCCGGGCTGCTCGCCCCCGATGCCGGCCGCCTGGCGCTGCACGGTACGCCGCTCGACGCGCGGCCGGCGACGCTCGCGGCGCTGCGGCGGCGCGTGACGTACGTCGCCGCCGCGCCGTACCTCTTCCACGGCAGCGTGCGGCGCAACGTCGCCTACGGCCTGCGCGCGCGCGGCCGGCGCGAACGCGACGCGGTCGCCGCGGCGCTCGACGCCGTCGGCGCCGCGGCGCTCGCCGAGCGCGCGGCGCGCTCGCTGTCGAGTGGCGAAACGCAGCGCGTCGCGCTGGCGCGCGCGCTCGCCCTCGCCCCCGAGGTGCTGCTGCTCGACGAGCCGACGGCGAACGTCGACCGCGCCAGCGTGCCGGACATCGAGGCGCTGCTCGCCGGCCTGCCGGACACCGGCTGCACGGTGGTGCTGGCGACGCACGACCGCGAGCAGGCGCACCGCCTCGCGGCGCGGCTCGTCGCGCTCGAGGACGGCCGCCTCGCCCCGGCGCCGGTGCGCACCGTCCTGCGCGGCAGCGCCGTGCACCGCGGCGATCGCTGGCTGTTCGAGACCGCCGGCCTGACGATCGAGCTGCCCGCCGAGGCGCACCCGCGCGCCGTGGCAATCGACGCCGAGGACGTCGTCGTCTCGCGCGCGCCGCTCGACTCGAGCGCGCGCAACCAGCTGCGCGGCCGCATCACCGCCATCGCGCACGAGCCCGAGGGCGTGCTGCTCACCGTCGACTGCGGCCAGCCGCTGCAGGCGCGCATCACCGAACGCTCGCTCGCCGCGCTGCAACTCGAGGTCGGCAGCACAGTCTGGCTGACGTTCAAGGCGACGGCGCTGCACCCGCTCCGCTGAACCGGACGCGACGCCGCGTGGCCCGGCGCACGACACGCATTGTCAGCCGCCGCCACGGCGGTCATGATGGCGGCAACCGACAACCCAGGGAGGTGCCGATGATGCACGCCGGACGAGGCCTGATGTTGCTCACGCTGCTGATCCTGCCGGGCGCGGCGCTTGGAGCGGACGCGCAGAAGAACCAGTTCATCAGCTCGGAGGGCACAGCGGTCGGCACCGTGAAGATCGAGGCGCTGCCCAAGGCGACGATCTTCACCCTCGACCTGCGCGACCTGCCGCCGGGCGAGCACGCGATCCACATCCACGCGGTCGGCAAATGCGAAACGCCGGGCTTCGAGTCCGCCGGCCCGCACTTCAACCCGCACGACAAGCAGCACGGGATGAAGAATCCGCAGGGCTACCACACCGGCGACCTGCCGAATCTCACCATCCCCGCCAACGGCGCGCTGCAGATGCAGATCGTCGTCACCGGCGAGCTGCCGATGCGCGGCGACGGCGGCCTGATGGATGCCGACGGCGCGGCGCTGGTCATCCACGCCAGCCCCGACGACTACACCACCGATCCTGCCGGCAACGCCGGCGCCCGGATTGCCTGCGCGGTGCTCGACGTGCAGTGAGGACGCGGGCCGTCCGTGCGACTGATCGCCTGGTCCGACTATCTCTGCCCGTGGTGCTTCAACGCGGCCGTGCGGCTGCGTCGGATCGGCGAGGAGTTCGCTGGCGCCGTCACCGTCGAGTGGCGCAGCTTCCTGCTGCGCCCGCATCCCGAGCCGGGGCGCTCGCACGAGCGCTTCGTCGCCTACACGCGCTCGTGGCTGCGGCCGGCCGCCGATCCCGACGCCGGCACGTTCCGCGTCTGGTCGACGGCCGCCGGCCCGCCGTCGCACAGCGTGCCGCCGCATCTCGTCGCCAGGGCCGCGGCGCGCCTCGGCGGCGACGCCTTCGCGCGCATGCACGAGGCGCTCCTGCACGCCTACTTTGCCGACAACCGCGACATCACCGATGCCGCGACGCTGCGCGCCATCTGGGCGGAACAGGACCTGCCCGCCGGCGCCTTCGCCGCCGTCGAGGATCCCGAGCTGCTGCGCGAGGTGACCGCGCAGCACACTGAAGCGCTCGAGCTCGACATCACCGGCGTCCCCGCCGTGCTGGTCGCCGGCACCGACACGCCGCTCATCGGCGCGCAGCCGCTCGAAACCTATCGCCGCTGGGTGCGGCGGCTGCTGAGCGAGAACACGGCGTGACCAGTGACCAGTGACCGGTGACCGGTGACCGGTGATGATCGAGGAATTGGCCACAGAGGGGTCAGGACACCGAGTTGCTGGTCAATCAGATTCGATCCGACCCTCGACTTGGTGTCCTCCCCGGCTCGGTGGCTGATACGCCGTCGATGGTCAGCGGGTGGGCGCCCGCGCTATAGCGCAGCGATGGAACTGCACGAGCTCGCCCCCGACGTGTACGCCTGCCTGCAGCCCGATCGCGGCCTCGGCTGGAGCAACTCGGGGTTCATCAACCGCGGCGGCGGCGTGGTGATCGACACGTTCTGGGACCTGCCGCGCACGCGTGCACTGATCGCCGAATACGCGCGCGTCTGGCGCGCCCCGGCGCAGCGCGTCGTCAACACCCATCACAACGGCGATCACTGCTGGGGCAACCAGCTCTTCCCCGCGGCCGAGATCATCGGCCACCGCCTGTGCGCGGCGAGCTTCGGCAAGGAGCAGCCGGCGGCGATGCAGGCGCTCAAGCAGCTCGGCGCGAGCAGCGATCCGGCGCTCGCGGCGGTGGCGCGCGCGCTCGAGCCGTACGACTTCCGCGACATCACGCTCACGCCGCCGACAACGCTGTTCGAGGAGCGGCTCGACCTCGCGCTCGACGGCGAGCCGGTCGAGCTCCTCTATGTCGGGCCGGCGCACACGCCCGGCGACACGATCGTCCATCTGCCGCGCCGGCGCGTCGTCTTCACCGGCGACGTGCTCTTCCGGCTCTGCACCCCGATCGGCTGGGAGGGCACGTTCGCGCAGTGGAGCGCCGCGCTCGATCGGCTGATCGCGCTCGATCCGCAGGTGATCGTGCCCGGACACGGGCCGCTGTGCGGCGTCGAGGGCCCGCGCGAGATGAAGGCCTACCTCGAGTACGTGCGCGGCGAGGCGGCGACCCACTTTGCCGCCGGGCGCACGGTCGAGGAGGCTGCGCGCCGCATCGATCTCGGCCCGTACGCGAGCTGGACCGAACCCGAGCGCATCATCTTCAACGTCGCGCGCGCCTACCGCGAGCTGCGCGGCGAACCATGGGACGCGCCGATCGACGCCGGCGCGCTGCTGCGTGCCATGTTCGCCCTGCGCCAGGAGTGGCAGCGCCGGGAAAACGGATCAACGCAGAGGCGCGAAGGCGCCGAGTGACGCAGAGCGGGGTGCCGATCCCTCCGCGGACCTCCGCGTCTCTGCGTCTTCGCGTTGAACATCCGTGCCCGCCCCGGCGCTCTGCCTCTTCTGGCTCCTGTACTTCACCGGGCTCGGCGTCTTCTTCCCGTATTACGCGCTCTACCTGCGCGAGAACGCCGGGCTGAGCGGCACCGAGGTCGGCGCGGTGCTCGCGGTGCTGCCGCTGGTCGGCATGCTCGCGCAGCCGCTGTGGGGCCAGCTCGCCGACCGCACCGGCGCGCGCAGCGGGCTGCTGGCGCTGCTCACGGCCGTGGCGGCGCTCGGCCATCTCGGCCTGCTGCTCGCCGACGACTTTCCCGGCTACCTGCTCGGCACCGCGGCGCTGGCGGCGTGCTCGACCGCGGTCGTGCCGCTGGCGCTGTCGGTGACGTTCGCGGCGCTGCGCGGCGGCAGTCCGCACGGCTTCGGCCTGATCCGCGTGTGGGGCACGGTCGGCTACCTCGTCGGCGTCGCGTGCTACCCGTGGGCGCTGCACCGCGTCGTGCCTGCCGATCCGGGCGGCGGCGAGCCGGGCCTCGCCTCGATGTTCTGGGTCACCGCGCTGTGCACGCTCGCCGCCGCGGCGCTGTGGCCGTGGCTGCCGCGCGGCGGTCACGTCGGCCTGCGCGCCGCGCGCGGCGCCTGGCGCGAGCTGCTGCACTCCGGGCCGCTGCTGCGCCTGCTCGCCTTCAGCTTCGGCGGCTATCTCTTCCTGCAGGGGCCGACCGGCCTCTTCCCGCTGCTCATCCGCGCCCGCGGCGGCACGCTCACCACCGTCGGCGAGATGTGGGTGGTGATGCTGCTCCTCGAGATCCCGCTCGTCGCGCTCTCCGGCGCCGGACTGCGCCGCCTCGGCGCGCGCGGCCTGCTCGGCCTCGGCGTCTTCGCCGGCGGCGTGCGCTGGGCGGTGTGCGGGCTCAGCGACGATCTCGCCATCCTCTATCCGGTGCAGCTCCTGCACGGCGTCGTGGTCACCGGCCTGCTGCTCGGCGGGCCGCTCTACCTCGAGCAGATCGTCCCCGAGCGCCTGCGCTCGACCGGCCAGGGCCTGCTGGCGATGGCCGGCATCGGGCTCGGCGGCATCCTGTCGAACACCATCGGCGGCTGGCTGATCGACGCCCTCGGCGTCGACGCGCTCTTCCTCATCGGTGGCGCCGGCGGCCTCGTGCTCGGCGCGTGTGTCACACTCGTGCTGCCGAAGCCCGACGCCGCCTCCCGCCGGCGCTGAGTCCGCGCATCGGCGGCGACGGAACTGGCCACCGAGACACGAAGACGGCGACGTCGAGTCTGATTCGATGGAATCCTCGACGTCGTGTCCTCCGCCTCCGTGGCTGGCTCACGGCGCCGGCGATGCGGCGAGCAGCGGCGCGAGGCTGAGCTCCACCGCCTGCGCCAGGCGCGCCTCGTCGGTCAGCACCTGCGTTTCGTCGGTCGGCTTGAACTCGCTGCCGAAGAAGCCGACGTCGAGATCGACGATCGTCTCGATGCCGCCGGTGTGGAAATAGAGCTCGTCCTCGCGCAGGTCGCTGATCGCGACCCACAACGACAGCCCCGTCGTCCAGCCCTCCTTCAGGCCCGAGTCGTATGTCTCCCGGCGGCCGTCCCACCACACGTGTCCGTTGGCGAACGGCACGCTCACCACCGCCACGACCGCCTTCAGCATGGCGTCGCAGCCGAGGCGCTCGTGCAGGGTCTGGAACAGCTGCGGGCGGACGATGGCGCGGCGCGACACGTCGATGTCGCCGGTGTGCGGATCGTAGTAGCCGCCGGCATCGGCGAGCGCCCGGCTCATGGCCGCGGTCGTCTCCGCCGAGGGGACGACGCGGTAGCCGCCATCGCGCAGGCGGTCGCCGAGCAGCTGCTCGATGCGCGCCAGGCGATCGTCAATCACCGGCAGCGTGATCTGACTCTGCGGGGTGGTCAGACACACGGTGCGCACGCGCTCGCGGAACTCGGGCGCCGGGACGTGCAGTGCCGGCGCGTCGGCGAAGCCGCTGACGCAGCCGCTCGCGCCGAGCAGCGCAAGCAGGGCAACAGCCGTACGGACTCTGGCGCGCATCATCACGCGCCCATACTCGGTTGCGTGACAGCGGGGCAACCGCGGTTTGCGCTTCGCCGCGCGTGCAGTCGATAGTGTCGCCCGCGATGTCGGAGATGGCAGCGGCGCTGACACGATGGTGGCAGGTGCTGATCCTGGCGGTACTGGCACTCGCCGGCTGCGCCAGCACCGATCCGAGCACCATTCGCGGCACCGGGTTCCAGCCCGACGAGGACGAGCAGACGCTCTGGCAGTCCGCCGCCAGGCTCGATGCCGCGCTGCGCGATCGCGAGGTGCTGTACGAGGATGCGGCGCTGCAGCAGTACCTCGAGGGCGTGCTCGCCCGCGTCGCCCCCGACCTCGCCGGCGCGCTGCGGATCGCCGTCGTCCGCGACCCGTACCTGAACGCCTTCGCGCTGCCGAACGGCAGCCTCTACGTGTACACCGGCATGCTCGCCAGCCTCGAGAACGAGGCGCAGCTCGCCACCCTCCTCGGCCACGAGGTGACGCACTACAGCGAGCGCCACGCACTCGCCCGCCAGCGGCTGCGGGAGAACCGCACACTGGCGGTCCGCGTCGCGGTCGGCGTGCTCGCCCTGGCGGTCGCGGCGTCGGGTGACGCGAACGCGGTGCGCGCCATGCTGGAGCTCGGTGGCACGCTCACGCCCGCGCTGGTCGATCCGCAGGTGCATGGCTACTCGCGCGACCTCGAGCGCGAGGCCGACGCGCATAGCTTCGCGCGGATGACGGCGGCGGGCTACGACCCGCACGAGGCGCCGCGCATCTTCGAGGTGCTCGAGGCCGACGTCGCCGAGTCGGCGACCAGCGAACCGTTCTACTACGGCAGCCATCCCGCGCTCAGGGAACGGCGCGAGAGCTACCAGGCGCTGCTCGCCGAGCCGCGTACGGCGCCGCTGGCGCCCGATCCGCGCGGCGAGGCGGCGTTCGCCGCGGCCCTCGCCGCGCTGCCGCTCGACGCCGCCCGCGCCGACCTCGCCATGGGCCGTGCGGCGCGCGCCCACCGTACGCTCACCCGCCCTCTCGTCCACCAGCCCGACAGCGCGCCAGCGCACTTCCTCCTCGGCGAGGCGCTGCGGCGCGCCGAGAACCCCACCGCGGCGCGCACGGCGTATGCCCGTGCGGCGGAGCTCGACGCCGCCTTCGCGGCGCCGCACCGCGAGCTCGGGCTGCTGGCGCGCGTGGCCGGCGACACGGCGCAGGCCCGCGCCGCGTTCGCGCGCTATCTCGCGCTGGCGCCGGAGGCGACCGATCGGCCGATCATCGAAGCATACCTGATGGAGGCAACCCGATGACGCGCGGCCCCGGCAGGCTGCTCCTGCCCGTGCTCGCCGCCCTCGCCGGCGCGGCGGCGGCGAAGGAGCTCAACCCCTACGAGATCCCGAAGGAACAGTTCGCCGCACGCATCCAGGTCATCGCGCTCGAGACGCCGCGCGTACCGGCCGACGTCGCCAATCCGGCGCGGGTACGCACGTGGATCGAGGAGCAGCTGACGCAGCGGCTGCGCGCCAAGGGCTATCGCGTCATCGCGTCGCGCGAGCACGCGACCCTGTGGCGGCAGCTCTCCGAGCGCCTCGGCGGCACGTTCGATCCGGTGACGGGCAAGCCGCGCCAGGCGCAGGCGGACGCGGCGCGCGACCACGTCGGCCGCGAGCTCGAACGTCTGCACGGTGTCGACGCGCTGCTCAGCAGCTACGTCACGGTCGTGCCGGGGCGGGCCCAGCGCCAGGGGCGCCACTACAAGGCCATGGGCCGGACACTGTTCTGGCAGGGCGAGCCGATCTCCTCATGGGTGGGCAACGTCCCCCAGCAGGTGCGCGGCCTGTCCCTGAACGTGCTGATCACCGACGTCGGCAACGCGAACCTCTACGGGATCAGGGTGCCGCTCCAATGGATCGAGGTCTACTTCGCCCGCGGGCACGAAAGGAAACCCGCGAACTTCATCCTCGACGAACCGTGGCTGATCTCGAATGCGGTCGATCGCACGCTGCAGATGATCGTTCCCGCGCCCAACGGCGCCGCGCCGGCCACGCCGAATCCCTGAGCGCGGTCAGCCGGCGGTGAACGGCAGCCGCACGAGGTCGGAGAGGCGCAGCGCGGCGGGATCGCGCAGTGCCGGGACGCCGATGGTCAGGGCGCGCTGCGGCACGTCGAGCCGCGCCGTGCCGTGCAGCACGTCGGGAAGGGAGAAGATCGTGCCCCAGTTCGCATGCGTCTCCGCGGGCACGATCGAGTGGTGGATGCCGTGCATGCGCGGCGTGACGATCAGGCGCACGAGGCGCCGCTCGAGAGCGTGCGGCAGGCGCAGGTTGGAATGGTGGAAGAGGATCGCGAGCAGGGTCGCCGTTTGCCACACCGACAGCGCCAGCGGGGCGGCGCCGATGATGACGATCTGCGCCGCCCGCCACGGCACCGAGGCCAGCATCTCCAGCGCGTGGAAACGCAGCGCCGTCGTTGCGCTGAGATCGAGATCCGCATGGTGCACGCGGTGCAGCCGCCACAGCACCGGCACGCGATGCGTCAGCACGTGCCAGACGTAGAGCGTGTAATCGAGCAGCACGCCGGCGAGCGCGACCTCGAGCAGGGGCGGCAGACGCAGGCACGGCACCAGGCCCCAGCCGCGGCGGTCGACGAGCGCCGTCAGCCGCGTCGCCACCGGCGCCTCCGCCAGGCGCACCGCGGCGGCGCTGCCGAGCGCGAACGCGAGGTTGCGCGCGTCGCGCCGGTTCGCCGGCTCGGTCGCACGGCGCAGCGGCCGCCGGCGCTCCGCCCACACCAGCGCCGCCGCGGCAACCGCGATCAGCGCGCCGCTGACCCACCCCGGCAGCGGCCGGGCAAGCCGGCTTGCTCGCGACATGCGTGTGATCGCGAAGCGAGCACCATGCCAACGCCAGTCCCGTACCCGTATTCTGTACTCGTACACGTACACGTCGTCGTTCCGGTATCCGGCTTTGCCCGCTGATTCCTCCTTCGGGAGAAGATGATCAGCCACAGAGGCGCAGAGGACGCGAAGTCGAGTCGATCCGGTCACGTCGAATGGAGTGAGCGATCACCTCAGGATCCGATGAACCAGCCACTCGGTGTCCTCTCCGTCCTCGGTGGCCGATCCGGGTGGGCGGGGGCGAGTACGTGTACGGGCAGTGGCGGATCGGGCGACATCGACGCCGTCGAGCAGATCGGCAACGGGAAAGGAAGACACACACCGGAGGACGCGGTTTACGCAGGTCGCGGTGGAGCGGCGGACGATGCGCGGCATCCGTCGCGCCGGGTGCGCCGGCACGGGGCCTGCACGTCGCCCGGGCATGGCGAAATGGCTCGGGGCGGCGCTGCTCGCCGGCGCGGTGTTTGTCGTGCACCGGACGCGGCGGGCGCGACAGATCGACGGCTTTCACAGTCGCGTGGTGCTGATCACCGGCGGCTCGCGCGGACTCGGGCTGGTGCTGGCCCGCACGTTCGGCGACGAGGGCGCGCACGTCGTCATCTGCGCGCGCGATGGCGCCGAGCTCGAACGGGCGCACGCCGATCTCCGCCGGCGCGGCATCGCGGCGGAGGTCGTGGTGTGCGACGTCACCGACCGCGCCGCGATCACCGGCGCCATCGAGCGCGTCATCGCCACGCACGGCCGCCTCGACGTGCTGGTCAACAATGCCGGCGTGATCGATGTCGGGCCGCTCGAGGAGCTGACGCGCGAGGATTACGAGCGCGCCATGCAGACGCACTTCTGGGCGCCGCTGTACGCCGTCGAGGCCGTGCTCCCGGCGATGCGCCGGCGCGGCTTCGGGCGCATCGTCAACATCGCCTCGATCGGCGGCAAGATCAGCGTGCCGCATCTCGCGGCATACAGCGCCAGCAAGTACGCGCTGGTCGGGCTGTCGCGCGCGCTGCGCAGCGAGCTCGCGCCGCACGGCATCGTCGTCACCACCGTCTGTCCGGGGCTGATGCGCACCGGCGGCCACCGCCATGCAGCGTTCAAGGGCCGGCATCGCGCCGAGCACGCGTGGTTCAGCATCGCCGACGCGCTGCCGGGCCTGACGATGAGCGCCGAGCAGGCGGCGGCCGAGATCGTCGAGGCGTGCCGGCGCGGCGATGCCGAAGCCGTGCTCTCGCTGCCGGCGCGGGTCGCCGACACGGCCAGTGCCCTCTTCCCCGAGCTCACCGCCGATGTGCTCACGCTCGCCGGCCGCCTGCTGCCCGCGCCCGGCGGCATCGGTACCGAACGGCGCGCCGGTCACGAGAGCGCGTCGCGCCTCTCGCCCTCGCCGCTCACCGCGCTGAGCGACCGCGCCGCGCAGCGCAACAACGAGGAACCGGCGCCGGCGTAGACGAACCGCGGACGGCGGACCGCCCGCGCCCACGGTTCACTCGGCGAAGGCGTAACGCAGCCGCTCGCAGCCGCTGGCGTGCAGCCACCGCGCGACCGCCCGCGGGCCGCGGAACGGGTCCTCGAACCACACATCGTCGAGCCGCAGCAGCGTCCCGTGTGCCGACACGTCGGCGCCGATCGCCGCCTGTCGTTCGATCTCCGGCGCCGCAGCCGCCGCGACGTACAGCGATCCCATGCGGTCGAAGACCGGTTGGATCGGCGCTGGGCTCATGTCGTCGGCACCGGCATGCCGGCGCTGCAGGGCTGCGGCGTAGGCGGCGAGCAGCTCCGCATCGACGTCCGCGTCCGGCTGCGACTGCAGCTCGGCGATGCGGCGCTCTTCCGCCACGCGATGCAGGCGCGAGAGCTCATCGTTGGCGGCGACGACGGCGGGATCGTCCCACGTGTCCTCGCCGGCGTCGCGGAGGGCGGCGATCCACGGCTCCGCAATGGCGCTCGTGTAGATCTCGCCCCAGGGGACCGACACCTGCCGGTACGTCGCGCGCGCGCGCTCGTCGCGCGCCCGCTGCTCGGGTGTGCGGGGATCGGGATCGGCCCACGGCGGCACGAGCATGCTCGGCACGGTGTCGAAGAATGCCGCCAGCCGCTCGGCGGTCCGCCGCGCCTCGCCCTCGTCGGGCATGTGGCACGTGATCGCGACGCGGACGTCGGCGTCGTCGAGCGCCAGCAGCGCCGCGTCGTCGAACGCCGACGGCGGCTCGCCGCCCTCCGGCGGCGCGAACAGCACCGACTGCCCGAACAGCGCCAGCGGTGCGCCGGGCGGGCGATCGACGAGCGCCGCGTAGGCGGCGCGCGCCGCCTCGGGCTCGTCGAACGTCGCGATGACGAAGGCCCCGCCGTCATACGCCGCGCCGCTCTCCGCCAGCGCGGAGATCGCCAGCCGGCCGCGCGGCTCGAGCCATGGGCGCAGCAGATACTCGCCCGCCGCGAGCGCGGCGAACGCCGCCGCGCACAGGACGACACTCCCCGCATACACGGCGCCGAGCCCGAGCGTGGCGACCCACCCGGGCGGCCGCGTCGTCATGGCATCGACGACGGCGAGCGTCTGCGCCGCGATGTCGCGCGCGTTCGTCTGCCAGCCGGCCGCGCGCACCTGCGCGATGATCGGGCCGGCCAGCGCCGGAGGGATGCCGTCGCCGTCGATCGGACACGGCGGCAGCGGCTCGGCGCGCAGTCGCCGCACCAGCACGCCGGTGCGCCAGGTGCTGCGCACGCCGAGGAGCAGCACGGCACCGATGACCGTGAACGGCAGGTCGCCCGACCACTGGCCGAAGGCGATCAGCGCCGCCGCGGCCAGCACCACGAACGCGACATCGAGGAGGTAATGGCGCGCGCTCACCAGCCGGCGCACGACCCAGCCGCCGTCGAGCGGCAGGACCGGTGCGAGGTTGAGGCCGTTGACGGCGAGCAGCAGGACGGCGGGGAGGAAGACGTGCGTCTCGCCGGTCACCAGCCAGACGCCGACCAGCGCCGCCCCGAGGACGACGCCCGGCACCGGTCCCATCAGCGAGACGACCACCTGCTTCCAGGCGGCGACGTTCCGCCGTCGCCCGGTCACCGCCGCGCCGAGGAGCGGGATGAAGAACATCCGCACGTCGCGATAGCCGAAGGCGCGCATGGCGACGAAATGCCCGAGCTCGTGCAGGATGAGCACCGCCGTCAGCAGTGCGACGAACTCGAGTGACCAGCGCCACGCGCCGAGCCCCACGAACAGCAGCAGCGATCCGAGCAGGAGCCGGTGCCTGGTGCCGACGCGCGGCTGCTCGGCGCGCTCGAGCTCGGCGAGCACGTCGGCGTCGGCATCGGGGACGTCGCGGCGGCGAGCGAGCCAGGCCTGCGCACGCGCCTCCTCCGCCTCGGAACGCGCGACGAACACGCCGCGCGCAAGCTGCCGGTCGCGGATCAGCCGGTGCAGGCGCTCCGCCGCGTCCTCGGCCGCGGCCGGCGTACGCAGCGGCCGCACGGCGCGCGCCTGCCGCGCGCCGGCGAGCCGGGCGCGGTGCACCTCCCACAGGGCCGCCGGCGAAGCGTCCGGGTGGTGCTCGCGGCGACATTCCGGCGGGGCGTCGAGTCCCGGCGCCGTGCCCGAGGTCCAGAGAAACGTACCGTCCTCGAAGGCGCTCACCACCTCGACGAACTGGATGCGGCGCGGCGGGGTCACGAACATCCAGCGGCGATGATGCAGCCGCGCGAACGCCTCGCCGGATGCATGCGTGAACGTGACGAGCACCGTTTCAGCGTGCAGCAGGCCGTCGTCGACGCGGTGCCACACGGGGCTTCCGAATCCCAGCTCGGCGAGCGCCGCTGCCAGTGGCTCGAGCTCGCTGCGCACCGTGTCCGGAAGGTCGGCCTCGCCGACGCGGAACGGCGCCAGCGCCTCGACCGGCGGCTCGTCGAGTGAGCAGGGCGCGCGCAACCGGAGGAGCCGCTCGATCAGGGCGCTGACCAGCCGCCGTGCGCGCCCGCTGCCCTCGAATGCCAGGCGCTCGCGCAGGGTGATGCGGCTGAGGTCCACCGCGTAGAACTGCGGCTGCTCCGCGGTCGGCAAGGAGGCGGAGAGCGCGGTGAGCGGAGCGGCCACGCGCGCATGCTAGCCGCCGCGCCAAACGCCTCAATCGGAGATTGGCGGAGCGGTCCCCTCCTGTGGACGGAGAGGATCAGGGTGAGGGCGTGTTTCCGGCGACGCGGGCTGGCGTCGGGACGCGCACCGGCAGTCGCCAGCCGCGGCGTGGCGAGCGGTTGCTGCCGCGCGGCCGCGCGGCGCGCGGCTGTTGCTCGCGCTGGAGTTGTCGGATTCCCCTCACCCTGACCCTCTCCCCTGGCGGGGAGAGGGGACCTTGAGAACATCGGACCTCGAAAGAGCGTTGCGCGCGCGTGCTCGCACTCGCGCCCATATGTCACCTCAGGGCGGTCCCGACCGTCATGGGTATAGCCGGCCCCGGTTCACATCGGGCGGCGTCTATGGCCATCTGTGAGCACCTGTGGCGACCGAACCGCTGATCGAGATCCGCAACGTCTCGCGCCTGTACCGGCGTGGTGTCGACGAGGTGCATGCGCTCGACGACGTCTCGCTGACCATCCCGGCCGGGCGCTTCGTCGCGTTCATGGGGCCGTCGGGGTCCGGGAAATCGACGCTGCTCAACCTCGTCTCCGGCATCGACCGCCCGAGCGCCGGCGAGGTGTTCGTCGCCGGCGAGCGGCTGAACGATCTGACCGAGGACGAGCTCGCGCACTGGCGGGCGCGGCACGTCGGGCTGATCTTCCAGTTCTTCAACCTCATGCCGGTGCTGAACGCGCGCGACAACGTCGCGCTGCCGCTGCTGCTCACGCGCCTCGACAAGCGCGAGCGCCTGCGCCGCGCCGAGATCGCGCTGCGCGCCGTCGGCCTCGGCCATCGGCTCGACCACTATCCGCGCACGCTCTCCGGCGGCGAGCAGCAGCGCGTTGCGATCGCGCGCGCGATCGTCACCGATCCCGACCTCATCGTCGCCGACGAGCCGACCGGCGATCTCGACGCGCGCAACGCCGAGGAAATCCTGACGCTGATGCGCCAGCTGAAGAACGAGTTCGGCAAGACGATCGTCATGGTGACGCACGACCCGCGCGCGCTGCGCTTCGTCGACGAGGCGTTCCACCTCGACAAGGGCGTGCTGCTCGCCGGCGAGGCGGCGGCGCGTGCCGACGAGGCGATCCGCCTTGCGGCCGGCGGCGCGCTGACCACCGGCGAGGCGGCGGCGCGATGAAGTGGCTCGGCTTCATCCGCGCCAACCTCGGACGCAACAAGCTGCGCACGGCGCTCACCGGCGGCGCGATCATGCTCGCCGTGGCGCTCGTCTGCCTGCTGCTCACCATGCCGGCCGGGCTCGACAACCTGATCGAGAACCTGACCAACAACACGCGCATCTCGATCTACAACAAGGGCGGCGTCGTCTACTCGATGCCGTACGCGTTCACGCGCAAGGTGCGGCAGGTCGACGGCGTCGCCGCGGCGGTCGCGTTCGCCTGGTTCGGCGGCGCGTTCGAGGAGGCGGGCCGGGTCACGTTCCCGAACTTCGCCGTCGAGGTCGAGCACGTCGGCGCCGTGTACCCCGACTACGGGATCGACCCCGGGCAGCTCGCAGACTTCCAGCGCTACCGGGACGGCGCGCTCGTCGGCCGCGGCACGATGCGCAAGTACAACTGGACGGTCGGCGACCGCATCACGCTGAAGTCGACCGTGTGGCCGGTCGATCTCGACCTGCGCATCGTCGGCGAGATCCCCGACGAGCGCGCGCCGATGCTGTGGCTCAACCGCGAGTACCTCGATCAGGCGCTCAAGGCGCAGGGCCGGCCGGGACTCGGCATCGCCGGCGTGATCTGGGTGCGCGCCGAATCGCCGGAGCGGGTGAACGCGATCATGCGCACGGTCGACGAGCTGTCGCGCAACAGCGAGGCGGAAACCGCGAGCGAGACCGAGAAGAGCTTCTTCTCGAATTTCTTCGGCAGCCTCGAGGGGTTCGTCACCATCGTCCTCATCGTCACCGGCCTGGTGGCGCTGTGCATCGTGTTCATCGCCGCCAACACCGCTTCGATGGCAGTGCGCGAGCGTTCGGGCGAGCTCGCCGTGCTGAAGGCGATCGGCTTCACGCGCCGCGTGATCTTCGGCACGCTGCTCGCGGAGGCAATGGTGCTGTCGAGCGTCGCCGGCCTGCTCGGCGTCGGCCTGACGCTCGCGCTCACCGAAACGCTGCGCGCCGCCGCCGGCTGGAACGAAACGCTCGGCCCGCTCGGCAGCTTCATCGTCACCGCGCCGGTCATCGTGCAGGGCGTCTTCCTCTCCCTGTTCGTCGGCATGCTGTCCGGCATCGTCCCCTCCTGGGGCGCCGCCCGGAAACCGGTGGTGCAGATCCTCCATGAAGTGTTCTGATGCAACGCGAAGACGCGGAGACGCGAAGCTCCGCGTCTTCGCGTCTCCGCGTTGAGCTTCGCACATGCGGCTGCCGCTCTCGTATTCCGTGCGCAATGTGACGGCGCGGCCGGCGCGGTCGCTGATGACCGCCGGCGTGATCGCGCTCGTCGTCGTCGCATGCACGCTGTTTCTCGGGCTGATCTCCAGCCTGCGGCGCACGCTGGTGTCGAGCGGCGAGCCGCTCAATCTCGTCGTGCTGCGCAAGGGATCGGACAACGACGGCTCGAGCCAGCTGACGATCGAGGCGTACCAGGCGATCCGCTACTTCGACGGCATCGCGCGCACCGCCGACGACCAGCCGCTGGTCTCGCCCGAGCTCGTCGTGCAGCCGTTCTTCCGCACGATCGACGGCGGGCGCGAGAACGTGCTCGTGCGCGGCGTCGAGCCGATCGCGCTGCAGGTGCACACCGAGGTGCGCATCGCCGAGGGGCGCATGTTCCACCCGAGCTCCGGCGAGGCGGTGGTCGGCCGGGGCGTGATGGGGCGCTACCGCGGCGCGCAGCTCGGCAGCGAGCTCGAGTTCGGCCGCGGCCGCTGGCGCGTCGTCGGCGTGCTCGAATCCGGCGGCTCGTCGTTCGAGAGCGAGGTGTGGGTCGACGTGCGCGAGCTCGCCAACGACGCGAAGCGGCCGTTCCCGTTCTCCGGCATCCGGCTCACGGCGGAGAGCCCGGCGGCGATGCGCGCGCTCGAGCGGCGCATCGACGACGATCCGCGCTTCGCCATCGAGGCGCAGCCGGAGACCGAGTACTACGCCAAGCAGGCCGAGTCGGCGAACGCGCTCTACATCCTCGTCATCGGCATCGCCGTGCTCGCCGGCATCGGCGCCGGCTTCGGGGCGGCGAACACGATGTACGCCGCCGTGCAGGCGCGCACCGCCGAGATCGGCACGCTGCGCGCACTCGGCTTCTCGCGCGGCTCGATCCTCTGGTCGTTCCAGGTCGAGGCGGTGGCACTCGCCGGGCTCGGCTTCCTGCTCGGCGCCGCGCTGTCGCTGCTGCTCACCGAGGTGATCCGCCAGCTCGTCGGCGGCGTCGCCTTCGGGGCGCGCACGTTCACCACCAACGTCGTGACGCTCAGCGTCGCCCCCGGCGACCTCGTCGCCGCGCTGCTGCTGGCGCTGCTGATCGGCCTCGCCGGCGGCCTCGGCCCCGCCTGGCGCGCCGCCCGCCTGCGCCCCATCGAAGCGCTGCGCAAGGGATGAGCGCCACGCGCGCTCCCAGGTCCCCCCTTCCCGCCGGAGAGAGGGTCAGCGTGAGGGGAATGCGACCCCACCAGCGCGAGCACGTGGCGGCCGGGTCGGCTTGGCCGCACGCGTGCTTTTCGCCATGGTGGCGCCGATGAGCACCGAGCGCGAGGAGCAGCTGCGCAGCGACCTGGCATCCCTGCGCATCGAGCGGGATGCGGCGCCGCGCCGGCGCGGGCGCCGCTCCGGCCGCCGCTGGCTCGTGCCGCTGCTGCTCGTGCTCGTGGTGGCGGCGGCGGGCGCGGTGTGGCTGGCGCTCAGCCGGCCGACACCGGTCGAGGTGGCGCGTGCCGAGCGCACCAGCGCCGCGGCCGCCGGACCGGCCCCGCTGCTCTCCGGCTCGGGGTACATCGTCACCGGCGACCGCTACGTCTCGATCGGCGTGCGCGTGCCCGGGCGCATCGACCACTACTTCGTCGAGGAAGGACAGAGCGTCGACAAGGGCGATCCGCTCGTGCAGCTCGACGACCGCGACTATCGCGCCGCGGTCGCCGCGATCCAGGCGCGGCTCGCCTCGGCGCGCGCCGATCTCGCGCTCGCCGAAGCCGATCTCGGGCGCGGTGAGGCGCTGCGCGACAAGGGCGTGATCTCGCAGCAGGAGCTCGACGTGCTCGTCAATCGCGCGGCGGTGGCGCGCGCGGCGATCGGCCAGCTCGAGGCCGAGCTGCAGCAGGCGACGGTGAACCTCGAGTACACGACGCTGCGTGCGCCGGCCGACGGCGTCATCCTCGCCAAGCTCAAGGAGGTCGGCGAGATCGCCGTGCCCGGCGGCTTCGCCGGCTCGGGCGACCTCATCCGCATGGCGAACCTCACCGACATGCGCGCCGAGGTCGACGTCAACGAAGCCGACCTCGACCGCGTGCGGCTCGGCCAGCCGGCGGAGGTGACGCCCGACGCCTATCCCGACACGAAGTACGCGGCGCGCGTCGTGAAGCTCTATCCGCAGGTCGACCGGCAGAAGGGGACGCTGAAGGTCGAGGTGCACATCGAGCGCCCGGACGCGAAGCTGCTGCCCGACATGAGCGCGCGCGTGACGTTCCTGCAGCAGACCGACCCGGCCGCGGCGCAGGAAGAGGTCGTCGTCGTTCCCGCCGCCGCCGTGCAGCGCGACGCGAACGGCGAGACGGCGGTGTGGGTGGTGCGCGACGGACGCGTGCGCAGCCAGCGCGTCGAGCCGCGCGGCGAGGTCGGCGGCCGCGTGCGCATCGCCGCCGGCCTGGAAGGCGGCGAGACGGTGGTGGTCAGCGAGACCGAGCTGTCGGACGGCGAGCGCGTCGTCGTGCAGTGACCGGATTCGGCGCGCCGGCGCGTTTCAGCGGCGCGCGTGATCCGCGAGCACCTGCGCGACGCAGGCCGTCAGGCGCGCGGCGGTACCGAGCTCGAGGAACTCGTTCGGGCCGTGCGCGTTCGAGCGCGGACCGAGCACGCCGGTGATGACGAACTGCGCCTGCGGGAAGCGTTCGCCGAGCATCGCCATGAACGGGATCGTGCCGCCCTCGCCCTGGAAGCAGGCGTCGCGGCCGAAGCAGGCCTGCGAGGCGCGCGCGAGCGAGGCGGCGAGCCACGGCGCGAGCGGCGGCGCGTTCCAGCCGGTGGTGCCCTGCTCGGCGGTGAACGTCACGCGCGCGCCGTACGGCGGATCGTCGGTGAGCAGCGCGCGCAGGGTGTCGGTGGCGGCGCGCGCGTCGAGCGTCGGCGGCAGGCGCAGCGACAGCTTCAGCGTCGTCGACGGGCGCAGCACGTTGCCGGCGCGCTCGGGCGGCGGCAGGCCGGCGGCGCCGGTGATCTCGAGCTGCGGGCGCCAGGTGCGGTTGAGGAGCTGCTCGGCGACGTCGTCCACCACCGGCCGCGTGTCGCCGGCGAACGGGAAGCCGCCGGCCACCTCGGCGCCGAGCACCGCGGCGGCAGCGGCCGCCTGCGCGTGCCGTTCCGGCGGGATCTCGACCTGCAGCGTCGCCGGCCGGATCGTACCGTGCGCCGGATCCTCGAGGCGCGACAGCAGCTGGCGCGCGATGCGGAAGCTCGACGGCACGATGCCGCTCGCCGCGCCGGAGTGCACGCCCTCGTCGAGCACGGTGACGGTCAGCGTGCCGCCGACCAGGCCGCGCAGCGACGTCGTCACCCAGAGGCGGTCGTACGTGCCGCAGCCGGAATCGAGGCAGACGACGAGGCTCGGCGTGCCGATGCGGTCGGCGAGCGCCTCGATGT
Organism: uncultured bacterium; assembly: GCA_965651925.1. Lineage (GTDB taxonomy): Bacteria > Desulfobacterota > Binatia > HRBIN30 > CADEER01 > CBFGUK01. The sequence goes on along the minus strand of CBFGUK010000031.1, from coordinate 6,694 downwards.
ACGCCGGCAGGTCGGGCGAGCCGCTCTCCTCGCCGGCCTCGATGAGCACCACGCAGCGCGCGTGCGGCACGCGCTGGCGGCGCAGCGCCTGCAGCGCCGCCACGCAGGCGAACACCGCGTAGCCGTCGTCGGCGCCGCCGCGGCCGTAGAGGCGGCCGTCGCGGATGACCGGCGTCCACGGCCCGAGCCCGGGCGCCCACGGCTCCATCGGCGGCTGCTTGTCGAGATGGCCGTAGAGCAGCACGGTGTCGTCGCCGTCGCCGGGCAGCTCGAGCCAGAGCAGCGGCGTGCGGCCGGGCAGGCGCACGACCTCGAGCATGAGCCCGTCGACCGCCTGCGCCCGCACCCAGTCGACGACCAGCTCGACGGCGCGCTCCATGTGGCCGTTGCGCGCCCAGTCGGGATCGAACGACGGGGACTGGTTCGGGATCGCGATGTACCGCTCGAGCGCCGGCACGATGCTGGTGCGCCAGTGCTCGTCGATCTGCTCACGCGCGGCGGCGAGGTTCATGCGATCCGGTTAACACAGATGAACACGGATCCCCGCCCCACCTGCACCCCGCCCCGGACACAGAGGGCCACTGAGCCCCGCCCCCGTTCCCCGTCTGCCTCTGTGGCCATCGGGGCGGGGGGGCGGCGGGATCTGTGGCCATCCGTGTTTCAGTTCTTCGGAGTAACGCTCGCCCCCATCGGCAGGTTGATGGTCTTCGCCTCGAGATAGGCTTCGAGCCCCTCGGGGCCGAGCTCGCGGCCGATGCCGGAATGCTTGAAGCCGCCGAACGGCGCGCTGAACTCCATCTGGAAGCCGTTGACCGTGTACGTCCCGGTGCGCACGCGGCGCGCGACCTCGACGCCGTGCTCGATGTCGGCGGTCCACACCGTGCCGGAGAGGCCGTACTCGGAATCGTTCGCGATGCGCAGGGCGTCAGCCTCGTCCTCGTAGGCGATCAGCGCCGCGACCGGTCCGAAGATTTCCTCGCGGGCGATGCGCATCTCGTTGGTCGCGTCGACGAACAGCGTCGGCTCGACGTACCAGCCGCGCGGCTGCGCGGCCGGCCGGCCGCCGCCGACGGCGACGCGCGCGCCTTCCTTCGGGCCGAGCTGCAGGTAGTGCTCGACGCGCTCGCGCTGGCGCGCCGAGACGAGCGGCCCGACGAACGTCGACGGATCGGCGGGATCGCCGACCGTCACCGCGCCGAGCGCCGCGGCGAGCGCCTCGGCGACCTCGGCATAGCGGCGGCGCGAGGCGAGGATGCGCGTCTGCGCGACGCAGGCCTGGCCGTTGTTCATGATCATCGCCGGCAGCAGGCCACCGATGGTGGTGGAGAGGTCGGCATCGTCGAGGATGATCGCCGCCGACTTGCCGCCGAGCTCGAGCGTGACGCGCTTGAGCTGCTCGCCGCACAGCGCGCCGATGCGCCGCCCGGCGGCGGTGCTGCCGGTGAAGCTGACCTTGTCGACGTCCGGATGGCGCACGAGGTGCTCGCCGACCTCGCGGCCGGCGGGGACGATGTTGATCACCCCGGCCGGGATGTCGGCCTCGCGGATCGCCTCGGCGAGCAGGATCGAATCGAGCGGCGTCTCGGGCGCCGGCTTGATCACCAGCGTGCAGCCGGCGGCGAGCGCCGGGCCGAGCTTCAGCATGATCGTGAACTGCGGCACGTTCCACGGCACGATGGCGGCGACGACGCCGACCGCCTCGCGGCGCACGAGCGCCGGGCCGAGCATGCCGTCCCGCACCTCCTCGAAGGCGTACGTGCGCGCCAGGCGGGCGAAGTAGTCGAGCACCATGTTCGACGCCATTACCTGGCCGAGGTTGGAGAACGTGATCGGCGAGCCCATCTCGGCGGTGATCGTCTGCGCCATCTCGTCGCTGCGCGTCTGCAGCGCCGCGAGCAGGCGCTCCATCGCCGCGGCGCGTTCCGCCGCCGGCAGCCGCGGCCACGGCCCCTCGTCGAACGCCGCGCGCGCCGCGGCGACGGCGCGATCGATGTCCGCCTCGCGGCCCTCGGGCACGCGCGCGATCACCTCCTCGCTGTGCGGCGAGACGATGTCGAACGTGCGGTCGGTGGACGGCTGCTGCCAGGTACCGTTGATGAACAGATGGGCGTGGGTCTGCATGGAAGGCTCCGCGGGATGTTGGGTCGTTGATCGAAAGAAATCCTGAAGGCCGCCGCTCCGTCGGCGCCTGTTAAATCAGCGCGCCGCGCACAATCCAAGAGCTTGCGCGCCCGGGATCGGCGGGACGGGCGCGCCTCAGTCGAGCAGCGCGACCGGATCGCCGACATGCACCTCGCCCGCCTCCTCGACCGTCGCGTAGACGCCGAGATTCTGATCGGCGTCGCGCACGATCGAGCGCAGCACCGAGGGGTCCTTCGGCAGCTCGTCGGTCGGCAGCGTCGGCATCACGCAGCGCATGGTCGGTATCGTGACGGCGAAGACCGCGCCGCCGATGCGCACGCGGCGGCCGCACCAGTCGTTCTCGACGAGGCCGGCGGGCGCGCGGCCGGTGTCGATCAGCACGTTGGGCCGGAAGCGGCGCACGTCGAACTGTGCCTGCGGGTTGTGTGTCGCGAGCGTCTGCAGGGAGGCGGTGGTGAGCAGGTGCGCCGGCGTCACGTCGAAGTACGTGCCCGGCGGCGAGGTGTACTGGAAGAGCTCCGGCGGCAGCATGGCGAAGTTCGGCAGCGGCTCGTCCGGCAGGCGGCCGAACATCTCGCGCAGCTCCATGTCGAGATCGGCGTTGTCCGGCAGGCCGCGGCGGTAGTGCTCGGTGTCCTCCGGCGGCCGGCGCGACCAGAGCGTCACCTGCCGGCCGGTGAGCGCCGACAGGCGCGCGTGCACGTCGGCGTCACCGCTGTGCAGCGTCGTGCCGTCGGGCAGCGTCATCGTCACCGGCGGAATCGCGCCGTCCGCGGTCGGCTCCGCATCGTAACGCGCCGCGCACTGCATCAGCACCGGCAGCTTCTTCGCGCCGCGGATCTCCTGCGCGGCCTCGTCGCGCAGCGCCCAGCCGCGGTCGCCGGGAATGCCGAGCGTGCCGAACGTCGTGCGCGTGAGCCGCTCGCCGGCCATCGACTTGACGGGAAAGCGCCAGAGCTCGGCAACGGTGCCGATGGGATGGGGCATGGGGGATCCTCCGGTACGAGGGGGTTATGGGGGTCAGGGGTTGGGGCATGCAGGCGGCTCGAACTGCCCTAACCCCCAACCCCTCGACTCCGTAACCCCCTGTCTCATTCGAACCCGCTGCCCGCGCGTACGCTGACCTGCCCGAGCTGCTCGGCGCGGTCTTCCGGCGAGCGGTACGAGCGCACGCCTTCGTAGGCGAGCGCGCCGCTGCGGCGGTCGCGCTGCAGGAGCAGCACGCGGGTACCGTCGACGAGCGGCACGTAGAGGAAGCGGCCCTCGCGATCGAGGCGCGGCGCCGCCATGCCGCGCAGCGCCAGCGGCATCTCGACGATCGTCCGGCGGGAAAGGCGCAGGCGCGCGCGGCGCACGGCGTCGAGGTCGGTGCCGTAGACGACGCCTGCCAGCCGCCACTGGCCGGTGTCGGCCACCGCGCGGCGGTGCAGGAGGCGCGTGCGGTCGGCGCTGACGCAGTAGCAGTCGACCGGAAACGGCGCCGCGCTCTCGCCGCGCCGTTCCCACATCGCGCAGTCGCGATCGTTCGCACACTGCCAGGCGCCGGCCGGTGCGCGCTCGACCGCCGCCGCCGGCGCGACGAGGAGGAGGAACAGGGCGAGGACGCGCCGCGCACAACGCGGCCCGCTCACGCCGTGCTCCCGCGGAACGGGCGATGGCCGTAGCGATCGAGCGAGACGACATCGCCGACCGGCCGGCGCGTCGTCGGCCCGTAGCGCCCCTTCGGCCAGCCGAGCGGGATCACCGCGCACGGCGCGATCGACCACGGCAGGCCGAGCGCGCGCCGCGCCAGGAAGCGGCTCCAGAGCGGCAGCGTGATCAGCGCCGCGCCGAGGCCGGCGGCGCGCGCCGCCAGGAGCAGGTTCTGCACCGAGGGGAAGATCGAGCCGTAGAGACTCGCCGTCGCCGCCGGCGGCCAGATCGGGATCACCGAGCGCAGGCAGGCGACGACGAGCACCGGAATCTCCTCGAAGTGGTCCGCCTGCCACTGCACGGCGTCGAGGATCCGGCGCATCTTTTCGTCGCCCTGGCGCTCCACCATCCGCCGCCCGAGGCCGCCGTACACCCGCCACGCCTGCCGGTTCATGCGCGCCAGCTTCGCCTTCACCGCCGGATCGCGCACGACGATGAACTCCCAGTTCTGCGCGTTCGACCCCGTCGGCGCCTTGAGCGCCAGCTCGATCAGCTTCAGCACCAGCGCGTCGTCGACGGGGTCGGATGTGAGGCGGCGAATGGCGCGCTGCGTCGTCATCGCCTCCTCGAGCGGCATCTGGAACGTGATCGGCTCCTGCATGGCCGCGCATCATAGGGCGGGCTGGTCCGTGACGGCAAAGGGGGAGGCGTGGGCGGGTTTCGGGTCGCTGGCCCGCGTATCGCCGGTGTGTGCGACCGGCGGAGGGCGCGGCCGCGCCGCGTTCGCGGACGCGTGTTACCCGATCCAACAGGCGCCGACGGAGCGGCGCCCTCCAGCGCGTTGTGGACCGATGTTGCTTTCGCCTGAGGCGGCGCGCGTCCGCGGCCGTGCAGAAGCACGGCCCTTCCAGCGGTTGTGATCACCGGCGGTATCGCGACGTCGGACGTTCCGTCGTGCGCAACCGGTGGAGGGCGCGGCTCCCGCCGCGCCGCGGACGCGCGTTGCCTGATCCAACAGGCGCCGACGGAGCGGCGCCCTCCAGCGCGTTGTGGACCGATGTTGCGTCCGCATGAGGCGGCGCGCGTCCGCAGCCGTCCGGGCACGGCCCGACCGATCACGCGCCGTCCGGCCGTGTGTCTACGCGTCAGTGTCGCTCGTGCGCGCTGCGTCTCCTAGGGAAAACCCATAGGTGGCCACGGGTAACTCCCGATAGCGAATTGGTCGTCGCAGCAGATAAGCGACAAGCATCACGCTGGGGGACAGGAGGGTCTCGGGATGCAGCTTTGGGGGAATTCAGGGAGTCGTGCGCGCAGGGTGCGGCTGCTGCTCGCGGTGGTGTGTCTGGTGGCGCTGCCGGTGCACGCGGCGCTCGCGGTATCGATCCTGTACGCACCGTCCGAAGGGGATGATCCGGCCTATCGCGCGGCGATCGCCGCGTACGCAGGCGGTCCGGTCGACTACTTCGACCCGCGCGGAACGACGCCGACGCTGGAGCAGTTGCAGGCGTATGACTGCGTGTACACGTGGGCGAACAGTACGTACGCCAACCCGTTCACGTTCGGCGACACGCTGGCCGACTACGTCGATGCCGGCGGCCGCGTCATCCTCGGCGTCTTCACGACGTACACAAATGGCGCCCATCTCTCCGGCCGCATCATGTCGCCGGGCTACTCACCGGTGACCTCGCCTGACGGCGACAACCATTTCTCCTCGTCGACGTATGCCGGCGACGGGACGACGGCGCTGCACACCGGCGTGACGACGTACGAATGTACGTACCGCGACAGGCTGGTCCTGCAGGGTGACGGCGTGCAGGACGGCAGCTACCTCGACGGCGAGATCGCGCATGCATACCGGCCGGACTTCAAGGTCGTGTACAGCAACGGCGGCGGCGCCACGAATCTCGAGTGCACCGGCGACTGGGCGCTCCTGGTGGCCAATGCCTGCCTCGCCGGTGCCGCCGAGTGCGGCAACGGCACGGTCGAGAGCGGCGAGGCGTGCGACGACGGCAATCTCGATCCCGGCGACTGCTGTGATGCGAGCTGCCAGTTCGAAGCGAACGGCGCGGCGTGCGGCGACGACGGCAACGTCTGCACCGCCGATGTCTGCGATGGCGCCGGGACGTGCGTGCACGACGCCACCCCGGCCAGCGGCTGCCGCGCGGCGGGCAAGTCGCTGCTGCTGATCAAGAACAACGCCGACGACGCGAAGGACAAGCTGACCTGGAAGTGGCTCAAGGGGGCGGCGACGACCGTGGGCGACCTCGGCGATCCGACCGCCGCCAGCGACTACACGCTGTGTCTCTACTCGGGCACCAGCGCCGCGAGCCTCGCGATCCCCGCCGGTCCCGGCTGGAAGGCCGCCGGCAACTCCGGATTCAAGTACGCGGACGCGACCGGCGCGCCCGACGGCGTGCAGAAGGCGTCGCTGAAGGCCGGCGCCGCCGGCAAGGCCAAGGCGCTGGTGAAGGGCAAGGGGATCAATCTGCCCGATGCGCCCGCACCGGCGCTGACGCTGCCGGTCACCGTGCAACTCGTCGGCGACGGTGCCTGCTTCGAGTCGGTGTTCCCCGCCGCGACGAAGAACGACACGAAGCAGTTCAAGGCGAAGACGCCCTGAGAGGGTGGTGCGACGGCCGGGCCGCCCGTGCGGCCCGGCTGTCCGGTTCGCTGACATGCCCGCTTGCGCCGAGGAAGCGCGGGCGGGTGAAGGAATCGGCGCTTCCGCCGCAGACGTGCTGATGGCCGCGCGGCTCCGGTGGACGCTGGGTGGGATGGTGCGGCGGCATTGATCACTGGCCGGCACGTTGCCGCGTGCTGCGCGCGCGGCCGTTGCTCGCGCTGGAGGTGTCGGACGCCCCTCACCCTGACCCTCTCCCCTGGCGGGGAGAGGGGACCGTGGCCGGCCTAGCCGCGGTCC
>CBFGUK010000030.1:0-35772 GCA_965651925.1 uncultured bacterium | reverse complement strand
CAAAAAAGGTACTCCCATCACGTAGCGCAGCGCGCTACACGGACAGTGCGGCAGCAAACATCCGCCGCCGCGCGTCTCAAACCAACGGAGGTCGCGTCCGGTCCTGCCGGCGCGACGGAACACCTTCGTGTCACACCTCATTGGATTGCTGCTGGGTGGCCTGCTGCTGGCCGGGATGGCGGTCGCGCAGAGCGGGCCGGTCGTCCGCTTTGCCGGACCGGTGAACCAGGACGGCTGCGCGTTCTGCTGCGAGTTCAGCTGCCGTCTCACGCCGACGCCGACGCCGGAGATCGATGGCCAGGGCCGGCGCGTCTTCCGCCGCGCCAGCGGCCAGTTCCTGCTGATCGTCGAGGCCGGTCCCGGCACCTCGAACCGCCAGCCGGGCAGCGAAGGCGTCGTCTCCAACGGGGCGCTGCTGGGGATCTCGCATCCCTCGGGGCAGCCGTCGCTGCAGGTGCTGAGCTCGCGCGATCTCGGCGACGGCAGCGCCAGCTTCGATTGCCGCATGCTGCCGTTCGGCGGCGTGCCGGGGATGCCGGCGCTGGACTTCGACGCCGGCGGCCTCACCCGCGATGCGCTGGTCGAGATGGCCTGCCACTTCGAGCTCACCCAGTCGACGTCGCTCGCCTGCACGCGCAACCGCTTCGGCGACTTCGCGTTCCTCGCCGCGGGCACCTCGCGCCAGTACTGCTTCCCGACCTCGCTCTCGACGGCGTTCCCGTCCGGCAGCACGACGGTCGCGATCCGCCTGCGCGACACGAACGGCAACCTCGGCCCGCCGCACGAGATCGTCATCGTCGTCGAGACACCGACCGCGCCGAGCCCGACGCCGACCCCGACGCGCACCTGGACGGCACCGCCGAGCGCGACGCGCACGTTGACGCGAACGCGCACCGCGACCCCGACGCGGACGCCGACGGTGACGCGCACGCCGACGCCGACCGGCACGCCGACCCGCACCAGCACGCCGACGCGCACGCCGACGCCGCCGCCGCGCGACATCGCCGGCCAGATCCGGTCGGCCGGCGGCGGGCACGCGCTCACCGGCGTCAGCGTCCGCGCCAGCGGCAGCGGCACGCAGATGACGACGACCAACGCGTCCGGCAGTTACCAGCTCGACGACGTCCTGCCCGGCATGGTCACCGTCGAGCCGATGCCGGCGTCGGCCGCCCCCGGCGCGGCGATCTCGGCGCTCGATGCCGCCTGGGTGCTGCAGGCGGTCGCCGGCCTGCGCCAGTTCACGCCGCAGCAGGCGCTCGCCTGCGATGCCACCGGCAACGGCTCGCTGAGCGCGCTCGACGCGGCGCGCATCCTTCAGTACCAGGTCGGCCTCCTGTCGCGCCTGCCCGCCGCCGACCAGTGCGCGTCGGACTGGCTGTTTGATCCGGTGCCGGCGGGGGCGCCGAACCAGCGTCTCGTCCCGCCACTGCTCGCACCCGGGCAGTGCCGGCGCGGCGCGATCGCCTACGAGCCGCTCGCCGCCGATGCGGCGGGACAGCATTTCACCGGTATCCTGTTCGGTGACTGCACGCAGAACTGGGCGCCACCGGGGCTCGCCGCGCTGCAGAGCCAGCCGCTGCCGGCGCCGAAGGTGCGCATGCGCATGCCGCGGCGCAGCGCCGGCGTGCTGCGCGTGCCGGTGATCATCGACTCGGCGCTGCCGTACACCGCCGTCGATCTCGACATCGCCATCGGACAGGACGCCCGCGCGCTCTCGGTACGCGGCCTGCGCGGCGCGCGCGACGCGCTGCTGGTCACCAATCTCAGCCAGCCCGGCCGCGTCCGCATCGCGCTCGCCAGCGCGCGTCCGATCACCACCGGCGCCCTCCTGCTCATCGAGCTCGAGCCGATGCCCGGCGCCCGCCCGAGCATCGAGCTCCTGCACGCCGCCATCGAGGGGTAAAAGTCCCCTTGGCCCCGCCGGGGGAGCGGACCACGGGGGAGGGCATCCGACTCCCCGGCGAGTAGAAGCCGCATCCGGACCTGGCGTCGCTGGCGTCCTGGCGGTTGGGATCTCCGGGTCGCGAGAGCGACCGGCTTGCCACTGTCGCAAACCATCCAGTAGATCGACAGGATGACGGCGATGATGCGTGCGTGTGTCTGGGGTGTCGTGGGCTTTTGCGTGGTGCTGCTCGTCGGGCCGCAGGTCGCGCGGGCGCAGTGCGCCGGCGACTGTGACGACGACGGCAGCGTGGCGATCAACGAGCTGATCACCGGGGTGAACATCGCGCTCGGCAGCGCGCCGGTCACGCAATGCGACTCGTTCGACAGTGACGGCAGCGGCGACGTCGCGATCAACGAGCTCATCGCCGCGGTCAATCACGCCCTCACCGGCTGCCCGACGTCCGCCTGCGTGCCGCCGGAGGGCGGGCGTTGCGTCGAGATCGCACCCGGGCCCGATGCGCAGGACGCGCTGCTCACCGCCCTGCTCGAGGCGCAGCCGCGCGACGTCATCTTCCTGCGCGCCGGCACGTACGCGCTCGACGGGCAGGTCTCGCTCGACGTCGACGACGTGACGCTGCGCGGCGAGGGCATGGATAGCACCGTGCTGTCGTTCGCCGACCAGACGGCGGGCTCCGAAGGCCTGCTGGTGACCGCCGACAATTTCACCGTCGAGGACCTCGGCTTCGAGGACAGCCCCGGCGACCTCCTCAAGGTCGTCGGCGCCACCGGCGTCACCATGCGCCGCGTGCGCGCCGAGTGGACGGGCGGGCCGAGCACCGACAACGGCGCCTACGGCCTCTATCCGGTGCAGTGCCGCAACGTGCTGATCGAGGACTCGGTGGTGAAAGGCGCCTCCGACGCCGGCATCTACGTCGGCCAGTCGCGCAACATCGTCGTGCGCCGCAATCACGTCGAGGACAACGTCGCCGGCATCGAGATCGAGAACTCGACCGACGCCGACGTGTACGAGAACGTCGCCACCGGCAACACCGGCGGCATCCTGGTGTTCAATCTCCCCGGCCCGCCGGTGCAGGACGGCCGCCGCACGCGCGTGCGCGACAACGAGATCGTCGGCAACAACGAGCCGAACTTCGCCGCGCCCGGCACCTCGGTCGCCGGCGTGCCGCCGGGCACCGGCATCATGGTGCTGAGCAACGACGAGGTCGAGATCTTCGCCAACGACCTGCGCGACAACGACACCACGCACATCATCGTCATCGGCTACGACACCGCACAGTTCTTCGGGCAGACGCCGCCGAACAATCCCGATTTCGACCGCTTCTCGGAAGCCATCTTCATTCACGACAACACCTACGCCGGCGGCGGCACGAACCCGCCCGAGGAGCTGCGGACCGTGCTCGAGCCGCTGATCGGCGTGCCGTTCCCGGACATCCTCTTCGACGGCGCGATCAACCCGGCGCGGCTCGTCGACGACGAGCTGCCCGATCACCTGCGCACCTGCGTGCAGGAGGCGGAGGTGACGTTCGTCAACCTCGACATCCCGCACGGCTTCGCCGGTCTGACCATGGACGTGGCCACGGTCGACTGCACGCTCGCGCCGCTCGCCCCGGTGGCGCCGGCGATCGAGGGCGGCCGCACGGTGACCATCGCCGCCGGCCCGAACGCCGAGGAGGAGCTGCTGACGGCGCTGCTCGAGGCCGAGCCGGGTGACGTGATCGCACTGCCCGCCGGCACGACGGCGATCACCATGCCGCTGTCGCTGACCGTCGATCACGTCACGATCCGCGGCGCCGGCAGGGACGAGACGGTGCTCTCGTTCGCCGGGCTCGAGGCTGGCGGTGAAGGGCTGCTCGTGCAGGCCGATGACTTCACGATCGAGGACGTCGCGTTCGTCGACGCGCCCGGCGACCAGCTGAAGATCATCGGCGGCGACGGCGTCACCATCCGCCGGGTGCGCGCCGAGTGGACCCGCGGCGCCAATACCGACAATGGCGCCTACGGCCTCTATCCCGTGCAGTGCAAGGACGTGCTGATCGAGGACTCGTTCGTGCGCGGCGCCTCGGATGCCGGCATCTACGTCGGCCAGTCGCGCAACATCATCGTGCGCAACAACCGCGTCGAGGAGAACGTCGCCGGCATCGAGATCGAGAACTCGACCGGCGCCGACGTCTACGGCAACGTCGCCACCGGCAACACCGGCGGCATCCTGGTCTTCAACCTGCCGGGCCTGCCGGTGTTCGGCGCCCGCACGCGCGTGCACGACAACGTCATCGAGGCGAACAACGAGCCGAACTTCGCGCCGGCGGGCAACATCGTCGCCACCGTGCCGACCGGCACCGGCATCTTCATCCTCGCCAACGACCAGGTCGAGGTGTTCGGCAACGTGCTGCGCGACAACGATACCGGCCAGATCACGGTGATCAGCTACAACACCGCCGAGGTCTTCGGCGTGTCGCCACCGAATGATCCGGACTTCGATCCGTTCTCCGAGGCGATCTACATCGTCGACAACACCTACGAGGGCGGCGGCACGAACCCGGATCTCGACGAGCTCACCGAGGTCTTCATCGCCCTGGTCGGCGGCCTGCCCGTGCCGCAGATCGCCGTCGACGGCGATGTCGATGCCGCCAAGCTCGTCGACGGCACGCTGCCCGAGGCGCTGCGCACCTGCGTGCAGGATCCGGCCGGCACGTTCGTGAACCTCAACATCCCGGCGCTGGAGGCGGGGATGCCGATGGTCAGCACGGACCCGGCGCCGTTCAACTGTTCGCTGCCGCGGCTGACGCCGGTGGCGATTCCGGGAGTCGGATGATTCGCAACCCGACGGTGCGACGACGCGGAGGCAGGAAAGATCCTGCGCGTCTTCGCGTTGGCATGCTCCTCACCGCGCTCGCCCTCGCCACGCCGGCGTGGGCGTGCCCCGGGGACTGCGACGGCGATGGCGCGGTGACGATCAACGAGCTCGTCACCGCGGTCGGCATCGCGCTCGGCGGCGGGGCGATGGAGGCATGCCCGGCGGCGGACGCCGACGGCGACGGCGCGGTGGCGATCAACGAGCTCATCGCCGGCGTCGGACACGCGCTCGGCGAGCCGTGTCCGGTCGAGCCGACGCCGACGGCAACGCCGCCGCCGGGCGAGGTCGAGACGCGCTGCGCGGTGCCGCCGGGCGACGACGTCAATTTCGATCCGAGCGAGCCGTTCTGCGAGCTGCTGTCGAGCTACCGGCTCTTCCGCGACGGCCCGCGTCAGGAGCCGAACGACGGCGTGCTGCCGTTCGATCTCAACACCCCGCTGTTCTCCGATTACGCCGCCAAGCACCGCTTCGTGTGGATGCCGCCGGGCACGAGCGCGACCTACCACGCGCGCGAGACGTTCGGCTTCCCGGTCGGCACGGTGCTGGTCAAGACGTTCGCGTTCCCGATCGACGCGCGCGAGCCGTCGCTCGGCGAGCGGCTGATCGAGACGCGCCTGCTGGTGCGCCGCGCCGGCGGCTGGGAGGCGATCACGTACCTGTGGAACGCCGAGCAGACCGAGGCGACGCGGCGGGTGATCGGCGCACGCGTGCCGGTCGCGGTCCCGCAGGCCGACGGCACGACGTTCGAGGTGACCTTCCACGTGCCGAACACCAACCAGTGCAAGGAGTGCCACGCCGAGCACAACGACGTGATCGGCGCGCTCGGGCCGAAGGCGCGCAACCTGAACAAGGACTATCCGTACGCCGACGGCAGCGCCAACCAGCTCGACCGCTGGGTGGCGGTCGGCTACCTGACCGGCGCGCCGGATCCGGCCGCGGCCCCGCAGTCGCCGCCGTTCGACGATCCCGAGGCCGGCACGCTCGAGGCGCGCGCGCGCGCCTATCTCGACGTGAACTGCGGCCACTGTCACAACCCGACCGGCCTCGCGCGCACCTCGGGACTGTATCTCGACAGCCACGAGCAGACGCCGGCACGGCTCGGCGTGTGCAAGTCACCGGTCGCGGCGGGGCAGGGCTCGGGCGGCCGCAAGGTCAGCATCCTGCCCGGCGATCCCGACGGTTCGATCCTCGTCTACCGCATGGAGTCGGTCGCGCCCGGCATCGCGATGCCCGAGCTCGGCCGGCAGACCGTGCACGCCGAGGCGGTGGACGTGATCCGCGAGTGGATCGAAGGCATGGACGGCAGCTGCAACTGATACGTCACGCGGAGGCGCGGAGCACCTCCGCGCCTCCGCGTGCCAACCGGGGAGGAGGGGTGGGATGCGACGCATCGTGATGCTGGTGGGGAGCGTGGGGCTGCTCGGCGGGTGCGTGGCGAGCGGACCGATTCAGGCACGCCTCGAGAACGCGGGCGGCGGCAGCACGCCGGTCACCATGCAGTACCGCACCGAGCGCTTCGGCCTGAACGGCACGATGACCGCGACGCTGCCGGGCGGCGAGCAGTACAGCGGGCGCTTCCTGCAGATCACGTCGCAGACCGATGCGGAGACGCTCGACCCGTTCTGGGGCGGCTGGGGCGTCGGCTGGGCCGGCTGGGGGCCGTGGACGGACGACTACGGGCCGTACATCGTCGGCGCCGACGTGCCGACGTTCATCCAGAACTACAGCGGCAAGGTGATCGCGACGCTGTTCGGCGATCGCGGCGGCCGCATGCGCTGCCGCTTCCATCTCGCCGAGCCCGAGCACGGCATGGAGGGCGGCGGCATCGGCGAGTGCGAGACCTCGACCCGGCAGCGCATCGACGCGACGTTCTGATGCCGCCCCGCCGCCACGACCTCGTCTCGCTCGTCGACGTCGACAACACGCTGCTCGACAACGACGCCGTCACCGCCGACCTGCGCGTCCATCTCACCCGCGAGATCGGCCGCGAACGCCAGCAGCACTACTGGGAGCTCTTCGAGGACCTGCGCCGCGAGCTCGGCTACGCCGACTACCTCGGCGCGCTGCAGCGCTACCGCCTGGAGCACCCGCGCGACTCGCACGTGCTCGCGCTGTCGACGTACCTGATCGACTACCCGTTCGCGAACCGGCTGTTCCCCGGCTCGCTCGACGTCATCGCGCACCTGCGCACCTGGGGGCCGGTGGTCGTGCTCTCCGACGGCGACGTCGTCTTCCAGCCGCGCAAGATCCATCGCAGTGGCATCTTCGAAGCGGTCGACGGCAACATCCTCATCTACGTGCACAAGGAGCTCGAGCTCGACGACGTCGAGCGGCGCTACCCGGCGAAGCACTACATCGTCGTCGACGACAAGCCGCGCCTGCTCGACGCGATCAAGCGCGCCTGGGGCACGCGCGTCACCACCGTGTTCCCGCGTCAGGGACACTACGCGACCGATCCCGACGCGTTCGCACGCTACGGCCTGCCCGACGTCACCCTGCAGCGCATCGGCGAGCTCGTCGATCACGACCGCCGCAGCCTGCTCGCCGCCACCCGCCCGCCGCCGGCTCCATCCCGCCGCCGCCGCCGCTAGGGCGCCGCGCCTCCCGATCGTACACGTACACGTACTCCCGGGCGGCGTGTACGTGTACGAGTACGAGTACGTGTACGGGGCGGAGAGTGGCGAGGGGAGCGAGGAGGGGGAACACCGAGGACGCGCGCGGCCGTCTGTTGCAACCGGAAAGCGCGCGCCGGTCGGAAAAAATGCGCTGGCAAAACCGCTGCACCGATTGAAGCATCCAGCGATGCCGGTGCGCCGCCGAGGGGGGCGGACGGCAAGGTGGGACGTGTCGAACTTCGATTCCAAGCACTCGTGGCCGGTCTCCGGTGATGACATCGCCGCGCTGATCGGCGTCGGCGGCGGCGAGGCGCGCAGCGCGCCGTACACCGGCACCAAGGCGCTGATGCTCGCCGTCCTCGAGGATGCGATCCGCGCCTACCTGAGTCAGGAGCCGCGGGCGCGCGCCGAGGCGGAGCAGTGGGTAGTGAGCCGGCAGCGCCGCTCGGTGTTCTCGTTCGCGGTGGTCTGCGAGACGCTCGGCCTCGAGCCGAAGGCGGTGCGCGCCGCGTTGCGCCGGCTGCGCACGCAGCAGGTGTCGCCCGCCGACATTCCGCGCACGCGGCCGAATGCGCGGCGGCGCGGCGGCTTCGCCCGCGATCCGGGGCCGGAGGACTGACCGGCCGGCAGGCCGGAGGCATGCGAGGGGAGGGCGCGCGCCGTGCGCGGTCCGGGGGCGACAGCTGCCGCCGGAGCGCGCGACGGATCGTCCGCGCGAGACGAGCAGGCGATGAAGCACAGCGACGACGAGAGCAGGGGACCGCGGGACGGGGAGGCGGCGCGCGCGCGTCCTCGCCGTGGGGCGACCACCGGCGGCAGGGGCGACGCCGCGGCGCGCGGCGCGTCCGCGCGCGCGGGGCGCCCGCCGGAGATGCCCCGCGTGCCGGCCGCTCCCGCCGGTGAGGTGTGCCTCGCGCTGGTGCGCAACCGCGTCGTGCGCGCGACGGGCAGCGATCCGCACCCCGCCGCCGTCGGCTGGCACCTGCAGCAGAGTCCGCTGGCGCTCGCGCCGATGCTGCGCCTCTGCGCACACGTGCTGCGGCAGGTGGCGGTGCACGCCACGCGCCGCTGGCGGCCGTCGCCGTCGCTGCGCGCCTTCTTCGTCGAATACGAGGCTGTCCGCGGCGCCGCCCGCCACCGCCCCCCATCGCGCGCCCGCCGCCGCCCCGCCACCCGCTGACCCGCCTCGCGACGGACGACGCTCCCTGAGGCGCGCGCCCGCCGCGCCATGAGCCAACTCTCACATCAGCACGTCAGCACGTCAGAACGTCAGCACCGGCCGCGCCCCAGCGCGGCCGACCGGTCACCGGTCACCGGTCACCGTCTGACGTCTCGTACCTTGCAGCAACTGCATGGTTCTGCACATCTGCTTTTGGTGATGTCCGAGCGGCCGGCGGGGAGCGTGTGTGCATGGGGGCGACGGATGTTCGTGCTCGTGCTCGGTCTCGCGCTCGCGCTGCTGCCCGGTGCCCACGCCGCGCGCGCCGGTGAGAGCGAGCTGCCGCCCTGCGTCGGCGACTGTGACGGCGACGGAGTCGTGGCGATCAACGAGCTCGTGCTCGGCGTCGAGATCGCGCTCGGCACCCGCGCGCCGGCGGGCTGTGCGGCCTTCGACAGCGACGGCGACGGGACGGTGGCGCTCAACGAGCTGATTGCCGGCGTCAATGCCGCGCTGTCCGGCTGCCGCGCGGTGCCGACCGGCACGCCGACGCCGACCGTCGCGCCGCCCACCGCCACGCCGTCGCCGCCGACGCCCACCGTCGCCGTGCCGACGGCGACGCCGACGCTCGGCAGCTCGCCGACCGCGACGAGCGGCAGCGTGCCGACCGACACCGCGACGCAGAATCCCCAGGCGTCGCCGACCGCCACCCCGAGCCGCACCGCGACGACGTCCGCCGCCTCGCCGACCGCGACGCCCAGCGCCAGTGCGACGGCGACGGCGGGCGACACCGCGACCGCGACCCCGTCGGCCTCGGTCACGCCGACGGTGACACGCACGCACACGCCCGGCACGCCGCCGACCGCGACGCGTACCGGCACGCGCACCCGGACGCCGACGGTGACGCGCACCGTGCCGCCGACGGCGACGGCGACCAGCACGCGGCCGACCCGCACGCCGACG
Source organism: uncultured bacterium (assembly GCA_965651925.1). Lineage (GTDB taxonomy): Bacteria > Desulfobacterota > Binatia > HRBIN30 > CADEER01 > CBFGUK01. Next base: position 26,276 of record CBFGUK010000030.1, on the reverse strand, counting down.
CGGACGATCACGCCGACGGTGACGCGCACGCCGACGATCACGCGCACGGCGACGCGCACGCTGCGGCTCACCGCGACGCGCACCGCGACGCCGCGCGACACCGATACGCCGGGCCCGAGCCCGACGCGCACCCGCACCGGCACGATCACCGCGACGCGCACGCGCACCGCGACGCCGACGCCCAGCGGCACGCGCACGTCGACGTTCACGCGCACGATCACGCCGACGCGCACCGCCACGGCGGCGAACACGCCGACGCGCACGCGCACGTCGACCACGGCGCCGACCGCGACGCGCACCGGCACGGGGACGCGCACGCTCACCCCTACGCGCACGCTGACCCCGACGCGCACGGCGACCCGCACGCCGACCTCCCTGACCATCGGCCCGACGGTCACCCAGACTGCGACGCGCACCGCGACCAGCTCGCAGCCGCCGACCCCGACGCGCACGCCGACGCGGACGCGCACCGGGACGCAGACGCGCACGGCGACGCGCACCGCCACGCCGGTGCCGTCGGCGAGTGCGACGCGCACCGCGACCGGCTCGCCGGTGCCGACGGCGACGCGCACGCAGACGTTCACCCGCACCCCGACGCTGACGCGCACCGCGACGCGCACCGGCACGCCGACGCGCACGCCGACGCCCACCGGCACGATCACCCGCACGCCGACCGTGACGCCGACGTTCCAGACGATCGGACCGGTGATCAACTATCTCGGCGTCGCGCGCGCCGACGGCCAGATCACCCAGCCGGTCGGCGTCGCCACCGATGGCACGCCGATCTTCGAGCGGCAGGTGCCGTACGGCTTCTTCCTCGTCGTCGAGGCGCGCCAGGGACCGGGCAACCGGCCGGTCGGGCAGCTGACCTTCAATTCGGACCCCGGCGATCCGAACGTGTTGCCGAACCTGCAGATCGTTGCCTCGCGGCCGCTCGGCAACGGCAGCACGAAGGTGTGCGACGACGGCTCGGTACCGCCGCCCGGCGGCGTGCCGGCCGTCAATCCGCCGATGTTCGGCGGCACGCAGGCGGCGGCGAACGCCATCAACGATCTCGCCTGCCGCTTCAACGCGCGCCCGAACAGCGAGCTCGCCTGCACGCGCAACGCGTTCCAGGAGCCGAGCTTCGTCGTGACGGGCACGCGCGTGCAGTTCTGCCCGGCCGTCGGCGTCGGCGCCGAGCTCGCGTTCCCGCCCGGCGACACGCGCATCACCGTGCGCGTCACCGACACCCTCGGTCAGCCCGGCGTGCCGAGCTCGATCATCATCCGCGTGCTGTGAGTCCCCGGCGCCCCGCCGCCCGGGTTGATTGCCGTTCGCCTTTCGCCTAGGTCCCTCAGGTCCGCGCCCACCCGAGTACGTCCCCGTCGTCTAGCCTGGCCCAGGACACCGGCCTTTCACGTCGGCAACACGGGTTCAAATCCCGTCGGGGACGCTTTCACTCGTTTTCGGCTCTTCCGCGGACTGGAAGAGGACGAAATTGACCGCGACGGCAGCGGTTCAAAATCCGCCGTCGAGGTACTCGACGCCCTCGGGAAGGGAACCTGCTGGAGCCGCTGCTTAGGCGAAGGCGCGCAACGTCTTTCAGCACGGCAGACGCCTGGTTCACTTCCCGGTGCAGGAACGGGTCGAGCAGCAGCCTGCGGTACGGGTTTGCCCGCCGCGTGTGCACGTCGAGATCGGTGAGGAGGCGTAGCACCTCAGCCTCGGACACGGCCGTTCTTCCCGGCGGGCCCGCGCGCGACCGGCACGAGCGCAAAGCTCAGATTTGTTCAGTCGATCTAACTCTGGTACAGGGCCCGCGGGTGACAACGGAAAAAGCATCGCCGACAGGGCGTTGGGAGGAGGGCGACGCATGAGTCCCGGCACCGGTCGGAACTGTTCTCGGCGCTCGTACTCGGGCGCGCGCTGGTTGTTGCGGGTCGCACTTCACGCCGCTGTGGTGACGACGCTGGCGGCTGTGTTCTCGGTGCCCGGCGCGCAGGCGATGTGTTGCATATGCCAGGGCAGCAACGGCGATTCGTGTACCGCTGTCGATCCAACCGCTACTTGCGCGAGTTGCCCGGCGATATGCGCCCTTGTTGTCGGCGGCGGGTGTATTGGACAACCAGGTTGCGGGACCATGCGGTCGTGCTGCGATGACGCCCCGGACTGCTCTGGTGGCGTCGCCGACAGCGACAGCTGTTTTTCGGGAAACCCGGCAGCAAACTGGTGTACCCAGACCGCGATCGGATTTGGATTCTGTGACGGCACGTGCGCTGGTGTTGGGCCCACGGCGACGATCACGTCTACTCCGACCGCGACAGGGACGGCGACCAGCACCGCGACGCCGAGCGAAACCGGCACGGCGACCAGCACCCCGACACCCACGTCAACGGCGACCGCGACAGGGACGTCGACCAGCACCTCGACGGCGACCGGAACCGCCACTCCGACCAACACCCCGACGCCCATGTCAACGGCGACTGCCACAGGGACGTCGACCAGCACCTCGACGGCGACATCGACCGGTACGTCCACCCATACGGCTACCGCCACCGCGACCACTACATCGACCGGGACCGTCACGCACACCGCAACCCCGACGGCAACCGGCACATCGACCGGCACCGCCACCGACACGGCAACCGTGACACCGACCGGCACCGGCATTCCGGACGGCGGCGCGTGCGAGCAGCCGACCGACTGCATGTCGGGTAATTGCGTCGACGACACCTGCTGCGCCCAGCCCTCCTGCCCGCAGGGGGAGTCGTGTGACAATCCGGGGCAAGCCGGGATCTGCTCGCCGAATCCGAGAGCGCCGGCGCCGGTACTGTCGGGTGGCGGGATGCTCACGGCCGCCATCCTCCTGGTCGGCCTCGGCGCCACGGCCGTGCGGCGCCGGCGGCGCGGAACGTAATGGAAATCTGGATGAAGGGGGATCGATGATACGGCATTGCCTGCGAGTCATTGGGATCATCGCCGCGTGCATTCCGTTGCTGCTCGCGCCCGGGCCGGTGGCGGCGGGGGGCGGATGTGGCGGCGAGGGGCAGTTCTGTTGCCCCGGAGATAGTTGCAGTGCCGGACTCGAGTGCGTCCCTGCCATGAGCGGCGGCTCTATCTGCGTCGGGTGCGGAGGCGCTGGCGAGCCGTGTTGTGACGATCAGTGTGACACGGCGGGACTCGCGTGTGTCGGCGGCGTCTGTGACGACTGCGGCGCAACGGGCCTCGGCTGCTGTGACGGCTCCCCGAGCTGTGCCGAGAACTTCATCTGTACCGGCGCCGATTGCGTCCAGTGCGGCCAGGAAGCGGGGCAGCCCTGCTGCGATGAGGGGTCGGAAAACCCGTGCCGCGAAGGACTCACCTGTGGCGGTGCGCAGTGCGAAGCATGCGGCAGCATCGGGCTGCAGTGCTGCGGTAACGACACCTGCCCTGACGAGGGCACGTGTATCGACGGGACCTGTCAGTCGGACGCTGCCCCGGCAGTCGTCGGCGCGCCGATGATCCACGGACCCGGTCTGGCGGTGATGGCCATGCTCATCGCCGCAATCGGCGTGTTCGGGCTACGCCATCGGCGCGCGGCCTCCCACTGAGAGGCCTTCCGGGCAACGACATCGACGTCCTCGACACGGTGATCGTGTCGAGGACGTCACGGCTCCGCCGGGCGAAGATCTCCTCATCGGCCACGCCGCGCATCCCTGGTCGCGAACGTGCACCCGTCACGCGTCGCGCGGCGTGGATCCGCGCAGTCCGTCCATCCGCGGAAGCCGCGGCAGGGCCGGTCTGCGGATCGACGCCGCGTGCGGTGGTGCTACTTCGCCTTTTCGATCTTGAAGTCGGCGAAGGTGATGCCGAGGTCGACGCCCTTGCCCTTGCCGGCGAGGGCGAGCGACACCTTGCCCTTGGTCATGACCTGGCTGTCCGCCGCCTTGCCGGTGGCGGCGTCGGTCTTGAACGCGACGTAGTGGCCGAAGAGCTCGGCGATGTCATTGACGTCGGTGAAGGCGCCCTCGCCGTCGACGATGGTCTCCTTGCCGAAGGCCACGCCGGCGCCCTTGCTGCTGAGCGTGACGTCGGCCTCCTGGCCGTTGTCGCAGGTGATGCGTCCGGTGCCCTTCGCGCTCTCGTAGACCGCCGCCCACCCCGTGAGCGAGTAGCGGATGTGACACTTCGTCGGCTTCGATTCCGCCATCGCCGCGGCCGCACACACCATCGCGGTCACGCCGAGCACTGCGAGCCAGCTCTTCATCGTCACGCCTCCTCCTTCCGCGCCGGGGATGCCTCCCCGCGCGTGCCTCGCGCCGCTCACCGCCGCGCGGATCCGTACAGTCGAGGCGCCTCTACAACCGCCTGCGAAGGGTGGTCAAGGCAAAGTGGCGCGGGCGGGTGAGCTGGTGCTCGAGTCGATCGCTTCGCGAGCGAGACGCGCCCGGGAGCGCGGGCGGCCCGCCCGCCCCCGGGCGCTGCAGGCGGGCGAGCCGCCGCGCTCCCGGACGCGTGCTCCTCGCGGGCGATCGCGTCGCGCCCGCGGGCTGGCGCGCGCTGCATGCGGGCGGGGACGCCCGCGGTCCTCCCGCGGTCCTGGAGAGACGGGCGTTGCCTGTTCGCATGGAGGCGACGCGCGTCCGCGGCCGGGCGGGAGCCCGGCCCTCCACCGGTGATGATCACCCGCCGTATTGCGCCGCGAGACCCCGGTGGTGTGCATGCGGGTGGGAACGCGCTCGCTCCACGGCGGAGTTCTCCGTGTCTCCGTGCCTCCGTGGTGAAGATCCGGGCCCCGTCCTCAACCCTCGTCGGGAATCTCGGGTTCGACGAGGGTGGCGAGCAGCGCGAGGGATTGCTGCCAGCCGACGTAGCAGCCGTCGAGGGGGATGACGGCGGGGAGTTTCTCCTGCACGACGCGCAGCTCGGTGCCGGACGGCACGGCGCGCAAAGTGACCGTTACCGGCATCTCTCCCGGCAGGTTCGGATCGTCGAAACGCGCGGTGTACCGGATGCGCTCATGGGGAGTGAGCTCGGTGTACGTGCAGCCGAACGCATGACTGCTACCCGTCGTGAAATTGGTAAAGCTCATCCGGTAGCCGCTGCCGACGCGCGCCGTCATGTCGTGGACCCTGCCGGTGAAGCCGTGCGGCGGCATCCATTTCGCCAGCGCGTCCGGATCGAGGAACGCGCGGTAGACGCGCTCCGCCGGCGCCCGCAGCACCTGGTGAATCCGGACGGTGTTCTCGGAATCGGTCATGTCCTGTTCTCCCTTCCTCTCATCGTTCCGCGCGGCCGTCGGCCGGCGGACCGTACCCTGCGCGGATGCCATGTCGCGACGACCGGTTCGGCACGCCCCCCGCTGGGGTTTTGTCTGCTCCTGTCTCCACCCCACTGTCGTTCGGGCGGCGCGCCGATCGACACCCGACCGCGCCGAGAACGGGCTTGCAAGCCGGCGGCGGCCCTTTTAGCGATTCAGGAAGGTTACGGCGGCCGGCGTTGCGCTGCGCCCCGGGCCGGGTGACCCCGTGATGTGTGCTCGATGCGCCGCGTTCCCGCCGCGTGGAACGCCGGTCCTCCGATCCCCGGCAGGGATCCGCCGCCGCGGGGATCGCCCCGCATGATCGCGGCGTTCAGCATCGTGCTCGTCGTCGCGGCGGGCGTGTCGATTGCCGCCGCGGTGCTGGTGCGCCGGCGCCGCGACGCGCCCGGCGCCGGCCCGCTGGTCTGGCTGCTGTGCGCGCTCGCCTGGTGGGCGCTGAGCGTCGCCGCCGGCCGCAGCAGCACGACGCTGGCGAGCAAGCTGGTGTGGGCTCGGGTCGAATACCTCGGCGTGCAGGCCGTGCCGCTGTTGTGGTTCCTGTTCGCGGCGCGCTTCACCGGGCGCGACCGCTGGATGACCCCGGCGCGGGTGGCCCTGCTGGCGAGCCTGCCGGTGCTCTTCCTCGGCCTCGCGTGGACGAACCACTGGCACGGCTGGCTCTGGCAGTCCGCGACGCTCGTCGAGATCGGCGGCCATCCGATGCTGCGCGTCGCGTACGGGCCGGCCGGCTGGCTGAACGTGGCGATCGCCTACGGTTTCATGCTGAGCGGCGTGCTCACCCTCGTCGCCGCCTTCCGGAGCACACCGGGGTTCTACACGCCGCAGGTGGCCGCGCTGCTCATCGCCGCGCTGGCGCCGTGGATCGCCAACGCGCTCTACGTCACCGACCTCGCCGTCGTCGACATGACCCCGCTCGCCTTCACGATCACGGGGATCGGTGCGAGCTGGGCGCTGACCCGCTTCCACCTGCTCGACCTCGTCCCGGTCGCGCGCGCGGTCGTCCTCGACGTTCTGCGCGACGCCGTCTTCGTCATCGGCGGCGACGGGCGCATCGTCGATGCGAATCGCGCCGCCTGCGCGCTGATCGGCGCGGCGTCGCCGTGCATCGGCGAACGCATCGACACCGTCCTGCCCGAGCTCGACGCCAGCGCGCCGACGCGCGAGCTGCGCCGCGGCACGGGAGCGGAGGCGCGCATCTACGAGCTCACCGACACGCCGCTCGCCGCCGACGGGCCGCGGCGCGTCGGGCGGCTGCTCGTGCTGCACGACGTCACCGGCCGCCGGCGGGCCGAGGCGCGCCTGCGCGCCGCGCACGCGGAGCTCGAGACGCGCGTCGCGGAGCGGACCGAGGAGCTGGCCGAGGCGAATCGCGCGCTGCGCGCCGAGAACGATGCCCGCCAGCGGCTCGAGCTCGAGCTGCGCGAACGTCTCGAGGAGCTGCGGCGCGCCGATGCGCAGAAGAACGCCTTCCTCGCCACGCTGGCGCACGAGCTGCGCAATCCGCTCGCGCCGATCAGCAACGCCGTGCAGGTGCTGCGCGCCGCCGGCGGCGAGACCGGCCCGCGCGGGCGCGCGCTGGCCATCGTCGACCGCCAGGTGCGGCAGATGGCGCGTCTCGTCGAGGACATGCTCGACCTGTCGCGCATCACGCGCGATCGGATCCAGCTGCGCACCGAGCTTGTCGATGTGCGCGCCGTGCTGCGCCTCGCGGAGGAGACGACGCGCCCGCTCATCGAGCAGCTGCGCCACCGCTACACCACCGAGGTGCCCGCCGAGCCGGTGTTCGTCCAGGCCGATCCGACGCGCCTCGCCCAGGTCTTCGCGAACCTGATCCACAACGCGGCGAAGTTCACCGACCCCGGCGGCGAGATCACCGTCCGCCTGCGCGCCGAGCCGCACGGCGCCGTCGTCACCGTGCGCGACACCGGCATCGGGATTCCCGGCGAGGAGCTCGCCAGCGTGTTCGACATGTTCGCGCAGCTCGAGCCCGGGCCGGGGCGCATCCCGGGCGGCCTCGGCATCGGCCTGACACTGGTCAAGCGGCTCGTCGAGCTGCACGGCGGCAGCGTCGCGGCGCACAGCGACGGGCGCGGCCGCGGCAGCGAGTTCACGGTGCGCCTGCCGCGTGCCGCGACGGCCGCCGCGCCGGCGCCCTCCGATGGCGCGCACCTGACGCCCGAGCTGAGCTGCCGGATCGCGGTCGTCGACGACAACCGCGACTCGGCCGACAGCCTCAGCATGGCGCTCGCGGCGATGGGCGCCGAGGTGCGCACCGCCTATGACGGTGTGGAGGCGGTGGCGCTGGCGCGCCAGTTCCGGCCGGACATCGTCGTCATGGACATCGGCATGCCGCGCATGGACGGCTGCGAAGCGGCGCGCTGCATCCGTGCGCTCGAGGGCGGCGGTGATGTGGTGCTCGTCGCGCTCACCGGCTGGAACCAGCCCGAGGACCGGCAGCGCACCGCGGCGGCCGGTTTCGACTATCACCTCGTGAAGCCGTGCGACGCGGCGCTGCTCGGCTCACTGCTGAGCGACGCGTCGGCTGCCGACTCCGCCTGACGTCATCGCCGCGTTCGCCGCGAATGGCGCCGGTCGCGCGGCGACGGCGCGCTCAGCGCCGCCAGGGCAGGTCCATGACGACGCCGTCGGGGAGCTGCACGGTGCCGCCGATCGGCATGGCGCTGACGAACTCGCTATCGGTCTCGGCGAACAGCTGGTGCACCTCCGCCGCCGGCAGGATCAGCGTGTCGCCGGCCTGGTAGCGCAGCTCGCGCGGGCCGATCGTCGCCCGGCCGCTGCCGCTGAGAAAGAGCACGACCTCCTCGGTGTCGTGCCGATGCGGCGGCGTGGCGGCGCCGGCGTCCATGCGGCCGCGCCACATCTCCACCTGACGCGCGCCGCTCCCCGGCGTCGCGACGCCGGCGATGTGATTGCCCTGCATGCTGTGGATCTCGTTCTCCTCGCGACGGACGACGGACATGTGTGCACCTCCCGAGCGGCGACTTTTCGCATGCCGGCGGCGATCGGACAACGCGCGGGCACCGCGCCACCTGCGCGCACGGGCCGCAGCGCAAATCGCCGGTGCGGAGAATGGGCGCATCCCCGCTCGCCGCGGGCGTGCTATGGGGCCGCCCAGTTGCGAGGACATGCGTCGTCACTCATGGCGGGCCCGGGCACCCGGAAAGGAGCGACAGGTGGCGAAGCATCTGGTTGCACAGGTGAGCACGGCGGGTGGGGCGTTCGAGCTGGTGGAGCGGGAGGTCCCGGCACCGGGTCCCGGTGAAGTGCGCATCAGGGTGTCGGCGTGCGGGGTCTGTTTCAGCGACCATCTCGTGAAGGACGGCACGTGGCCCGGGCTGCAGTACCCGCGCGTCCCGGGGCATGAGGTCGTCGGCGTGATCGACGCCGTCGGAGCGGCCGTGACGGAATGGCAGAGCGGCGATCGCGTCGGCGTCGGCTGGCACGGCGGACACGACTTCACCTGTCCGAGCTGCCGCCGCGGGGATTTCGTCACCTGCGCGAACCAGGCCGTAACCGGCGTGACGCGCGACGGCGGCTATGCGCAGTTCCTGTGCGCGCGGCACGAGGCCGTCGCACGCATGCCCGACGACCTCGACGGGCCGGAGGCCGGGCCGCTGCTCTGCGCCGGCATCACGACGTTCAACGCGCTGCGTAACAGCGCGGCGCGGCCGGGTGACCTCGTCGCCGTGCTCGGCATCGGCGGGCTCGGCCACCTCGGGATCCAGTACGCTGTGAAGTCCGGCTATCGGGTGGTCGGCGTCGGCCGCGGACCGGACAACGCGCCGCTGGCGAAGCGGCTCGGCGCGAGCGCCTACATCGACAGCACCGCGACGGACGCCGCCGCGGAGCTGCAGAAGCTCGGCGGCGCGACGGTGATCCTCGCGACGGCGCCGAACGCGAAGGCGATCGCCTCGCTCGTCGACGGGCTGAGCGTCGGCGGCACGCTGCTGATCGTCGGCGCGCCGTTCGAGCCGATGGAGATCTCCGTCATGCAGCTCCTGCTCGCGCGCCGTGCGGTGCAGGGCTGGCCGTCGGGCACGGCGATGGATTCGGAGGACACGCTGCGCTTCTCCGCGTTCGCCGGCATCCGCCCGATGATCGAGACATATCCGCTCGAGAAGGTGAACGAGGCATGGGAGCGGATGACGAGCGGGAAGGCGGAATTCCGCGTCGTCCTGACGATGCCGTGAACACGCCGCAGGCGGACGTGGCCTCTTCCATGAGGCGGCGCGCGTCCGCGGCCGTGCGGGAGCACGGCCCTCCAGGTGATGTCATCATCTGCCGTCTCATTTGCGAACGACGGTCGTGTGCAACCGGTGGCGGGCGGAAGGAATGCGCTCGACAGCGAGCCGCCCGCCGGAGCATAGGGCGTCGATGACGAGTCGCGTGTACCGGGAGGGTGATCCGTGCCGGGCGTGACGCATCGCACCCACCACGAGGACACGGCAGAGGTCGGCGCGTTCTTCGACGAGCAGTGGGGCGTCTACCAGAAGTTCCTCCAGCACGATTACCTGGAGCACCGGCTGTTCTACGCGCTGCTCCACGCCGTGCTGCTCACGCGCTTCGACGGTGCGGTGCGGATGCTGGAGCTCGGCTGTGGTGACGCGTCGCAGAGCGCGCGCACGTTCACCGAGGTGGCGCTCGCCCGTTACGTCGGCGTCGACCTGTCCGCGGTGGCGCTCGACCTGGCGCGGACCAATCTCGCGGGGCGCTGCGCCGACGTGGCGCTGCTGCCGCGCGACCTGCTGCGTGGCCTGCGCGAGGTCGGCGAGCGCTTCGACGTCGTCCTGTCGTCCTTCGCGCTCCACCACCTGCACGCGGAGGAAAAGCGCGAGGCGCTCGCGCTCATCGAGGGCGTGCTGCGGCCGCACGGCGTCTTCGTCCTGATCGACATCATGCGCCGGCCGGATGAGTCGCGCGCGGCGTACCTGGCGCGCGGCGTCGACTACTATCGCACGCGGTGCCCGGCGTTGACCGCGCGCGACGTCGACCTGATCGAAGCGCACGTCACGGCGGCCGACTATCCCGAGACGAACGAGACCCTGCGCCGCCTCGGCGCCGCCGCGGGCTTCTCACGCGTGGCGCAGCTGGCGGCGGGTGCGGAGGAGCTGGCGGTCGCGCTGTGCTTCTTCCGGTGACAGGAGCCGCTTCTGGATCCCTCCCCGCTCAACATCGTGTTCGCGCTGTCGGCCGGCGTGGCGCTCGCGGCAGCGACCGGGTTCCGCGCCTTCCTGCCGCTGTTCGCAGTCGGCATCGCCGGGCGCGTCGGCTGGGCTGCGGTGCGCCCGGCCGAAGAGTGGCTCTCCGGCGACCTGGCGCTCATCGCGCTCGGGACCGCCACCGTGCTCGAGCTGCTCGCCGACAAGGTCCCGCTGGTCGATCACGCCCTCGACACCATGGCGACGTTCATCCGTCCGGTCGCCGCGTGGGTGGTGTCGTTCGGCGTCCTCACGCCGCTCGGCCAGGAATGGGCCATCGGGCTGGCGACGCTGCTCGCCGGCGGCGCCTTCGGCGTGCATGCGCTCAAGGCCCAGGCCCGCGTTGGCAGCAGCGTCACGAGCCTCGGCGTGGCGAACCCGGTCGTGTCGGTCGTCGAGGACGTGATCGCCGTGACGCTCAGCGCCGCCGCCATCGTGGCGCCGATCCTCGCACTCCTGTTCGTCCTCGTGCTCGTCTGGCTGGCGACGAAGCTCGTGCGCAGGATCGCGCGCGCCACGCGACCGACGTTGGCGCGCTGACCCGTCGCGCGGTGTCGTACGTCAGGTCCCTCCCCCCGTCAGGTCCCCTCTCCCGGAGGGAGAGGGCCAGGGTGAGGGCGTGTGTCCGGCGACGCGCGCTCACGCCAGGCGCACGTCGGATGTCGCTGGATGCGATGGAAACAACCGGCGGCTGCGGAGCGGGCCGCGCGTGGCGCGGGAACTTGCTCGCGCTGGAATTGTCGGATGCCCCTCACCCTGACCCTCTCCCCTGGCGGGGAGAGGGGACCCAGGGGGGAGAGGGGACCCAGGACTTTTACTGCAGCATCATCAGCATCAGTGCGCCGTCGGAGGGCCAGTTCGGGATGCGTAGCGTCTGGTCGACGATCGACGGATCCTCGCTGCCGGCGGTGAAGCGCACCTCGAGGAAGCGCGGCGTCGCCGCATCCAGGAAGACGTCGGTGAACGACAGGAACGGCGCGCTGGCGACGAGGCCGAGGTCGGTCTGGGCGTTGGTGTTCGCGTCGTACATGAAGAAGCCGACGACGCCGCCGTCGAGCGCCGGCGTGGCGAGCGCCTCCTCGCCGGCATTCTCGCTGGTCAGCACCTCGACGCCGTCGATCGTCAGGCTGGCGCCGAGGTCGTGCCGGAAGCCGCCGCCGTCCCAGCGCGCGATCAGCGCCGCGTGGCCGGGGCCGCGCACGACGAGATCGGTGCTGAGCGCGCGGATGGCCGGGTTCGGCGACGGCCCGAGCACGCGCACGAGACGATTGCTGCGCTTGAACGGCGTGAAGTACTGGTAGCCGACCAGCTCGCCCTCGGCGTCGAAGCCCTTGATTTCGTAGAACGCGTCGCGCTTGAGCTCGATCGGCCCGAAGCGACCCGCGGCGTCAAGTGTCAGCGTGTACACCGGCGGATCCTCGGCGCGCGGCACGTCGCCGAGCTCGCGGATCTCGAGCGTGCCGGCCTGCGGCACGTTGTCGGCGAACGATTCCGCGATGCCCTCGACCGTGACCAGCGGCTCGCCGCACTGCACCTCGGTGTACTGCGGCGCCTCGCCGCGCAGATACTCGTAGAGCGCGATGAACGCGCGCCGCGAGGCGGCGACGGCGAAGTGGTCCTCGTCCTTCAGCGTGACCACTGTCACGTTCGTCCCCGTCGCGTGGCGCGGCGTGTTGCCGATGTCCTGCTCGGAGGAGATGCTCAGCGTCGGCACGTCGCCGACCTCCGGCGAACCGGAGAAGTTGATGTAGTTGGCGACCTTCGCCGCCTGTTCCGGGACGCTCAAGTACTCGCCGCAGTGGCGGGTGCCCTGCGAGTGGCCGGCGAGATCGACCTGCGTGAAGCCGGTAGCGGCGAGGATCGCGTCGATCGCCGCATCGATCTGCCCGTTCGCCGCCGGCATGTCGCCGAGCGAGTTGTACTCGATGGCGATGATGCGGTCCTGGCAGAAGCCATTGCTGCCCAGCAGGCGCGCGACGTGCGCGAAGTTGTCGCCGGAGCCGAACGTGCCGTGCACGAAGACGAACGGCCGCTGCGTGCGGTCGCAGTCGGCATCGCGCACGACCACCGGACAGAGCGGATCGACGGTCGGCGTCGCCGTCGGCGCGACGGTTGCCGTGTCGGTCGGCGCGGCGGTCGGGGAGGGCGACGGCGGCAGCGTCGCGGTCGCCGTCGGCGGCACGGCCGGCGTCTCGACCGCCGTCGCCGTCGGCGTCGGCGTCGCCGGCGTCCCCGGTGCGAGCGTGATGGTTGGCGTCGCTGCCGCCATCGTCGCCGTCGGCGTGGCGCGCGGCCGGTCATCATCATCGTCGCCGCAGCCGGCAACGAGCAGCAGCAGTGACAGCGAGAGCGCAATGGGCGTCTTCATCGGATGATCCTCCCTGTGCCGCGTCATCAGCGCACCCGCACGGGCGCCACAGACGATCTAACCGTCAATGCACGGATAAGCGCAACCGCTCCGCGCCTCCGCGTTGCACTAGCCCCGTTCCCGCAGCCACCGCAGGAGCGGCGCGTCGGCGCCGTGCAGGGCGGCGAAGGAGATGCCGACCGGGGCGCCCTCGACCGTGCCGCAGGGCAGGGTGACCTGCGGCAGACGGGCGATGGTCGCGAAGGTCTGCAGCGTCAGCGTCGGACTCATGTACGCGTCTTCCCCTCCCTGTGCCGCGTCATCAGCGCACCCGCACGGGCGCCACAGACGATCTAACCGTCAATGCACGGATAAGCGCAACCGCTCCGCGCCTCCGCGTTGCACTAGCCCCGTTCCCGCAGCCACCGCAGGAGCGGCGCGTCGGCGCCGTGCAGGGCGGCGAAGGAGATGCCGACCGGGGCGCCCTCGACCGTGCCGCAGGGCAGGGTGACCTGCGGCAGACGGGCGATGGTCGCGAAGGTCTGCAGCGTCAGCGTCGGACTCATGTACGCGTCTTCCCGTCGATCGCCGTAGAGCTGGCCTCGGCGCGGGGCCGGCGCGGAGGTGGTGGGGAAGCAGAGGATGTGCTGCGCGCCGAGGGCGGCGTTGAGCCGCGCGGCGAGCTGCTCGCGCAGCCGCTGGCGCTCCGCCAGCCGGGAGCGATCGATCTGCTCGAGCAGGCGGAAGTTCGCGGTGATGAGGGGGCCGAAGGTGGGGGTGGCGTCCGCCAGCCAGCTCCCGAGACAGGCACGGATCTCGGCCCACTGCAGCTGGCAGTGTGTCACCAGCCACGCGGCCGGATCGGCGCCCGCGTCGCCGACGAGGTCCGCCAACCCGACGTCACGCCCCGCGAGGCGGCGCGTGGCCAGCCACTCGCGGCCGGCGGCGGCGACCGCCGGCTCGGCGAGCGCCCAGGCTTCGCGCGGGAGGAGGATCTCGAATGACGGCGCCGCCGCCGGCGCGCTGTCGCCGAACCCGAGCAGTACCGCCATGACGCGCTCCAGCGTCGCGAGGTCGCGCGTCAGTGCCCCGACCGTGTCGAACGCCGGCGCGAACGGCATCACGCCGGCGAGCGAGACGCGTCCGTGCGACGGGCGCATGCCGACCAGGCCGCAGTTGGCGGCGGGGACCCGGACCGAGCCGGTGGTGTCGGTGCCGATGCCGACGTCGCACTCGCCTTGCGCGACCGCCGACGCCGAGCCGCTCGACGAGCCGCCGGGCACCCGCTCCGGGGCGCGCGGGTTGAGCGGCGTTCCGTAACACGCGTTCTCGCCGATGATGCTGAACGCGAGCTCGTCGGTGATCGTCTTGCCGACGACGCTGGCCCCGGCATGGAGCAGCAGGTCGACGACGACGGCGTTCACCGCCGCGACCGGATGCGTGTCGCGCCAGCGCGGGTTGCCGCACCCGGTGTGATGACCGGCGATGTCGATGAGATCCTTGATCCCGACGCGCCGGCCATCGAGGGGCCCGCTGGCGAGCGGCGCGATGTGGAACCGTTCGATGAAGGGGTCGGCGGACGCAGGCATGGCGGGATCGCCATACCACACCAGCGGACGGAACCGGGCGCGGTTCCGATCGCGCGTCGGCGCGCCGATCCGCTACAAGGGCCGGGCGAACGCGGGAGGGCGGATGACGACCATCAGGCATCGAGGCCATGCGGCGCAGCGCGCGGCGCGCGCGTCCATCGTCCAGCAGGTGTGCCGGATCGGGATCGGGCTCGCCTGCCTCAGCCTCGTCGCGGCATGCGGCGACGACGATGACCATCGGCGCACGGCGACGCCGACCGGCACGGTCGTCGCCACCGCGACGCCGACCGGCATTGCAAGTCCCACCGCGACGGTCGCACCGCCGACGGCGACCGCGACGGTCGTGCTGCCGACGGCCACCGCGACGATCATCGTCACCGCCACCGCGACCGCCGTGCCGACCGGGACGGTGGCCGCGACCGCGACGGCGAGCCCGACCGCGTCGCCGTCCGATCCGATCGCACGCGCCAACGCGCTGCTCGCGCAGATGACGTTCGAGGAGAAGGTCGCGCTCGCCGCCACCGGCGAGGCGGGCGTGCCGCGTCTCGGCATCCCGCCGATCAGCGCGTCGGACGGACCGAACGGCATCCGCGGCGGCGGGCCGGGCAAGACCGCGTTCCCGAACGCGCAGGTGCTCGCCGCGACCTGGGACCTGGCGCTCGCCGAGCGGTTCGGCCGCGCGCTCGGCGCCGAGGCGGCGGGGAAGGGGTACAACCTCCTGCTCGCGCCGACGATCAACATCCTGCGCACGCCGAAGTGGGGACGCGCGGCCGAGACGTTCGGCGAAGACCCGTTTCTCGCCGGGCAGATCGCCGCCGCCGAGATCCGCGGCATCCAGAGCCGGCACGTCATGGCGGAAGCGAAGCACTTCGCCGCCAACAACCAGGAGATCGAGCGCGTCGGGCATCTGGCGACCTTCTCGCCGGCGATCGACGTGCAGGTGTCCGAGCGCGCGCTGCGCGAGATCTACTTCCCCGCTTTCCGCGCCGCGGTCGAGGAGGGCGGCGTCGCGTCGGTGATGTGTTCCTACAACCGCATCAACGGCCGCTACGCCTGCGAGCATCCGGAGGTCCTCGGCATCCTGAAGGAGGAGTGGGGCTTCACCGGCTTCGTCGAGCCCGACGCCATCCTCGCGGTGCGCGATGCGGTCGCCGCCGCGCTGGCCGGCACCGATCAGTTCGCGCTCGGCAGCATCGCCACGCCGCCGGTGGACACCGCGCTGCGGCAGATTCCCGTCGAACGCCTCGACGACATGGTGCGCCGCATCCTGACCGCGATGATCGGCGTCGGCGCGATCGACCATCCGGTCACCGGCGATCCCGACGCCGACGTCAGCACGGCGGAGCATCGCGCGCTCGCGGCCGAGATCGCGGCGCAGGGCAGCGTGCTGCTGAAGAACGACGACGGGCTGCTGCCGTTCGACAAGACGGTCGAGTCGATCGCCGTCATCGGGTACGACGCCGGGCCGGGCACGCAGACGATGGTCGCCGGGTCGGCCGCCGTCGTCGGCGGGCCGGTGGTGACACCGCTCGACGCGATCGCGGCGCGCGCCAACGGGACGCCGGTCCGCTACGCGCCCGCGGTGCGCTTCGCGCCCGGCACGCTCGGCCTCGTGCCGCTGCCGGTGCTACCCGCCGACGTCCTCACGCCGTCGTCGGGCGACGGCGCCGGTCTCACCGGCACGTACTATGCGACGCTCGACTGGAGCGGCGCGGTCGTGCGCACCGACGTCGTGCCGACGCTCGATGCCGCGAACGTGCTCGGCAACGGCGCGCTCTCGGCGCGCTTTACCGGGACGCTGACGCCGCCGGCGACCGGCACCTACCGGTTCTCATTCGACTACTCGGGCATCGTGCGGCTCTTCGTCGACGGCGAGCTGATCGCGACCGGCGATTCCGAAGGGCTCGGCCACCCGCCGTTTGCGCTCGCCGGCGTGGCGCCGGTCACCGCCCACGGCGTGGCGACGCTGACCGCCGGCGTGCCGGTGCCGATCACCGTCGAGTACTCGATCGGCTCGTCGCTGGCCGGCGCCGTCCTCCATCTCGGCTGGCAGCCGCCCGACCCGGCGCTGCGCGCCGCGGCGGTGTCGGCGGCGGCGGAGGCGGACGTCGCCGTCGTATTCGTCAACGACGTGACCGCCGAAGGGATGGACCGCGAGGCGCTCCGCCTGCCCGGCGATCAGGACGCGCTGATCGCGGCGGTGGCGGCGGCCAACCCGCGCACGGTCGTCGTCCTGCACACCTCGGGTCCGGTGCTGATGCCGTGGCTCGCGCAGGTCGCCGGCGTCATCCAGGCGTGGTACCCCGGCGAGCGCAGCGGCGAGGCGATCGCCGCGGTGCTGTTCGGCGACGCCGCACCGGAAGGGCGCCTGCCGATGACGTTCCCGGCGAGCGAGGCGCAGGGACCGGCGCAGCAGGCGAGCGAGTATCCCGGCGTCGACGCGACCGTCCACTACGACGAGGGCGTGTTCGTCGGGTACCGCTACTACGACGCGTTCGGCCAGGAGCCGCTGTTCCCGTTCGGCTACGGCCTGACCTACACGACGTTCGCGCTCGCCGACCTCGCCGTCGCCGAGCGCACCGACGGCGCCTTCGACGTCTCGGTGTCGGTGACGAACACCGGCAGCCGCGCCGGCGCGGCGGTGGTGCAGCTTTACATCGGCGTTCCCGCCGCGGCGCAGGCACCGCCGAACCAGCTCAAGGGATTCAGCCGCGTCGCGCTCGCGCCCGGCGAGACGCAGCGTGTGACGATGCGGCTCGACCGCACCAGCCTCGCCGTGTGGGACGAGGAGACGAGCGGCTGGGTCGTCCACCCCGGCGCCTATGCGATCCGCGCCGGCAGCTCATCACGGGATCTGCCGCTGGAGATGGAGGTGGTGGTGAACTGACGGTTCCCCAGCTCCGGAACCGATCGCCACAGAGGCGCAGAGGACGCGAAGTGGATTGGATTCGGTCACATCAGATCCGACCGACGAGCGACTGGGTGTCCTCCTCAACCTCGGTGGCTGGCTCGAATCGTCGCGTGCGACGGGCGCGACGGTCAGAAGCGGTTCTGGCGCTGGAAGCGCTCCACGAACGGCGCGTAGTCGGTCGGCTGCTGCTCGACGTTCAGGCGGTCGCCGAATGACACCCATGGCTGTGCGCTGCGCGTCCAGATGTCGCCGACCGGCTCCACCCAGCTCGTATCG
Organism: uncultured bacterium; assembly: GCA_965651925.1. Taxonomy (GTDB): domain Bacteria; phylum Desulfobacterota; class Binatia; order HRBIN30; family CADEER01; genus CBFGUK01. The sequence continues at coordinate 8,650 of CBFGUK010000030.1, read as the reverse complement.
TCGAGCGTGCCGCTGCGCACGCTGAGGATGCCGTTGGACGGCACGGCGCCGTGCGCGATGCGGCTGCCGCAGTCGCCACAGAACCAGCCGAAGCGGCGCGAGCCGGCATCCGAGGTCCACTCATGGCGCCGCGGCTCGGCCGCGGTGAATGCAAAGCCGGTCTCGAGTACCGTCACCGGCGTCGAGAACGCGCCACCGCCGATCGTCTGGCAGTTCGTGCAGTGGCAGTTGTAGACCATCAGCGGCGCCTGGCTGATCGCGTAGCGCACCGCACCGCACTGACAGCCACCGACGAGGGGAAGCGCAACCATTGAGCGTGACCTCCAGGCCGCTGCCTACTGCGCGGCTCCCGGAGGGACAAGTCCCGCTGGAGTTCCCTCTGAAAGGGGAAGCGCGTTTCCGTGAGCGGAGATGTGGAGCGGAATCCCGGGATGAAAGCGCGCTCCGGCGCGCGGCGTTGCCGGCGTCGTTCGTTCCCGCATTCACCGCGCCTGGCAGCTGGCGCCGCCGAGGACGCAGAAGCGCGCGCAGTGCGGGTGGTTGAGCGCCACCGGGCGGAGCGCCTCGGCGAGCGTTGCGCCGAGCTCGAAGCGCGCGTCGTAGGGCAGCAGCGTGCAGGCGACGACGACCGGCGCGGCGGCGCCGTGGCGCTTCACCACCATGCGGCTCGTGGCGCACATCATCTCGTCGGGATGGCGGCCGAGGATGCGCCAGCAGTCGGTGGTGATCTCGGGTACGTCGGCCTGCGCGTCCATCTCGGGGAAGAGCACCAGCGCCGCCGGATCGGCGGCGTCGATCGCCAGGGTCTCGCGCGCGAACAGCGCCGCATAGCCGGCGCGCAGGTCGGCTTCGCCATCGCCCCAGCGCAGCCGGCCGGCGACGGTGAGTGTTACGCCGTGGTCGCGCAGCCAGCGCAGCCCGGCGAGCGTGGCGGCGAAGCTGCCGACGCCGCGTTCCTCGTCGTGGCGTTCGGCGCGCCAGTGGTCGAGGCTGACGCGCAGCGTGAGCCGCGTGCCGTGGGCGCGGGCGAGCGCGGCGAGCCCCGTCTGCACCGCCGGCCGCTGCAGCGGCCGCATCGCGTTGGTCAGCACGAGCACCTCGTGTCCGCGCGCGAGCGCTACCTCGAGCATCGCGATGAGCTCGGGATTGAGGAACGGCTCGCCGCCGGTGAAGCCGATGGTGCGCGGGCGCCGGCCGAGCGCCGCGGCCTCGTCGAGGAATGCGGTCACCTCGGCGGCGCGCAGATAGATGAGCCGGTCGTTCGCCGGCGACGACTCGATGTAGCAGTGCACACAGGTGATGTTGCAGCGCGTGCCGGTGTTGAACCACAGCGTGTCGAGCCTCGTCGGCGCGACGGACGCGCGGGGCGCGCCGGTCGCCGTGACCGCGGCGTCGCAGAACTTGCGCGGATCGAGTGGCGGGGTGGACACGGCCATCGTGATCGACCCGATCGTAGCAGATGCGGCGGGCGTGCACGCATGCCGGCCGCTGCGACCATTTCGTGAGTTGACTCGACCCCGGTGGGTCAGAAGAGATGGAGCGCATGAATCTCGCTGACCTGACCCATGACGAACGGATCGCGCTCGCGGCGCTGCTCCAGCTGGTGGTCGAATCCGACGCCGAGGCGTCCGAGGACGAGGTGGCGACGCTGCAGCAGGTCGCCGGCGCCATCGGCGAGGCGGCCTGGACGGCCGCGACGCGCGAGGCGGACGAGCGCTTCGCCGACGAGGCGGCGCTGAAGGCCTTTCTGCCCGGCATCGCGCGCCAGGAGGCGCGCGAGCTGATCTACGGCACGGTGCTCGAGGCGGCGCTGCCCGACGTCGCGAGCCCGCACGAGTCGAGCCTGCTCGACTGGCTGGCGCGTACCTGGGGCGTGCGCGTCGAAGTGCCATCGCGCACCGGCGAGGGCTGAGCCGCCCCGCCGGTGCGCGACGCGGTCAGACGCGGCGCCGCAGGCGGCGGAAGGCGACCGCCGAGAAGGCGAGCAACACGGCCATCAGGCCCGGCCACGAGATGCTCGGAGCGACGGCAGTGGTCGACGGGCGCGCCACGCAGGCGTTGGTGCACTCGCCGTTCAGTTGATCGTCGTCGTCGCAGACGCGGCAGTTCTGGACCGATACGCACGAGGTCGGGCTGCCGTCACCGAGCAGGCCGTACGCCGCGTCGCAGCCCGCCGGGTTGCCGTCGAACCGGCCGCAGCCGAGCTGCGTGCGCTCCGGGTTCGCGGTACAGAACGGCTGTGCGATGCAGGTATTGACGCAGGCGCCGTCGTTGACGTTGTTCGGGCCGCAGCCGCGGCACGATCCGCTGTCCGCGTCGTAGTAGCACGACGCGATGCCGCCGAAGCCGCGGACGAAGGCCTGCAGGCACTGCCCGGGGTTGCCGTCGAACTCGCGGCAGCCCTGGCTCCCCGGCCCGCCGGTGTAGATCGTGCGGCTCTGATCGAGCGGGCACGACGGCGGGGCGATGCAGGTGTTCGTGCACGCGCCCGATCCCTCGTTGCTCGGGCCGCAGCCGCGGCAGGCCTCGTTCTCGGCGTCGTAGTAGCACGACGCGACGCCGCTGCCGCCTTCGACGTACGCCATGGCGCACGATGCCGGGTCGCCGTCGAATCGTGTGCAACCTGCCGAATCCGGCGGACCGGTGTAGATCGTGCGCGATTGATCGGCGCAGGGGGCGGGGATCACGCAGCTGTTGGCACATCGCCCGGCGCCCTCGTTGCCCGGGCCGCAGCCGCGGCACGTCTCGTTCTCGGCGTCGTAGTAGCACGACGCGACGCCGCTGCCGCCTTCGACGTACGCCATGGCGCACGATGCCGGGTCGTCGTCGAATCGTGTGCAACCTGCCGAGTCCGGCGGACCGGTGTAGATCGTGCGCGTTTGATCGGCGCAGGGGACGGGGATCACGCAGTCGTTGGCACATCGCCCTGCGCCTTCGTTGGCCGGCCCGCAGCCGCGACACACGCCTTCCTCGCCGTCGTAGAAGCAGGCGTTCGACCGGCCATTGTCGCCGACGACGAATGCCGACTCGCACCCTTCCGGGTCGGACTCGAACTGCCGGCAGCCCTCCGAATCGGGCCCGCCGACATAGGTGCGGGTCTCATCGGCACATGACGGTGGCAGCGCACACGTGTTCGTGCAGAGCTCGCCCTGGTTGTTCCGACCACAGCCGAGGCAGTCGCCTTCGTGGTAGAAGCACGAGACCGGGCCGTCGCCGCTGAGCGCGTATGCGAGGTTGCAGGCGGCCTCGTTGCCGTCGAACTGCCGGCAGGCCGCCGTGAACGGGCCACCGGCGAACGTCGTGCGGGTCTCGTCGATGCAGGGCGGCGGCGCGACGCAGGTGTTGGTGCAGATCTCGCCCTCGTTGTTCGGACCGCAGCCGAGGCAGACGCCGTCGTCGTAGAAGCAGGACACGACGCCGTCGAAGCTGAGGGCAAAGGCCTGGTTGCAGGCCGCCTCGTTGTTGTCGAACTGCCGGCAGGCGCGGGTGCCCGGGCCGCCCGTGAAGGTGGTGCGCGTGCCATCGGCACAGGTCGGCGGCGGCACGCAGGAGTTGATGCAGAAGTCGACGTTGGTGTCATCTTCGTCTTCGAAGACGCCACCGCACGGCACGCAGCGATGGTCGACGAAACACGATGCGGCCGTGTTGCTGTCGCTGCGTCCGAACGCGTGGTTGCACTGCGCGGGCTCGCCGTCGAAGTCGCGGCACTGGCCGAACTGCGTACGCGCCGGATCGCCGGCGCACTGGAGCGCCGCCTGACAGGTGTTGGTGCACAGGAGGCCTTCGTTGTTGGGGCCGCAGCCCTCGCAGTACCCGTCCGGCGTCAGGAAGCAGGATGTCGGCCCGTTGCCGCCCATGATGTACGACGCCGCACACTGCTCGGGCTGCCCGTCATAGGTCCTGCACCCGCCGCTCTCCTGGCCCCTGGGAACCAGGGTGAGCGCCGGATTGAGGCATTCCTGCGCCGCGGCCGGCGCCGCCGCGAGCAGTACCGCGAAGGCTGCCCACCGGATCATCGGGCGCCGGTGCAGCAGACCGATCGATTGCCGCCGCGTCTTCCGCATCACCATCCTCCTCTTCAGCACACCGCGGCCATCGACTGCACCAGATCGGCACGCGCGCCGGCCGGAGTAATCGAAAGAACTGTGCGCGTCAAAGCCAATCTGCTGCATGCACGCGCCGCGGCGCGTGCGCCCGGGACGGGCCTGAAGGCTAGGCGCGACGGCGGCGGCGCGGGCGTGGCGGCTGCCCACTCTGTTGCAGGATCAGCGCCATCGTGGCGCCGAGGTCGACGGGATGGTGCGGCTCGAGGGCGCGCAGGCGCGGCAGCAGCGTGGCAAACGGCGGCGGGAACGGCGCGTCGCTGCCGGCGAAGACGACGAGGTTGTCGCTGCCGCGGGCGGGAATCGCGACGCAGCGACCGGCGAACGCCGCGCGGATGCGCTCGAGGCACGTCTCGCAGCCGGGGTCGTCGGTGTGCAGGTTGACGACCAGGACGCCGCCGGCGGCGAGCCGCGCGCGGCAGGCATCGTAGAACGCAGCGCTGCACAGCTGCGGCGGCTGCCCGTCGCGGTCGAAGCCGTCGATCAGCAGCACGTCGAGCGGCGCGACGGTGTCGTCGCGCACGAACACCGCGCCGTCGGCGCGGCGGACGCGAAAGCGCGGGCCGTCGGCCGGGATGGCGAATGCCTCGCGCAGCGCGATCACCGCGGGCGAAATCTCGACCGCGGTGAAATCCGCCTCGGGCAGCGTCTGCGCGCAGTAGCGCGCCAGCGAGCCGCCGCCGAGGCCGATCATCGCGATGCGCGCCGGCGCCGGCTGGAAGAGCAGAACGCCCATCATCAGGCGCGTGTACTCGAGGACGAGCGCGCCCGGATCGGCGGCGAGCATGCGGCTCTGCACGGTGCCGTCCTCGAAACGCAGGACGAGGCTGCCGTCCTGCTCGCGCACCGCGGGATGCGCGGTCGCGGCCGGCGTCGACGGATGCTCGGCCATCTCGCGCGCGACCCTACCGGCCCCGGCCGGCCGCTCCAAGCCGGTGTGGCCCCGAGGGTCTCGGTTCTTGAGCTCCGCGCCCTCCGCGCCTTCGCGGCAGATTCCTTCCTTTCCCGATTCACTCACCGTGCCATGACCTGGCGGGCGCCCGAGACGAACCGATGCAGCCGCGCTGCCAACGGTGGGCGTCGCCGCCGAGGCAGGCGCGCAACGCACCGGGCCGCGGCTGCCGTGGCACGCCGCGCCGGGGCGTGGCACAGTGGCGCGCTCATCCATCATGGCCACCGGCGCGCCCGGCGGTACTGAGAGGAGAGCGGATGCATTGCCTGGAGAGCACCCGACAGGCGGCGGGCCTCGGCGCCGCCATGCTGCTGGCGTTGCTGCTGGCGGGCGGCGCGGCCGTGCCGGCGGCGGCTCAGGACGACGGCGCCCCGAGCCCGACGCGCGCGCCGCTGCCGACGCCGACCCCGCACCCGGGTCCCGTCGACACCTACGGGCGCGGCTCGCCGCGCGGCGCGCTGCAGGGCTTCATCACCGCCGCCCGCGACGGCGACTGGGAGCGCGCCGCGCAGTATCTCGCCCGTCGCGGCGGGCGCCGGCCGGAGAACGCCGCGGCGGCGATGGAGCGCGCCCGCGAGCTCAAGGCGGTGCTCGATCATCACCTGTGGATCGACTGGACGACGGTGAGCGCCGATGCGACCGGCGACCGCGAGGACGGCCTGCCGCGCGCGCTCGAACGCCTCGGCGTGATCGAGCGCGCCGACGGCGAGCCCGTCGAGGTGCTGCTCGAGCGCGTGCCGCGCGCCGACGACGGCGCACCGATCTGGCAGTTCGCGCCCGGCACCCTCGCCGCCGTGCCGGAGCTGTACGACGCGCTCGGCTACGGGCCGCTCGCCGCCGTGCTGCCGTCGTTCGCGTTCGACGTGCGCGTGCTCGACGTCCAGCTCTGGCAGTGGCTCGGGCTGCTGGCCGCGGCGCTGCTCGCGCTCGCGCTCTCGTGGATCGCGACGGCGGTGCTGCTGCGCCTCGGGCGGCCGTGGCTGGCGGCGCGGGAACGGGTGCGCGACAGCCTCGCACGCCTCGTCGCCGGTCCGGTGCGGCTGCTGTGCGGCGTGCTGCTGTTCCGCGCCATGGCCGTCGCGCTCGTGCTGCCGGTGCCGGCGCGCGCCGTGCTCGCCACCGCGGCGGCGATCCTGCTCGTGCTCGCGGTCGTCTGGCTCGGCATGCGCCTCACCGATGTCGCCGTCGGCGTGCTCGACGAGCGCTTCCGCAGCCGCCGCCTGCCCGGCGTCGCCGCCGTCCTGCCGCTGGCGCGCAAGACGGCGAAGGTCCTGCTCCTGCTCCTCGGCCTGCTCGCCGTCCTGCAGCACGTCGGCTTCAACGTCACCAGCGTGCTCGCCGGCCTCGGCATCGGCGGCCTCGCGGTCGCCCTCGCGGCGCAGAAGACGCTCGAGAACTTCTTCGGCGGGCTGAGCCTGATCATGGACCAGCCGGTGCGCGTCGGCGATTTCTGCCGCTTCGGCGACCGCATCGGCACCGTCGAGGACATCGGCATCCGCTCGACGCGCGTCCGTACGCTCGACCGCACCGTGGTGACGATCCCGAACGCGGAGTTTTCCAGCCTCCAGCTCGAGAACTTCGCGCCGCGCGACCGGATCTGGCTGCACCCGGTCCTGCCGCTGCGCTACGACACGACCAGCGACCAGCTCCGTTACCTGCTCGTCGAGATCAAGGCGCTGCTGCTCGCGCACCCGAAGATCGATCCCGACCCGGCGCGCGTGCGCTTCGTCGGCTTCGGCGCGCACTCGCTCGACCTCGAGATCTTCGCCTACGTGCGTACCGCGAACATCGACGAGTTCCTCGCGGTCCGCGAGGACGTGTTCCTGCGCATCATGACGATCGTCGAGGCGAGCGGCACGAGCTTCGCCGTGCCGTCCCGGACGCTCTTCCTCGGCCGCGACCGCGGCCGCGACGACGAGCGCCGCGCCGCCGCGGAGGCGGAGGTCGCCGAGTGGCGGCGCGCGAAGCGCCTGTATCTGCCCGACTTTCCGCCCGAGGCGGCCGGCGGGCTCGAGCGTCTCGCGTGGCCGCCGGAGGGCGCGCCGCGGCGGCGCTGAGCGGCGCCGGCGCGCCGCCGCACCGCCATCCGGCGGCAGACGTGGCACGAGCCGGCGTCGCATGGCACAGTGGCCGGCCATATCGACGAGGAGGAGTCTTCATGCGTGCATCGATCCGTTTCATTCCCTCAGCAACCGGCGCGCTGCGCCTGATCGCCGCCGCGGCCATGCTCGCGCTGGCCGGCACCGCCACCGCGCAGCCGGGCGCGCCCGAGCTGCCGCAGCCGAGCCCGAAGGCGCGCGTCGAGCAGCGCGTCGGCCTGACCGACTTCGCCGTCGCGTACTTCAGCCCCGGCGTGAAGGGGCGCACGATCTTCGGCGAGCTGGTGCCGTACGGCGAGCTGTGGCGTACCGGGGCGAACGCGGCGACGACGTTCACCGCCAGCGAGGATTTCACGTTCGGCGGCACGAAGGTGCCGGCCGGCAGCTACGCGCTCTACACGATCCCCGGCGAGGCGAGCTGGACGGTCATCCTCAACCGCAACCCCGGCGCCAGCGGCACGCGCGGCTACAGCGAGGCGAATGACGTCGCGCGCGTCACCGTCACGCCGGCACAGGTGCCGCAGCGCGAGCGGATGACGTTCCTGTTCGCCGGGACGACCGACGACGCGACGCGCCTCGATCTCGAGTGGGATACGGTGCGCGTCTCGGTGCCGATCACCGTCGACACCGCCGCGCAGGCGCGCGCGAACATCGACCGCGCGCTCGCCGACGCATGGCGCCCGCACTTCGCCTCGGCGCGCTATCTCCTCGACACCGGCGGCGACCTGACGCAGGCCCTCGGCTATGTCGACACCTCGATCGCGATCAAGCCGACGTGGTGGAACAACTGGGTGAAGGCGCAGATCCTGGCGAAGCAGGGCCAGCGCGCCGCAGCGGTGCAGAGTGCCGAGGAAGCGCAGCGGCTCGGCGCCGGCGACGAGGTGTTCGAGGGCTTCTTCAAGCAGCCGGTCGCGGACGCGATCGCCACGTGGAAGCAGGGCTCCTGAGCCTCTTCGACCGCTACTGCCGCGGCGCCGCAGAGCCGTTCTATCCGGCGCACTGCGGCGACGCGGCGGCGCGGCGCGCCGCGGTGACGCGCGCCGTCCGGCCGCTCGCGCCGGCGGTCGCCGCGGCGCTGGCCCGCCAGAACGCGCGCACGCCGAGCGCGGCGCGCGACGCCCACCTCGCGGCGTTGCGCGCCGGCGCCGCGGCGGTGGTCACCGGCCAGCAGGTCGGGCTGTTCCTCGGTCCGCTGTTCACGCTCTACAAGGCGGCCTCCGCCGTGCGTCTCGCCGGCGCGCTCGCCGCCGAGAGCGGACAGCCGGTGGTGCCGGTCTTCTGGCTGCAGACCGAGGATCACGACCTGCCGGAGATCGCCGCCTGTCACATGCCGCGCGCCGACGGCACCGTCGCCGCGGTCGCGCTGCCCGCCGACCCGGGCGAGCGCATTGCGCTCGCGCACCGCACGCTGCCTGCGGCGGTCGACGACTGCCTCGCGCAGCTCGCCGCGACGATCGGCCATCTGCCGCATGCCGCTGCCCATCTCGAACGCCTCG
>CBFGUK010000029.1:0-35839 GCA_965651925.1 uncultured bacterium | reverse complement strand
AGCACGACGGCGGCGAGGCGTTCGGCGAACGTACAGACCTGGCCGAGCAGGCGGCCGGCCGGTCCGGGCGTGGTCGACTGCTCGAGCAGCGCCGGCGGATCGGGCTGGTCGCCGGCGGCGTGCGGCACGGCGCTGTAGAACGCGACGCCGCCGCGCGCGCGGTGGGTCTGCACGTCGAGCGGCCCGACCAGCGCCTCGAGGCGCGCGATGAGGTCGACGCCCGCCGGCATGATGACGAACGCGCTCCGGTGCGGATCGATGCCGCCGTCGCGGAAGAACGTCTCGGGGTCGGTGATGTCGCGCGTCGCGTAGCCCCAGGTGAGGAACGCGATCGCGCCGTGGCGGATGTAGAACGCCGGCGCGCCGCCGAGCATGTACGTCGTCCGGTCGGCGCCGTGCCGGCGCACGAACGCGGCGATCTCCACCGCCGAGGAGTGGCGGTGGCGCGGCGCATACTCGACGAAGTAGGTGCGCACGTTGCCGGCGACGATGAGCACGAGCGTCGCGCCGGCGAGCGCGCCGACCAGCGGCCGGCCGTACGGCGTCGGCAGCACCGCGCGCAGCCGGCCGAGCAGGTGGGCGAGCGCCAGGGCGACGAGCAGCGCCGCGAACGGCACGAGGCCGCTGATGCGCGGGTAGAAGGGCGTGTCGATGGTCAGCGCCGCGCCGAGGATCAGCGGCACCGCCGTCCACAGCAGCACGAGCTGGGCGCGGTGCTCGCGCAGCCGCGCGACCGCGAGCGCGACGCCGAGCACGAACAGCGTCGCGCTCACCGGATCGAGCAGCGCGGCGCTGTAGCCGTACTGCATCGAGTTGTCCGCCGTGCGGTTGAACAGCGTCAGCGCGGCGCGCAGCTGGATGGCGAGGATCGCCGCGAGGCTGTCGGTGCCGTAGCCGTGGCTGAGGTGGCGGCGCGCCGCCTCGGTGAACATGCTCGTGTCCTGCGTGCGCCGCCAGAAGTCCTCCCAGTCGTGCGCGAAGAAGCCGAACATCGGCGCCGCGACGGCGACGGCGACGACGCCGAGCAGGGCGAACTGCGCCGTGTGCCGCAGGCGCTGGCCGCGCGCGACGCGCGGCAGGCCGAGGAGGAAGGTGAGCGCCAGCAGCACCGGCACGAGGCGCGAGGCGTAGTAGGTCTGGATGCCGAGGCCGAGGACGATGCCGCACCAGAGGGCCGCGTCGATGCGCCGGTCCTGCCACAGGCGCAGGAACAGCCACACGGCGAGGAGCGCGATCACCGGCGTGTCGATGTAGTGATAGCCGGTGCGCGCGATGTGGATGTAGAAGCGCTGCGCGGCGAGCAGCAGCGCGGCGAGGAGCGCCACCTCGACGGTCCACAGGCGGCGTGCGACGGCGAAGACGAGCAGCACGCCGCAGAAGCCGAGCACGGCGCTGCTGATGCGCAGGCCGAAGAGGTCGACGCCGGCGAGCGCGAGGCCGACGGCGGTCGGCGCGCCGTGGAAGCGCGGCAGCTCGAACCAGCCCGAGCCGACGAGGTTGAAGTCCTGCAGCAGGCGCAGCGCGTCGAGGCCGACCTCGGCGTCGTCGCCGTGCACCTCGGGCGGCATCGTCGCGAGCTCCCAGAAAAGCAGCACGGCGGCGAGGGCGACGATGGCGGCGAACGCGAGCCGCTGCCCGGCTTCGAGCGGCGCGACGGTGCGCGGCATCCGCGGCGCGAGCACCGCGCCGACGGCGAGCGCCGCGAGGCCGGCGAACCAGAGACCGTGCGTCACGCGCACGGCGGCGCCGCCGTAGACGAGGAACCCGGCAACCACGCACAGGACGATGCCGAGCGCCGCCGGCACCAGCACGCGCGCCGGCAGCGGCGCCGCCGCCGCGGGTCCGGGCTCGGGGTCGGGCGGGGCGCGGTGCGCCGACCAGCCGAACAGGACGGCGCCGACGGCGAACGCCGCCAGGCTCGCCCACGGCGCCGACGGGATCAGCCACTGGCCGGCGGCCGCCGCCGCCAGCCCGGCGAGCGCGAGCGCACACGCACTCCCGCCTGCGGGAGACGGAGCGGCGAACGGTCGGGGGCGCACGGGCGCGGTCGCGGAACGTACAAACGCCAAGCGCTCCGGCTAGGCAAGCGCCGCAGTCGAGTCAAGTACAGCGGCCCGGAGTCCGCAGATGATGCAGATGACGCAGATGGCGGACGACACGGGCAGGCGATGTGCCCACGCGGTCGTTCGATGGTCCGGGCTGGCTCCGTTCCCGTTTCGCGCCTGTGACCGCGTGCGAGACGGGAAGCGCGTGTCACGCCACCCATCTGCGCCATCTGCGTCATCTGCGGACTCCGTGAAACCGATGGGAAGAGCGACACCCACGCGGACGGGAAGGGCTACCCGCGATCCGGAGAGCCGCCCCGTCGGTCAACGGTCGGGCCAGCTGAGGACGTGCATTCCTTCCCGTTCGGCAGCCTCGGCGAGACGCCGGTCGAGGACGACCATCGAGAGCGAGGACGGGGTTGGGTCAGCAACGACGAGGGCTGCAGCCAGCTGACCCGCGTCGGCTGCGCGCAGTGAATGGCGCGCCAGGAGTGCTGATGCGCGAATGCGAACCGCGGACATATCGAGGATCTCGTGGGCCTCGTCGGCGATTCGTTCGATACGCTGCAACGCGTCGCGGCGCTGCGCACCGCTCAGCCGCCCCGCTCGCGTACGGCGCTCGACCGCCGAACACAGCTCAATCCGCGTCCAACCCCACAGCACCACTTCCGGGTCGGCGCGAAGCCATCCCGCCACGAGCTCCGTTCCGGGTTCAGCGACTACCAACGGCAGGACGGCAGACGCATCCCAGAATCTCACATCCGGTCCTCGCGGTCCTCGGCCAGGGCTTCCCCGAGGCGCGCCGACTCGACGGGGATGGGAGGCTCGTCCAGCAACCATCCCAGATCACCCGTGCCACGGCGCAGGAGACCCAGTTCTGCGAGCCTCGCGATGCGGCCGTCATCCTGCGCCGAAGCTCCCTGGAGCCCGATCAGCCGCGCCACCGGCACCCCACGCTCGGTAACCAGAACCTCGCCGCCACGGCGCACCATCCGCAGGTACCGCGCCAGGTTGGCCTTGAGATCCGTAACCGTCACAGAAGTCATCTGACCTAACTAGTCCGATAGACATGACTCGTCAATTCACGAACCGATCCGCATTGTCATACGACCCGCGCACGGCATCCGCAGATGAAGCAGATGCCTGAGCCGAGGCGACGTGCCCGGCGTCAGCGCTGCTCCCGGTTGGTTCCGGAAGGTGGGCGAGTCTGACCGCCGCTGCCGCCGCGTCACCACCATCTGCGTCATCTGCGTAATCTGCGGATGACCGGCTACAGCTCCGCCGCGAAAGTCGGTAAAGACCGCAGGATGTACGACGCTGGGTGGGGCCGCGCGGAAATCGAGGTCGAGCCGCGCGGGCATGCGATGTTCGGGTACGGGATGTGGCATCACCGGGCCCGCGGGCGGCAGACGGCGCTGTATGCGCGCGCGGTCTGCCTCGGTGACGGCGCGCGGCGGCTGATCGTCTGTTGCGCCGATCTCGGGTCGATCAGCTACGCGGTGCGCACCGGCGTGTGCGCGGCGCTGCGCGAGCGGCTCGGCGACGCGTTCGACGAGGCGGCGCTGGTGCTGACCTGCACGCACACGCACTCGGGACCGGGGGGCTGCTCGCACGAGGCGCTGTACAACGTCGTCACGCCGGGCTTCGTCACGCCGCACTGGCGGGCGGTGGTCGCGGCGGTCACCGAGGCGATCGTCGCCGCGTGGCGCAGCGCCGCGCCGACCGAGCTGCGGCTCTACGAGGCGCCGTTCGCCGCCGACGTGCCGGTCGCCTGGAACCGCTCGCTGCGCGCGTACAACCGCAATCCCGACGTCGTGCAGCGCGGCGAGGACGAACGCCATCTGGCGCTCGACCGCTCGATGCCGGTGCTCGGCCTCGTGCGCGACGGCACCGTGCAGGCGCTGATCTCGCTGTTCGGCGTCCACGCGACGTGCATCGGCAACACGCGCGATCGCTTCGACGGCGACAACAAGGGCTACGCCGCCGCGCACGCCGAGCAGGCGCTGCGCGACGCCGGCGCCGCCGATCCGGTGGCGATTTTCGCCCAGGCGACCGCCGGCGACGTGTCGCCCCACTATCATGGTCCCGGTGCCTGGCAGCGGCGCAAGCAGCTCACCGGCTCGGCGGAGTACGCCTACGCCGAGCACAACGGCCGCGTGCAGAGCGAACGCGCGCTCAGCATGCTGCGCGAGCAGCCCGGCGAGCCGATCGACGGTCCGCTCGACGCGATCTTCAGCTACGCCGATTTCACCGCCATCACCGCCGAGCCGCGCTTCGCCAACGGCCGCAGCGATGCGCAGACGAGCGAGCCGTGCCACGGCGTCGCCTTCTTCGCCGGTACGCCGGTCGACGGCCGCGGCATGCCGCCGGCGCTGGCGGCGCTCTCGCGCCTGATCGCCGGCGCGCTCAAGCGCCGCCGGCTGGCGCGCCTCGCGCAGCTGTCGCCCGAGAATCAGGCGTACTACCGCCGCATCTATGCGGCGCAGGGCCCGAAGGCGATTCTCCTCGAGGCGGGCCGCAAGGAGATCCTCGGCCGGCCGCTCAGCCGGATCGCGCTGCCGGACTTCGCCGACCCGAGCGTCGCCGAGCTGAAGCGCCAGGCGCGCATCGGTGCGATCGTCGACAGCCCGCTGGTGCCGACGGTGCTGCCGCTGCAGATCCTCCGCATCGGCACGCTCGCCATCGTCTGCTGCCCCGGCGAGTTCACCACCACCGCCGGCGCGCGCCTCGTCGCCGCGGTCGGCGAGGCGCTGCCGCCGGCCGGCATCCGCCGGACGCTGATCTGCACGTACGCCAACGACTACATGGGCTACGTGACCACCAACGAGGAATACCAGGCGCAGTGCTACGAGGGCGGCCATACGATCTTCGGCCAGTGGACGCTCGCCGCGTTCCAGACCCGCCTCGTCGACCTGGCGCGCGAGCTCGGCAAGCCGGACGACGCGCGGCAGCACGATCGCACCACCCGCCCGGCGCCGATTCCCGCCGACGAGCTCGCCCTGCGCTCCGATCTGCCGATTCCGGCATGAGAGCCGGAGTCCGCAGATTACGCCGATTGCGCAGATGGGGACGGGACATGAGGTGGCGATGGACTCGCCGGCGCCGCGCGCGTCGGCGAGCGGTTTCCCTGACCCCTCAACCCCCAACCCCTTAACCCCGTAACCCCTCCTCCCCGTAATCCGTGGTTTCCGAAACCGTGCAGCGCGCTTCACTTCTCGGGCACCTGCGCGCCGTCGTGGCGCTCGCTGCGGCGGGGGTGATCGCCGCCAGCCTGTACGTGTTCCAGGCGCAGGCGGCGCCGACGCGCGGCTGGTGGCTGCTCGGCGTCGGGCTGGTGCTGGCGCTGCTCGGGCAGCTCGGCGTCGACTATCCCGCGCCGCCGCCCGCGCCGCCGCCGCGCGCGCCGTCGCGCCGCCGGCGCTGGCTCGGCATCGGGCTGGCGCTCGCCGGCGCGGCGCTCTGGGCGTTCGCCGTGCGCACCATCGGGCGTCACTGGGCGGAGGGCTTCGATACGGCGTGGGCGGCGTGGCTCGGTGCCACCGCGCTGCTCGCCGTCGGGTGCGACCTCGCGTGCGGCGTGTGGCCGCGGCCGGCCGCGCGGCGCTGGCCGCTCGCGCTCCTCGGCGTGCTCGCGGTGCTGCTCGCCGTCGCCGCGTGGCTGCGGCTCGGCAACATCGCCGAGTTCCCCGGCGAGGCGGCGATCACGCAGATCGAGGACCTGCAGGTCGGCGCGTTCGGCCAGTCGTATCTGAACGGCTACCGGCTGCGCTGGGAGTACCTCAGCAGCACGTGGCTGGCGGCGCTCGGCATCGTGTTCGGCGGGCCGACGCAGACGGCGGTGCGCGTGCCGTTCGCGGTGGTGAGCGTCGTCAAGCTCGTGCCGATCTTCGTCTGGCTGCGGCTCCTGGTCGGCACCGGCGGCGCGCTGGCCGGCACGGCGCTGCTCGCGGTGTCGTTCTGGGACGTCGTCCTGTCGCGCATCCCGAACAACCACAACGTGCTCGTCGTCGCCATCGCCTTTGCGCTGCTCGCCGGCCCGGTGCGCCGCGGCCGGCCGTCGGCGTACGTCGGGCTCGGCTTCCTCGGCGGCTATATCCTGCACGAGTACATCGCCTACCGTCCGCTGGTGCTGTGGGCGGTGCTCGGCGCGACGTGGTGGTCGCTCGCCCAGCGCGGCGCGTCGTGGCTCGCGCGCCTCGGCCGGCCGCTGCTCGTCGTGGCGCTGATCGCGACGATGATCGCGCCGCTGTTCCTCACCCGCCTGAGCGGCGGGCACTGGCGCGAGTACACCGACGGCTGGGCGCGCGCGCACGGCCAGACCTCGTATTACAACCCGAAGGACACGTGGGAGCAGTCGCTGGCGCGCCGCATGGCGCGCGCCGAGAAGACCGCCGAGCTCTTCCTCTGGCGTGGCGACACCTCGCCGGTGCGCAACCGCGGCATGGCGCCGCTCGTCGATCCGGTCACCACCGCGCTGCTCGTGCTCGGCATCGCCGGCGCGCTCGTCCACCCGCTGCGGCCGGTGCTGGTGCTGACGCTCGCCGGCGGCGTCGTGCACGTGCTCGGCACGCTGGTGCTGACCGGCAACTTCGATGTCGCCCGCGTCGGCGGCGCCGCCGGCTACGTCTACGTGCTGGCCGGCGCCGGCGCCGCCGGCGTCGTGGCCGCGCTCGGCGCCGCCTGGGGGCGCGCCGGCCGCCGGCTCGGCTGGGCGCTGGTCGCCGCGGCGGTCGCCTGGGCGGCGTGGTGGAACGTCACGCACCTGCAGGCGTTCTGGCGCGCGCCCGAGGTGCGGCGCGCGCACCGCAACAATCTCGCCTACCTGACGATCTGGCTGCGCAATCACCTCGCTGCCGGCGAGCGCGTGCTCGGCGTCGCGCCGCACCATCCGTTCGTCATCCGCGGGCACGACGGCATCTGGCTGCTCGGCACGCGGCCCGAGGGCGAGGTGTTCGGCGACGTGCAGACCGCGCTGCGCGCCTGGCCGGCGGACGGCGGGACGACGCTGCTGGTGCTGTTCGTCGAGCGCAACACCGACGACGTCGCCGCCTACCTCGCGTGGCTCGCGCCGGAGCTGACGTTCACCTTCGACCGCGATCCGCTCGACCTCGGCGCCGAGGTCGCCTGGGCGCGCCTCGACGGCCGTCCGCCCGGGCTCGCGCAGCGGCTCGCCGCCGCGGCCTGCCGCGGTGCCGAGGCCGAGTTCGCGCTCGTCGGCGCGCAGGACCGCGAGGTGCTGGCGCAGGAGCGCGTCATCATCCCGTTCGTCGACCGCAGCGTGTGGCCCGATTCGCTCCTGCAGCACGTCTACCGCGTCGGCCCGAGCCGGCTGCGCCTGCGCGTCGAGGCGACGTTCACGGTCACCACCGGCGGGTTCTACGCCTTCGCGCTCGACGGCTACGGCGGCCAGGTCGCGCTCAAGGTCGACGGTCGCCACCGCAGCGCCCCGGGCGTGCTGCAGCTCGAGCTCGCGCCGGGCCGGCACACGCTCAGCGTCGAGGGCGACTTCGCGCTCATCACGCCGTCGGTGTCGCTGCGCTGGAGCGGGCCCGACACCGGGAACCGCCAGGAGCTGATGCCGTTCTACCGCGTTGCCGTGCCGTCGGCCGACTGCCCGCCGGCGCCCGAGGAGGAGGTCGCGCATGCGCCGTAAGGCCGTCCAGCGCATCGCGCTCGCCGCGCTGCTCGTCCTCGCCCTCGCGCTGCGCGTCTGGCAGCTCGAGGACGTGCCCGCCGGGCTCTACTGCGACGAGGCGGGCAACGGCTACAACGCGTACGCGCTCGCCACCGCGGGCATCGACGAGAACGGTACGCGCTGGCCGCTCTACGTCTGGTCGTTCGGCACCAGCTACAAGAACCCGGTCTACATCTACGCCGCGATGCTGCCGGTGAAGCTGCTCGGCCTGAGCGCGTTCAGCGTGCGGCTGCCGGCGGCGCTGTTCGGCGTCGCCACCGTGTGGGCGATCTTCGCGCTCGGCCGCGCGCTGTTCGGTCCCTGGGTCGGCGTCTGGGCGGCGCTCTTCCTCGCGCTCGCGCCGTGGCACCTGCACTTCAGCCGCATCGCGTTCGAGCTCATCGCCTTCCCGTTCCTGTTCACCGTCGCCTGCACGCTGCTCGTGCGCTTCACGCAGGGCCGGCGCACGCTGCCGGCGGCGCTCGCCCTGTGCGCGGCGTGCATCTACGCGTACGCGCCGGCGGCGTTGTTCGTTCCCGCGTTCCTCGTCGGCTTCGGGCTGCTCTTCCTGCCCGAGCTGTTGCGCCACTGGCGGCAGTTCGCGCTCGCGCTGGTCGTCACCGCCGCGGTGCTCGCGCCGGCGGCCGTGTTCTTCACCGGGCAGACGCGCACCGGCACGCAGTACTTCCGGCGCACGACGTTCCTCGACGCGCAGCAGCCATGGCGGCCGCAGCTCGAGCGCTTCGCGCACAACTACGCGCAGTTCTACGCGCCGCGCTTCCTGATCGAGTCGGGCGA
Source organism: uncultured bacterium (assembly GCA_965651925.1). Lineage (GTDB taxonomy): Bacteria > Desulfobacterota > Binatia > HRBIN30 > CADEER01 > CBFGUK01. Next base: position 27,322 of record CBFGUK010000029.1, on the reverse strand, counting down.
TCCGATCTTCCGCCACGGCGTGCGCGACGTCGGCGTGCTGCACGCGCTCTACGTGCCGCTGGCGCTGCTCGGCGCCGGCACGGCGCTGCTGCGGCGCGACCGCGCCAGCAAGCTGCTGCTCTGGTGGGCGGCGCTCTATCCCGTCGCGCCGAGCCTGATGAACGAGATCCCGAGCGCCTCGCGCGGCATCATCGGCGCGCCGATCCTCTGTCTGCTCGCCGGCACCGGCGCCGGCGCGCTGCTGCGCGCCGTGCGCGCCGTCGTGCCGCGGCGGCGCGCGGCCGTGGCGCTGCAGGGCGCGGCGGCGCTCGCCGGCCTCGCGGTGCTCGGCGTCGCCAGCGCGCGCTACCTGCACGCCTACTTCGTCGAGTATCCGACCTACGCCGCGCTCACCCCCGGCGCGTTCCAGTTCGGCTACCGCGACGCGATCGCCTACATGGAGAGCCGCCGCGGCGACTACGACGTGCTGCTGCTCAGCGCCACCGACTCGAACCAGCCGCAGGTGTTCACGCAGTTCTACCGGCCGATCGATCCGCACGAGTGGGCGACGCGCCGGCAGAGCGGCTACCTGATCACCCGGCCCGAGGATTTCGGCCGCTACCGGCCCGGCGAGCGCGTGCTCGCCGCCCTGCATCCCGACGACGTCGACCTCTTCAGCGAGCTCGACGTGCAGCGCCTGATCACCGCGCCGGGCGGCAAGCTCGCGTTCGTCATCGCCGAGCTGCGTGCCCGCAAGCGCTTCCTCACCGACTGGCTGATCCTCGGCCCGTTCCCCGAGAGCGAGGGGCGCGCCGCGACGCCGGCGGTCGATCCGGCGCAGCCGCGGCAAGGTGCGTACCGCGGCGCGTTCGGCCCGCTGCACTGGGAGCCGCTGCGCCATGCGACGGTACGCGTCGATCTCAACCGCGTGCTCGCCGGCAGCGATCCGCGCCATCCCGGCAATCCCGAGCACGTGTGCGCGTACGCGGCGACGACGCTGCGCGTGCCGTCGGACCGCGCCGCGGTGCTCGAGCTCACCGGCTCGCTGAACGACCGCTTCCGCCTCTGGCTGAACGGCCGGCTGCTGACGCCGTTCCCGCTGACCATGGGGCGCGATCCGCAGCAGCGCGACATCGCCCTGCACGCCGGCGACAACGGGCTGCTGGTGCAGACCTGCGAGGACATCGGCTCGTGGGATTTCAGCCTGCGCGTGCTCGACGCGAGCGGGCGCGACATGGAGGACGTCACCGCGCTCGCGGCCCTGCCGACGGGTGCGCCGGAGCAGCCGGCCGCGGCGCCGCCGCAGCTCGTCGAGGGCTTCGCCGCGCCGGTCGGCGGCCATCTCGAGCCGAGCTATCCCGACTATCGCGGCGGCACGCGCTCGTGGCGCGCGCGCGTCGACCAGCGCACCGCCGTCACGTGGCGCACCGCCGCGCCGGGCGCGCCGGGTGCGGCGGTGTTCGCGTTCACCGGCTCGACGTCGGACGAGGAGGGCGCCTTCCGCCTGTCGATCGACGGCCGGCCGGCGCTCACCTTCCGCAGCCACCGCGACCGCGAGCTGCACGCCTGGAGCGGCGACGGCGCGACGCTGGTGTTCATCCCGAAGGCGAGCGCCGCCGGCAACTCCGGCTTCTATCTCCTGTCGGTGCCCGCCGAGCGCATCACGCCGGGACGGCCGCTCGAGCTGCGCGTCGAGGGCGTCGCCGACGACCCGCACGCCTGGTTCATGATCAAGAACTATCGCGACACGATCCGCGTCGAGCAGCTGACGCCGGAGCTCGCCGCCGAAGCCACGCGCGGCCCGTGGCGCGTGCGGCCGCTGCAGTACGCGACGGGGCAGTGAAGCCGGCCGGCGAGTTTCAACGCGAAGACGCAGAGACGCGAAGCCGCTCGTCTTCGCGCCTTCGCGTCTTCGCGTTGGATCACTCCGGCACGAACGCCTCCGGTGGTACCAGCACACGCTCCTCGCCCGGCGGCGTCCAGAAAAGCTGGAAGATGCGGCGCGTGGTGTGGGCGAGGCGCGGGTGGTCGTAGTCGATGGTGATCGGATGCAGGCCGGCGGCGAGGTCGCGCGTCGTGCGCGTCGGCCACGGCTGCTCGGCATCGACCTCGGCGGCCTCGAGCAGCGGCGTGCCGTCGAGCGCGATGCGGTAGGGGCCGCTGCCGATCGCGTCGAATCCGTACGTGCCGGGCACGTCGACGCGCAGCGCGCCGCGCCAGGTGGCGCGGAACGGCGTGCGGATCGGTTCCGTCGGCGCGCGCTGCTCGAGCAGGAAGTCGTTGATCTGCGGATCGAGGGCGCGCACCGTCCCGGCCGGCATTTCGTAGCGGGCCGTGAGACCGTGCCGCACGGGGTCGGGGCGCAGATCCCAGCGCGTCAGCGCGCGCGCGCCGCGCGCGTCGGCGACGTCGATGCGCAGGGCGCGTCCGTCGTCCGTCACGTCCTCGACGATGCGTAGCGACTGCCAGCCGCGCGGCAGCGCGAGGGTCGCCTGCGCCGGCTCGCCCGGGCGCGCGTCCAGCGGCGCGGCCGCACCGATCTCGACCGTGGTCGGCCGGCTGGCGTCGACCGTGACCGCGACCGGCTCGTCGGCGGGCCAGTACACGCCGCCCAGCCACGTCACTCGCGGCGCACCGGCCGTCGCGGCGGGCAGCGCGGCGAACGGATCGACGGGCGCCGGCATCGTCAGCAGGCGGTCGGGCCACTCGGCGTGCAGTGTGAGGCCGGTGCGCGCCTCGGCGGCGCCCGGCGGCAGCGCGACGAGGCGGAAAAACGGGCTGCGCGCCTCCGGCGGCTGGTAGTCGCTCACCGCCGCGCCGGGATAGAGCCGCGCGATGTACGCCGCCTGCGTGACCTGCGTCGGGCCGAGGACGAGGGTCGTCGCCGGCTCGCGCAGCGGCAGCGCGTGGCGCACGTCCATCACGTCGCGCGTGCGATCGGGCAGCTCGATGCGGAAGAGCTCCTGATCGAGCGCCAGATGATGCTCGGGGCCGAGCAGCAGCGCGCGGTCGCCGGCCGGACGCGCGAGCAGCCGGCGGGCGAGCTCGCTGCTGACGTCGGCCGGCTCCGCCGCATGCTCGATGAAGTACGTTTGCCACACCTGCGTACCGGCGGCGGCGACGAGCGCCGCGGCGGCGAGCGCGCCGGCGTGGCGCCGCCAGCCGCGGCCGCCGGTGGCGATGAGCCAGTCGAGCGGCAGCGCGGCGAGCAGCGCCAGCGCCGGCAGCAGGCCGACCATGCGCACCGCCGCCGGCGGGCCGACGGTGGCCAGGCCGCCGGTCACCACCGTCGCCAGCCACCAGTAGACGACGAACGCATCGCGCCCCCGGGCCAGGCGGCGGAGCGCCATCGCGAGGCCGAGGAAGAAGAGGGCCGCGGAGACGTCGTCGAGCATGCCGCCGCGCCGGTAGCCGATCGCATAGGCGCCGTCGGGCAGCACGCCGAACCCGAGCCAGGTGCGCCAGATCTGCCAGCCGAGCAGCTCGCCCGCCGGCCCCCAGCCGCCCTGCTGCCACGCCTCGACGATGCGGCCGAGCGTCTGCCGGTTGCGCGCCATCACGGTGAAGTCGTGCCAGCGCGGGCCGAACTGCAGCGCGTCGGTGACGTGGTACGCGTACGGCAGCACGGTGACGACGAGGCCGGCGACGAGCAGCAGCGCGCCGGCGCCGTGCGTGCGCAGGCGCGCCGGCCGGCGCAGGGCCGCGAGCGCGAGCCAGCCGACGACGAGCGGCGGCACGAGCTGGCCGGCGTTGTAGCTGAAGAGGCACCAGGCGGTCGCGACGCCGGCCAGCCACCACGCCAGCGCGCGGCCGCGATCGATGGCGCGCCACAGCAGCCAGAACGCCAGCGGCTCGAGGACGAGGAGCTGCGCGTGCGCGATGCCGAGACGGCTGAAGTCGATCGCGGCGCGCGCGATCGCGAACAGCACGGCGGCGCACAGGGCGGCGCGCACGCCCCACCACTGGCGCGCCAGCAGGTAGGTGAACAGCACACCGAGCGTGCCCATCAGCGCCGACGAGAGGCGCAGCGCGGTGAGCGACAGGCCGAGGAACGGGGCGAACAGGCCCTCGAGCGAGAGGCCGATGACCGGCCAGGTGTTCCAGCCCATGCTGAAGAACTGCGGCACGCGCCCGTCCGCGTACGCGTGGCGCAGCCACATCGCGATGCGCGGCTCGTCGCCGAACCAGGCGCGCGGCAGCGAGTCGATCCACGCGACGCGCGCCGCGGCGGCGAGCGCGAGGATGGCGGCGAGCGCCAGCACCTCGCCGCGCCGCCACGCCGGCGCCGGCGCCGCGCCGGGCGGGGTCAGCCGCCAGCGGCGCGTCGCCAGCGCGCCGCCCAGCGCGCTCAGCAGCCACAACCCGAGGGCCAGCACCGGCTGGTGCTGCCGGGCGTTGAGGGCCGTCGCGCCGCTGATCGCCGCGACGGTCAGCGCGCCCCAGACGAGGCGCTGCCAAGGGCCGGGCGGCCGCGCCGCGGGTGGCGCGACCGCCGGCGGCAGCGCCGTGCGGCGACCGGCGACGGCGAAGGCGACCAGCGCCGCGCCGCCGAGCACGGCCCAGGCGCCGACGGCGGCCGGGCGCGCATGGATCGCGACCTGCGCCGCCACCGCCGCCGCGACCGCCGCCGCCAGCAGCACCTGCCGCGCGGGGCTCGACTCGCCGTGTCCCACCAACCGGCGCGACTAGCAGATCGAGGTATGGAGAAGAAGCGTGACCGGTGACCGGTGACCAGTGACCGGTGAGTGACCGGTCACAACCAACCGGCCTGCCTCGCCCACGAAGCGAACGGATCAGCCACAGAGGCGGGGAGGACACCGAGTCGATTCCGGTTACATCGAATTCCGATGACCCATCGACTCGGTGTCCTCCCACCCTCGGTGCCTGATTCTTCTCCGGTCACTGGTCACCGGTCACCGTTTTTCCTAGCATCCGCGCGATCTCATGGGTGGGCGGATCGGGCGCATGGCCGGATGGGGCGTCGCGCTGGCGCTGCTGGTCGCGGCGTGGCGCGCGCAGACGGCCTTCCAGTTCGCGGTGTCGCGCTCGCTGTGGGGCTGGCGGATGTTCGGCGCGGTAGCGGCGCTGTGGCTCGTCTGGTGGATCGCGACGCGCGGGGCCGCGCCGGCCCGGCCGGCGACCGGCGGGCGTCGCGAGGTGCTGGCGGTCCTGGCGCTGCTCGCGCTCGGCGCCGTCCTGCGCCTCGTGCACGCCGACACCGTCCCCGGCGGGATGAATCACGACGCGGCGTTCAACGGCATGTACGCGCTGCACGTCCTGCAGGGCGCACCGTACACGCCGTACGTCTCCGCCGCGTGGGGACGCGAGACGCTCTTCATGTACCTGTGCGCCGCGTTCGTCGCCTGGTTCGGCAACGGCCCGGCGGCGATCCAGCTCGCCGCCACCGCGGTCGGCCTGGTGACGCTGCCGATCTTCTACCTCTTCGCCCGCGCCATCGTCGGCCCGCGGCTCGCGCTGCTCGGGCTCGGGCTGCTCGCCGTGTGCGGCTGGCACATCGTGTTCTCGCGCGTCGGCTGGCGCATGCTGCTCGTGCCGCCGTTCGCGATGCTGGCGCTGCTCGGCCTGTGGCGCGGCCTCGCCGGCGCCCGCTGGGGCTGGGTGCTCGCCGGCGCCGCCGCCGCCGGCGCGATCTACACCTACGATGCCGGGCGCATGGTGCCGCTGATGGTCGCGGTGCTGTTCGCGCTCGCCGCCGTCGGTGATCGGGCCCGCTGGCGCGCGCATCTGCTCGGCGCGCTGGTGCTGGTGACGAGCTTCGGCATCGTCGGCGCGCCGATGCTGCACTACGCGGCGACGCACCCGCAGCAGTTCCTCGGTCGCGCCGCGCATCTCGCCGGCGGCGAGACCGACGGCACGACGCTGGCCGGCAACGTCCGTACGGCGCTGGCGATGTTCAACTACCGCGGCAACGGCAACGACTTCTTCATCAACGAGCCGCTGCTCGAGCCGCTGCTCGCGGTGCTGTTCGCGTTCGGGCTGCTGGTGACGCTGACGCGCTGGCGCGGCGGTGCCGAACGCTTCCTGCTCGGCGGCTTCGTCCTCGCGCTCGTGCCCGGCATGCTCGCGGTGCCGAACGGCAACCGCTGCATCGCGGCGCTGCCGTTCGCCATCCTGTTCGCCGCCACCGGGCTGGCGGCGCTGCTCGACCTCGGCTGCACGCTGCTGCCCGCCGCCGCCGCGCGTCACGCCGGCTGGGCGGTGACGCTCCTCGTGCTGGCGCTCGCCGGACGCGAGACGTACGCGCAGTTCCTCGGACCCGAGCGGCGGCCGATCATCGGCTTCTCGCCGGAGGCGACCGCCGCCGGCGATTACCTGCGCGGCTTCGGCGATCGCTACGCGCGCTACGTCGTCGCCGAGAACTGGCCGGACTACACGCTCACCTATCTCTCCTGGGCGGGCGGCGGCTCGCCGCTCGAACCGCAGTACGTGCTCGGGCGGCGCTTCGAGGACATCGAGGCGCGCATCAACCGCTACGGCCGCAGGGGGCTGGTGTTCGTCACCGATCTGAAGCCCGCCGGGCGCGCCGCGTTCGCGCGCCTCGAGCGTCTGTTCGCCGATCACCGCAGCGAGCCGATCCGCGCCGCGCGCCTCGGCGGCGAGCCGGTCGGCATGGCGCTGATCGTCGAGCCGCAGCACACCGCGCGCACCGGCCTGTGGTCGAACGTCTCGCGCGCGCTCGCCGTCGGCGGCGACGAGCCGGCGGCGGCGCTGCGCTGCATCGCCCCGGTCGGCCAGGCGCGCGGCGCGACGGTGCGCCTGCAGCTCATGCGGCCCGCCGCCGAGGCGGCGCCGGGCGGCGAGGTCGCCGTGCACGCCGAGTGCCCGCCGCGCCCCGGTGCGGCGCCGCTGCTGACCATCGCGTTTGCCGGCGACGGGCTCGTGGTGCGCGCCGGCACGAGCGTCACCGCGGTGCCCGCGGCCGAGCTCGAGGCGGGCCGCTGGTACGAGCTCGTCGCGGCGCTCGGCGCCGACGCGCGCGCCGCGGTGTCGATCGACGGCCGCGCGCTGCCGGCGCTGGCGCTCGCCGGGCCGGCGGCGCGCATCGCCGGCATTGCGCTGTCGACGCCGCCCGGGACGCGCCTGTACGTCGACGATCTTGCCGTCGCGCCCGGGCTCCTCGCGTTCGACGAGGCGCGCTGGTCGGCGATCCGCCAGGGCTCGGTGCTGAACGCCTTCGAAGAAGACTTCGAGGCGACGCCGTACGGCCTGCTCGTCGCCGGCGCCGACTGGCGCACCGTCACGGGCCCGGTGTCGGCGCTCGCCAGCCCGGCGCCGCGTGGCGACGGCAACGGCACCGGCGGCGCGCCGGAGGCGTCGGGGAACGCGTTCGACGGCGGCCGCGGCAGCGGCCCGGCGCAGTTCGATCAGCCGATCGGCATCGCGCTCGGCCCCGGGCGGCGCGTCGTCGTCGGCGATCGCAACAACCATCGCGTGCAGGTCTTCGCGCGCGACGGCGACGTCGTGCGCACCTGGGGACACGAGGGCAGCGCGCCGGGCGAGTTCCGCGAGCCGCACGACGTCGCCGCCGACGGCGAGTTCATCTACGTCGCCGATCTCTGGAACCAGCGCGTGCAGGCGTTCGATGCCGACGGTCAGCTGATGTTCGTCATCACCGGGCAGCCGAGTCTCTCGAGCCCGCGCGGGCTCGCGGTGCACGACCGCCGCATCTACATCGCCGAGGCGGCCGCCGGGCGGGTGAGCGTGTACGACCGCGACGGCACGCGGCACATGACGTACGGCACCGCCGGCGGCGAGGCGCTCGGCCACCTGATCGAGCCGGTCGATGTCGCCGTGGCGCCGAACGGCGATGTGTGGGTGGTGAACTCGGGCAACAACCGCCTCGAGCGCTTTGCCGCCGACGGCCGTGCGATCGGCAGCGTCGCGATCAGCGGCTGGAGCGGCACGCGGCTGAAGGAGGTCGCGCTCGCCATCGACGACGACGGCACGCTCTACGTCGGCGACTGGGATCAGGGTGCGGTGCGCCGCTTCCGTCCCGACGGCACGGAGCTCGAGCCCCTCGGCAGCGGCATCCGCCAGCCCGCCGGCCTGGCGATCGACGGCGACCGCCTGCTCGTCGTCGCCCGCGGCGAGGACGCCGTGCGCGCGTTGCCGATCCCGCGGTGAAGACGCGGGTCGCGCGAAAGGCGGCGGGTGATCACAAACCGGTGGAGGGCCGGGCTCCTGCCCGGCCGCGGACGCGCGTCTCTTCCCTGGGTCCCCTCTCCCCGCCAGGGGACAGGGTCAGGGTGAGGGGCGTCCGACAACTCCAGCGCGAGCAAAGGAGCCGCGCGCACAGCGCGCGGCCATCGTGCAGGCCAGCGATGTCTTCGTATCCAACAGGCGCCGACGGAGCGGCGCCCTCCAGAGGCGCTGAACAGGCGACGCACGTTGGCGGCGCGGCGGAGGACGCCGGACCCTGACCCTCTCCCCTGGCGGGGAGAGGGGACGCAACGCGAGTTGCAGGAATCACGCGCGGGCATCTCTTCACTCGGCCGGCGCTCCGGGACCTCCGGGATTTTGCTTGACTCGGCTCGACGCTCGGGACGAGAGAGGGAGGCATGGAGCGCGTGCAGGCGATCGCGCTCGCGGTGGTGATCGCGGCGCTGGTGTTGTTCGGACTCGGGCACGTCCTCGAGGAGCCCGCGGCCGAGGGGTGGCGCGGCGGCACCGCCGGGGCGATGGTCGAGGACGGCGCGCCGCGGCGTGTCGCGCTGGCGGGCGGCACGCGCGAGTCACGCCGCGCACCCGGGCGGCCGCCGCGCGCCGATGCCGACGGCGGCGAGACGCGGCGCACGCGCCGCGCGGCCGTCATCGAGCTCGGCAGTGCCGAGCTGATCGCCGGCGCGCCGCGCCGCGGCGCGACGGGTGGCGGCGCCGCGGGGGCGCGCGAGCGCGCCAGTGCGCTGGTTGCGGCACTGCCCGACCCGCTGCGCGCGGCGCGCCTCGGCGCGGTGCCGCGCGCCGGCGGTGGCGGTGGTGGCGCCGCGGGCGGGGAGATCCCCGACGGGCCGCTCTTCGAGTTCGTCGACGACGAGGAGCCGCGCGGCGCGGCAGCCGACGTGCTGCTCTCGCTGCCGCTCGACGGCAGTGTCGATCCGGAGAAGGGCGTCGGCCCGACGCGCGCCGACGGCGTGCTGGTCAGCGAGGACGGCGTCGAGTTCACCGAGACCGCGCAGGTCGTCGTGCCGAGCGGCGGCAACGTGCGCAGCGAGGCGGGCACGATCAGCTTCGCGATCGAGCCGCGCTGGGCGGGCGCCGATCCGACGAACCACTCGCTGCTGCAGATCCGCAACGAGCACCAGTGGGAGAACTCGCTCGGTCTGGTGAAGAACAACGACGTGCTGCGCTACATCATCCGCGACGAGCGCGGCGTCGAGACGAACGTCAACATCCCGATTCCCGACTGGCAGCCGAACGAGCCGCACACCATCACCGCGACCTGGGGCGATGGCGTCATGGCGCTCTACCTCGACGGCGTCCTCGCCGGCGAGAGCCCGCTGCCCAACCCGCTCGACTTCCGCAGCGATCCGCCGATCTACGTCGGCTCCGACTTCGCGACCAGCACCTACGCCGGCGCCGGCGCGCGCATCGCGCAGCTGAAGGTGTACGGGCGGGCGTTGGCGGCGGAGGAGATAGGGGGTTAGGGGTTACGGGGGCCTTGCACCTAAAGTCGCGGAACGACTCAGTTCAGCAACCGCTCCCCCTGCAAGCCTATCGCATATGGCTTATGGCATATGGTCCGGAGCGCTCCGGCCATAAGCTATATGCCATATGCCATTAGCGCCGACGACGGACGCCGGCTTTTAGGTGCAAAGCCGGTTACGGGGTTGGGGGTTAGGGGGGAAGGACTTCGTCGGTCCGAGCTTCCGTGTTCAAGCCGGCCTGGAATCCCCTAATCCCTAACCCCCAACCCCCTCATTCCGCACCGCGACCACCTGCATGATGTCTCCCGTGTTCAGCGGAAAGCCGAGGGACGCCGGGATCAGCGGCGCCAGCCGCGCGTAGAGCGCGGGGCGCTGCAGGCGCAGGACGAGGATCGAGTACAGCGTCTGGCGCACGCTGCGCACCACCGGGACGGCGCGGATGTCGCGCACGGTGAAGCCGTGGCGGGCGAGGAGCCGGGTGAGCGTCGCGCGCGAGAAGTAGTGCAGGTGGGTCGGCGGATGGATGAGGCGCCAGCGGCGGCCGCGCCGGCGCGCCACCCAGCTGCCGATGTCGCCGGTGGTGATCAGCAGCACCGCGCCGGGGCGCGACAGCGCGGCGACGCGGGCGATGACGCGATCGGGGTGTTCGAGGTGCTCGATGACGTCGAGCAGCACCGTTGCGTCGACCGGCCCGCCGAGATCGGCCGCCGCGCAGTCGACGACGTCGTCGGTGCGCACGTCGAGCCCGAGCCGCTCGCGCGCGTGGCGGGCGGCGGCGGCGCAGACCTCGAAGCCGACGACGTCGAAGTGCGCGCGCGCCAGCGCGAGGAAGAAGCCGTACGCCGAGCCGATCTCGAGCAGCCGGCCGCCGGGCACGTGCGCGCGCAGCGCCGCGAGACGCGGGCGCAGCGTGCGCGTGATGAACGCCTCGTCGGCCGCGTAGTCGAGGTATTCGTCGCCGCGGAAGTACGCCTCGCCGTAGAGCGCGCGCGGATCGATCGGCGCGTCGAGCGCGGCGGTGACGAAGCCGCACGCGCCACAGCGCAGCAGGTCGCCGAGGTGCGGCGCGAACGCCGCCGCGCCGCACACCAGGCAGGTGCGCGCCGCGTGCGCGTCGGCGGCGGCGCTCATCGCGGCGCGGCCGCCGGCCCGGCGACGCGGGCGACGATGTACACCGGCCGCGCCTTGATCTCGTCGAAGATGGTCGCGATGTACTCGCCGATCAGGCCGAGGAACAAAAGCTGGCAGCCGCCGAGAAACGTCGTGACGACGAGGATCGACGCCCAGCCGGGGATCACCGAGCGGGCGAGGAAGAAGTAGGCGAAGACGGCGAACAGGCCGTAGACGAGGCTGAGGCCGCTGACCACGAGACCGAGCACGGCGGCGACCTTGAGCGGCAGCTTCGAGAACGAGATCACGCCGGTGCGCGCGAAGCGCAGCATCTTGGCGAGCGAGTAGTTGCTCTGCCCGGCGTAGCGCGGCGGCGCGTCGAACTCGATGCAGCAGTAGCGGAAGCCGACCCAGGACACGAGGCCGCGGATGAAGCGGTCGCGCTCGCGCAGGTCGCGGCGGAACACCTCGACGACCGGCCGCGACAGCAGGCGGAAGTCCGACGCCATCGGCTCGATGCGCGTCGGCGAGAGCAGGTTGAGCAGGCGGTAGAAGCCGCGCGCGGTGGCGCGCTTGAACCAGCTCACGTCGGCGATCTCGCGGCGCGCCGCCTGGACGATGTCGTAGCCCTGCTCCCAGCGGGCGACGAGCTCGGGGATCAGCGCCGGCGGGTGCTGCATGTCGCAGTCGAGACAGATCACCGCGTCGCCGTCGGCGAGGTCCATGCCGGCGGTGAGCGCCGCCTGGTGGCCGAAGTTGCGCGACAGGTGGACGACGGTGAGGTGCGCGGGGTCGGCGGCCTGCAGGCGGTCGAGCTCGCGGTCGGTGCCGTCGGTGGCGCCGTCGTTCACCAGCACGAGGTGATGGTCGTACGGCAGCTCGTCGAGCACGGCGCGCACGGCGGTGACGAAATGCGCGATGCCGTCGACCTCGTTGTAGACCGGCGAGACGACGACCAGCCGGCGGCGCGTGGTCAGCGGCGCAGGATCCACACGCGGCTCCCTTCGGGGTCGAGGACGTAGACGCGATCGCCGGCGGCGCGCACGCGCGCCGCCTTGCCGAGGCGCAGCCGGCCGGGATCGCGCCGGCCCTCGGCGACGAGGCGCGTGCCGTCGGCGTCGTGGGCGTGCACGCTGCCGTCGGCGACGAGCAGCAGGCGCGTGCGGCCGTCGAGCGTCAGGCCGCGATCCGGCGATCCGACCGGGAACGTGCGCGCGAACACCGGCGCGAACGCCGCCGGATCGCTGACGAACCACAGCGCGCGGCCGTCGAGCTGCAGCAGCACGAGGTCGCCGTCGGGCGAGGTGGCGAAGCTCGTCGGCGAGAAGAACTCGGCCGGGCCGCCGGGGAAGTGCGTGTACTCGCCGAGCGGCTCGCCGGTGCGGCTGAACACCGCCAGCGCGTTGCGGTGCGGGATGGTCGCCAGCAGACGGTCTGATCCCCAGAACCCGATCTGCGTCTCCCAGACGAATGCGATGTTCTCCCAGCGCGCCTGCTCGCGGCCGTCGGGGCCGTGCACGATCATCGTGCGGCCGAACAGCATTGCGACGCTGCCGTCGGGCGCGACGCTCATCGTGCCGGGATCGAGCTCGCGCGGGGCGTTGAGCTCGCGGACCTCGAGCTGCGTCCCCTCGGGCGTGTAGCGGAAGAGCCGCCAGCGATTGTCCTGCTTGATGAGCACGTGCAGCGTGCCGTCCGGGCCGACGGCGAGGTCGCCGGCCCGCCCGGGCAGCTGCGTCAGCACCGCGGGCGGCGCGTAGCCGGGATACGGCTGCACCCGCGCGGCGGCGGCGGCGGGCTGGCGCGCGACCGCGGGGCTGGTGAAGTGGTCGGCGCCGAGCAGCTCGGCGCCGGCCGCGCCGCGCGCCGCGCGCAGCCGCAGCGGCAGCGCGCAGTCGGCCTCGGGCGGCAGGCGCAGCGCGAGCGGATGCACGCCGGCGAGCAGCGGCAGGCGGCCGCCCGGGGCGACCGGCTGGCCGTCGAGCTCGAGGAGCGCCTGATCGCAGCGCGGCTCGAGCGTCAGCGTGTACCAGTCGTCGTGATCGAGCAGCAGGCCGCCCTCGAGCACCGCTCCGCCGTCGGCCGGCGCGCCGTCGCGGGTGACGTGCACCGGCACGCCGGCGAGCACGGTGGGCGGCGGCGTGGCGCGGCTGCGCAGCACCGGGGTGCGCCGTGCCGCGGCATCGGCGGTGGTGAAGGTCACGACCGCGATGTGGCGCTGGTCGCGCGGGCTGACGTACTCGGCGAACTCCGCGTCGGGATAGAGCCCGCGCACCAGCGCCAGCTGCGGGCGCGTGAGCGGGTCGACGAAGAAGACGAAGCTGATGCGCTGCATGCGGTGCGCGGCCCGCGCCGCCTCGCGCTCCTCCGGCGTCAGGGCCAGGCGGTACGCCGGATCGGCGAAGCTGCAGCGCGGGCGCAGCGCGAGCGGCAGCCAGCGGTCGGGATCCTCGACGCCCTCGAAGCACCACGGCGACTCGACGAAGCGGTCGATCTCGTCGAACAGCACGAGATGACGGAACGGGCCGGGCAGGTTGAGCAGCACGGTGTCGCTCTCCGCCAGCACCGGACGCAGGAAGCGCAGATAGTCGGCGAAGATCATCGGCCGCATCGGCAGCCGGAAGTGCGACACGGTGTTGGTCAGCACGACGAGGGCGAGCGCCGGGGCCATGACTGCCAGTGCCAGCGTGGCGGTGCGGCGCCCGGCGGCCTGCCGGAGGGTGCGGACGACGGCGGCGAGGAGGACGACGCCGATCACGTGCGCCGCCGGGAACAGCATGCTCATGCGCCGCGGGGTCGCATCGCGGCTGCCGATGCCGGGCAGCAGCGCGATCACGAGCCAGACGAGCAGCATGAAGGCGCGTGGATCGCGCAGCTGGCCGCCGAGATAGCCGATGCCGAGGACGAGCAGCACGACCAGGCCGACGTTCATCGTCGTCGGATGCGGGTTCGGCTGCGAGCGCATGTACCAGTGGCCGAAGCTGTTGTGCTGCTCGTAGGTCAGGTCGCGGAGGACGCGCTGCATGTGCGTGCCCATCGATTCCGCCTGCAGGCGGACGAGCTCGGGCAGCGAGGCCTGCGCGAAGTCGCCCTGCTTGGTCCACGCCGTGCCGCCGTAGATCTGCGCCGGGTGCCGGAAGCGGTAGTCGCCGGTCAGCACGCCGAGCAGCACGGTGAGATGGAACCACCAGGCGACGAGGCCGAGCGCGAGCAGCGGAAGGACGAACCACAGCCGCCGCCAGGCGCCGCGCACGAAGAGCGCCGCGTGCGCGGCGACGGCGAGCGGGAACGCGACCATCGCGAGACACGTGGTGTAGAAGTAGCGTGAGGCCGGCATGAGCAGCGCCGCGGCGGTGACGTTCGGCAGCGTGAAGCGCTCGGCCATCGACAGGCCGGCGTGCACGGTGAGCAGCGCGAGCACCGGCACCGGCGAGAAGAAGCCGTTCTCGCTGCGCGACCAGAAGAGCTGGTCGGGGGCGGTGGCGAAGAACAGGCCGGCGAGCAGCGCCGGCCCGACGCCGGCGAGGCGGCGCACGAGCCAGTACATCAGCAGCACCGCGGCGACGCCCCAGCCGACCGCCGCCATGCGCAGCGTGAACAGCGAGCTGCCGAAGACGTTGAACAGCGCCCACTGCGGCAGGATGTGCGCGGCGCCGGGATTCGTGGTGAGGAACGTGTTGCGGTAGTACTCGGCGGCGCCGAACAGCGTCCGGCTCTGCGCCCAGGAGTCGACGACCTCGAGATCGAGGAACTCCGAGTTCTCGGTCAGCGCCCAGGCGCGGAACACCAGGGCGAGCACGGCGAGCGCGAACACCAGCGCGCATTCGACCGCCCACGCCGGCTGCCACGCGCCGCCGGTGCCGGCGCCCAGGCCGGCGATCGACGGAAAGCCGGGCAGGCGGCGCATCGGCCGCCAGAAGCCGAACGCCAGCGCCGCGGCGAGTCCGGCGAGGTAGAGCGCCGTGCCGGACGACACGTGATCGGCGAGCAGCAGCGCCTGGCCCCAGATGCCGAGGGCGAGCATGGCGACGACGACGATCACCGCGGCCGCCTGGCGGCGGGCCGCCGCGACGCCGGCGGCGAGGAGGACCGCCAGCCCGGCGCTGAGCATGCCGGCCACCGCCAGCGGATGGCGGTCGAGCCAGTCGGTCCCCTGGCTGCCGGCGCCGCGGATCCACAGGAACAGCGGATCGAACAGCGCCAGCACGCGCGTATTCGCCGCCTCGGCGGCGCGGCCGGCGAGCATCACGGCGGTGTAGGCGAGTGTCGTGCCGACGAGAATCAGCAGCACGCCGGGCCAGCGGCGAACGCGCGCCGCCGGTGCGGATGCGGCCGCCGGCGCGCCGGGCGCGTCCGACGTCGTCCCGGCTGCCTGCCGGTGCACCTCCCCCGTCGCCGCCACGGTCTGCCGCTCACCCCTCGCGCCGCGGCACGGCGAGCATGCTGAGGAAGAAGGAGGAAAACGCGGTCTGTGCGCCGACGATCATCAGCGTCGACGCCTGCAGCGCCGGCCGCACGGCGTCGAGCGTCTCGCGGCCGCTCGCCAGCCAGCGCACCAGGATGCCCCCGTCGATCAGGAAGCCGGCGAGGAACAGCAGCGCGCCGGCCACCAGGCCGCGCTCGAGCGTGAAGTGCCGCAGCATGAGGCGCAGGGTGCGGTCGGGCGCGTAGAGGCGCGCGGCGTGCGAGTACGCCTTGGCGAACAGGCCGGTGGTGACGATCTGGAAGCCGAGCACGGTGAGCAGACTGCCGAGCACCATGTAGTGCACGTCGAACGTCAGGCCGAAGAGGTAGCGCGGGCCGCCGCCGAGCGCGACCAGCGGCACGAGGCCGAGCGTCATGCAGACGAGACCGGGCAGCACGAAGAGGTGCGTCGGCGAGAAGAGCAGCATGAAGCGCAGGTGGCGCCAGCCGTCGCGGAACGAGCGCAGGTGCGGCGGGCGGCTGCGGCCGTCGCGGTGCAGCGTGATCGGGATCTCGGCGATGCGCAGGCGGGCGAGGGCCGCCTTGATCACCATCTCCGAGGCGAACTCCATGCCGGTGGTCTGCAGGCGCATGCGCGCGTACGCGTCGCGCGTGAAGGCCCGCATGCCGCAGTGGGCATCGGAGATGCCGGCGCGGAAGAGCAGGTTGAGTAGGCCGGTGAGCAGCGGGTTGCCGACCCAGCGGTGGTGCCACGGCATCGCGCCGGGTTCGATGCGGCCGCGGATGCGCGTCCCCATGACGAGGTCGTGGCCGGTGCGCAGGCCGTCGACGAAGCGCGCGAGATCGGTGAGGTCGTAGGAGTCGTCGGCGTCGGCCATGATGATGAACGGCGCGCGCGCCTCCTCGGCGCCGCGCATGAGCGCGCTGCCGTAACCGCGCCGGGTCTCGGGTACGACGCGCGCGCCGCAGGCCGCGGCGAGGGCCTGCGAGCCGTCGGTCGAGCCGTTGTCGACGACGATCACCTCGCCGCGCAGCCCGAGCCGGGCGAGGGTCGTGACCGCCTTGGTGACGCAGGTCTCGATGGTCTCCGCCTCGTTCAGGCAGGGCAGCACGATCGAGACGTCGAGCGGTGCGTCCGCCGCGCCGCCCGCCGGCGGCGCCTCGACCCCACAGGCGGCCTCGTCCCGAGCGCTCATGATCGACGGGACCATAGCGCGTTCCCTGCGCCGTCAAAAGCGCGCGCCCGACCGGGGGAATCGGCCGCGAAGGCGCGGAGGGCACGAAGGTCGGAGGGAGGCCTCACCGCAGCTCGAGCTTCCAGATCCGACTTCGCGTCCTCCGCGCCGTCGCGGCGGGATCGTTCGAGCGGTTTGGCGTGGCGGCGGGGCTCCGCTAAGCGGACTGGCCGCGCATGCGCATCCTGACGATCACGCACTATCAGCTGCCGCACTGGGGTGGCATCGAGATGACCGGCGCGGCGCTGCATGCGCGCTATCCGGGGCTCGGGCACGAGTCGCGCTGGCTGTCGAGCGACCTGCCGCCGGCGCCGGCGGCGACCGGGCAGGTGCGCGTGCCGGCCTCCGACCTGCCCGCCCGCCTGATCGGCGTGAACTATCCCCTGTGGGGACCGGCGGCGGCGCGCGCGGTGCGCGAGGCGGTGGCGTGGTGCGACATCGTCAACCCGCACGACTGTCTCTATCCCGGCACGCTGCTCGCGCTCGCCGAGGCGCGGCGGCTCGGCAAGCCGCTGGTGCTGACGCAGCATGCCGGCCCGTGGCCGTTCTTCCGCAGCCGCGTGCTGCGCACGGTGCAGATCGGCGCCTACCACACGCTCGGGCTCGCCGTGCACCGGCGCGTGCGCCAGGCGGTGTTCATCTCGCGTGCCGTGCAGCGCTGGTTCACGGCGCGCATCGACTACCCGCTGCCGCCGCGTTTCATCGCCAACGGGGTCGACACGCGCGTCTTCCGGCCCGGCGACGCCGGCGAGCGGCGCGCGGCGCGCGAGCGGCTCGGCCTGCCGGCCGACCGCCGCGTCGTGCTCTACGTCGGCCGCTTCCTCGAGATGAAG
The DNA here is from genome assembly GCA_965651925.1 of uncultured bacterium. Classification (GTDB taxonomy): domain Bacteria; phylum Desulfobacterota; class Binatia; order HRBIN30; family CADEER01; genus CBFGUK01. Next base: position 10,075 of record CBFGUK010000029.1, on the reverse strand, counting down.
GGCCTGCCGGTGATCGAGGCGGTCGCGCGCCGCCTGCCCGAGGCGCAGTTCGTGCTCGTCGGGGCCGGGCCGATCGAGCCGCGCGCCTGGCAGCTCGCCAACGTCACGGTGGCGCCGTTCCTCGATCAGGCGGCGCTGCGCGACTACTACCTCGCCGGCGACGTGCTCGTGCTGCCGTCGAGCGGCGAGGGCTTTCCGCTGGTCGTCGCCGAGGCAATGGCCTGCGGCTGTCCGGCGATCGTCTCGCCGGAGACGTACGCCGCGTGGAACGACGGCCGCGAGCACTTCCTCGTCGCCGAGCCGCGCCCGACCGCGGAGCGCGTGCTGGCGCTGCTCTCCGGCGGCACACCGCTCCTCGAGCCCGCCGCCCGCCCGGCGATCGCCGCGTATGCCGCGCGCTGCTGGGACTGGGACGCCGCCGCGCGCGCCTACGTCGAGCTGTTCACCACGCTGCGCGGGTAAGGAAGGGCCGCGAAGAAGAACGCGAAGGGCGCGAAGTCCGGAAAGAGGCTCATCGCGCCGCTGCGGTCAAATCTCCGCGATTCGACGCTCGACTTCGCGTCCTCCGCGCCTTCGCGGCCAATCTTCTTCTCACTTCGCCGGCAGGCGGACGAGGCGGTTCTCGAGGTCGGCGATGACCAGCGTGTCGGTGCGCGTGTCGTAGGCGATGCCCATCGGGCGGTCGAACGGCAGCGTCGGCTCGTCGCCGCCGACGATCTCGCGCAGCACCGTGCCGTTGCGGTCGTACGCGCGGATGAGCTGGCGCGTCGGCACGGTCACCCAGATCGTGCCGTCGGGCGCAACCGTGACGTGCGGCTCGGAGAACACCTTCTGCTCCCAGCCGTCGACCGGGAACGCGCCGAGCAGCGCGCCGTCGGCATCGAAGATCTGCAGGCGCGCGTTGCCGTTGTCGACGACGTAGATGTTGTTCTGCGCGTCGGCGGCGATGCCCACCGGCTCGGTGAACTGTCCCGGCTCCTTGCCGAGCGTCCCCCACTGCCTGTCCTGCACGCCCTCGGGCGTGAAGCGGCGCACCGTGTGGTTGCCGGTGTCGGCGAGATAGACCGCGCCGCTCGGCGCCACCGCGATGCCGCGCGGGCCGTAGTACTTGTCGCCCCATTCGGTGAGGTATTCGCCCTCCGGGCTGAACACCTGCACGCGCTGGTTCCAGGTGTCGGCGACAATGACCCGCCCGTCGGGTGCCACCTCGACGTCGCCCGGCTGCTTGAAGTGCGACGGCAGGTCGCCGCGCGAGCCCCACTCCTTCACGAACGCGAACTCGGGGTCGAACTTCTGGATGCGGTCGTTGCCGAAGTCGGCGACGTAGACGTTGCCGTCGGCGTCGAGGCCGAGGCCGCGCGGCTGGCTCAGCTTGCCCGGGGCGCCCTGGACGACGACCTCCTCGCCCTCGGGCACCGGCGGCACTTCCTGGATCACGTTGACCGGAATGGCGCCGGCGTACTGGCCGTTGACGGCGAAGATGGTGACACCGGGATTCGTGTAGATCGGCTTCAGCAGATCGTCCCACTCGCGGAAGCGCGCGAGGTTGCCGCCGGCATGCGTGCGGCGCTCGAGCCCGCCGACGTAGACCAGCGCGACGTGGTACTTGCGCAGGATGTCGCTCGCGACCTTCTGGTTGTCGGTGGTGTAGAGTTTCTTCAGATCGTCCTTGCGGCGGTTGATGTCCGGCCAGCGCTGCGCGCGCTGGCTGACGTGGTAGTCCCAGCCGAGCACGGTGGGCAGGCCGGTGTGCATGCTGACCCGCGCGAACTCCTGGTACGACGGCCCGTACGCCTCGGCGAGCACCGGGATGCCGGCGACGTTCTCGTTCAGCCACTCGTAGGCGGCCCGGTCGAGCGGCGCGTGCTCGGCGAGGTACGCCGTGCCGTCGAGCGTCGGCTCCGGGGTCGGCACGCGGTTGGTGCGCACCACCGCGTACACGCCGGTGCCGGCGGTGAACGCCGCCAGCGCGACGAGCACGACGAGCCCGGCACGCCACGCGTGGCGCAGCACCGGCCGGCGCACGAGGCCGCGCCACAGCTCGACGACGGCGAGCGCCGAGGCGGCGGCGAACAGGAACCACGCCTCGAGGTAGAACTTGAAGATCGTGTTCATCCGGTCCCAGACGTAGACCACGTCGGTTCCGGCGGTGATCGCGAACGCGAACGCGAACATCGCCGTCGCGATGCGCTCGGGCGTCGTCAGCGGCCCCTGCACGGCGACGGTGAACGCGAGCAGCGCGAGCACCCCGAGCCCGAGCCGCAGCGAGCCCTGCAGCCCGAACGGCAGCAGGCCGGCGACCGCCGGCAGCGAGGCGAGCCAGCCGGCGAGCACGACCAGCAGCACCACGGCCATCGCCAGCGCGCGCAGCGCGCCGAGCCGCTGGTGGATCGGTCGCAACGTCCGCCGCCAGAGCGCGAACACGAACGGCAGCGCGACGAACAGGAACAGGCCGAAGATGTTCGTGAAGTCCCAGATGTTCGCGAACGACTGCGTCTCGAGGCCGAAGTTGCGCGGCGGCGGCGTGAAGTCGCGCCAGAACGGCCAGTAGAGCACCCAGGCGAGCGCGACGAGCGCGGCCGTGGCGACCACGGCGCCGGGCAGGGTGACGAGCGCCAGCAGGCCGACGCTGGCGGCGAGCGCGCCCGGCAGCACCTGGCGGGCGCGCTCCGGTCCGAGCGTCTCGACCAGCCACGCCGGCGGCTCGGGGAACGCGACGAAGGCGGCGAGCAGCGCGAGCGCGACCAGCGCCAGCAGCAGCAGCGCGACCACGCGTCCGCGCGTGAAGCGCGTCCGCGCCAGCGTCAGGCAGCCGACGAGGAACGGGAAGAAGAGGACGTAGGTCGGCGTGCTCCAGCCGTTGGTCACCATGATCGCGCCGAGCACCAGCGCGAGCAGCGCGAACAGCACCGCCGCGCGGGGATGCGCCGGCAGCTCGCGCCGCCGCACCCACCACACGGTGAGCGCGAGGAAGCTCAGCGAGAACGGCATCACCAGTACGTGCGCGTGCAGGTCGGCGAACAGGAAGCTCCAGAACGGATACTCGTTGATCGTATCCTTGATGACCCGCGACGTGGCCCAGAAGTAGTCGAAGTTCACCACCCGCCGCGCCACGACCTCGCGCAGCCCGGCGAGATTGCCGAGCAGGATGACGAACAGCGCGGCGAGGAAGCCGACGCGGCGCGTGCCGCCGATCGCGCAGCCGAGCGCGAACGCCGCGATCGCCGTCAGCGCGCCGAACAGCGCGATGCCGAGATTGAAGGTCAGGCCGGGATGGATGTGCGCGACCTTGCCGAGCGCGGCGACGACGTAGTGGCCGAAGTACGTGTAGTGCAGCGTCGAACCCGAGAACCACGGCTCCGGCGGCGGCAGCGTCGTGGCACGCGTCAGCGCGTTCAGGAACGCGAAGTCCATCGGCTTCTCGCCCCAGAAGATCTCCGGGTTGAACGCGCGCACGGCGAGGAAGAGCAGGAACGTGCCCCAGAAGAGCAGCTCGGTCGTCACCCACTCGCCGGCCGGCGTCGCGACGCCGCCGCGCCGCCAGGCGAGCACGCCCCATAGCGTCAGCAGGCCGAGCGTCACCGCCAGCGTGCCGCGCGTGAACGCCGCCTGATCCCAGCTCACCAGCAGCCATGGCAGGTACGCGAAGGCGAGCACGCCGACGACGCGGGCGAGGGCATAGACGCCGGGCAGCGGCAGCCAGCGGCGCAGGACGGCGAACGCCGCCAGGCCGAGCACCTGCACGACGAGCGCGAACCACAGCAGCGCCGGCACGCTGGCGCGGATCGGTGCCGCCGGCTCGGTCGTGCCGTGCGCCGCATCGGCGCTCGCCAGCAGCAGGTCGTTGCGCGTCAGCTTCTGCGACGGCAGCCCGTGCATGATCCGGTCGTACAGGACGTTCGCCGGCAGGCGCCCGGTGTTCTCGAAGATCAGGACCTTCGGATGGTCGTAGACGGTGATCGACTCGTCGGCGAGCTCGTCGGGCAGCTCGAGGCCGAACAGCCCGGGGCGCGAGGCGTGGTCGTAGATCAGCGTGTAGCCGAGGTCGCCGGCGAACAGCTGATAGAAGTAGTTGTTCGAGATCGGGTACTTCTCGGGCGCCATCGTCAGCGCGCCGTAGAGCCGCTTGGTCTGGAACGCGATGTAGTCGGCGCGCGCCAGCTGGTTGGCGATGTCGCGCCATTTCTGCGGCGTGTCGGGCTCGTAGTACGGCAGATCCTTGATCGTGTAGCGCCCGGCGTTGCCGCTGCGCAGCGGCAGCGGGAAGCCCTCGTCCCAGTGCTGGGTGAGCATCGTCTTGCCGGCGGGGATGGTGCGGTACACCCACTCCGACGCGGTGACGACGGTGTGCGGGCGCGTGTACACCGACAGGAAGGCGAGCGCCGACAGGCCGGTGGTGACGATGACCGTCCACAGCGCGACCTGCCCGACGCGCGAGCGCTGCGCGATGCGCCACAGCCACGCCGCCGCCCACAGGATCATGATCGGGTAGATCGGCAGCAGGTAGCGGACGAACTTCACGTCGAACGAGCCGGTGATGAGGAAGAACGGCACCACCCAGGCGAGCAGCACGAGGTCGACCGCCGAGCGCTCGCGCACCGCGCCGACGACGCGCGTCGCGGTCGCCCAGATCGCCGCCAGCCCGAGCGCCGGCGCCATGCCCCACAGTACGAGCTGCTCGAGATCGTAGGCGTACTTGATCACGCCGATGTACTGGTTCGTGTAGGGCAGCAGGCCGGCGTTACGCACCATGCGGCTCTGCTCGGCGATGTCGCGCGAGTAGTTGGCGAAATCGAGGAACGCGTACGGCTGGCCGATGGCGAATGCGAGCACGAGGCAGAGGAGCGCGAGCAGGCCGCGGCCGACGACGCGGAAGAAGCCGTCCTGGGGGACGCGGACGAGTCCCGCGACGCCGAGCGGCGCGAGCAGCGGCAGGGCGCTGAACTTCGTCGCGGCGGCAAAGCCGATGACCAGGCCGGCGAGCGCGTAATCGCGCGTGCGGCCGCGCTGCACGACGTTCACCAGACAATAGAGCGCCAGCAGGACGAGGAACGTCAGGTGGATGTCGGTGGTGCCGTAGTGCGAGTTCTGGACGTGCAGGACGCAGGCGGCGAGGAGAAAGCCGGCGAGCAGGCCGACCTGGCGGTTGTAGAGCCGCGCACCGAGCACGGTGAGCAGGATCACCGTCAGCGTGCCGACGATGCCGCTCACCACGCGCCCGGTCATCATCACGCCGTCGTAGCTGCGCCAGCCCGGGTCGATCTGGCCGAGCAGGCTGGTGACGGCGCGCACGACGTAGAGCGGGAACGAGCCGTAGGCGAAGAAGTGCGGGTTGAGCTGCAGCGGCTGGAACGACAGTTCCTCGATGGCGAACGCGATGCGCCGCTCGTCGGGATGGAAGAAGTGGCGGTCGTCGAAATCGACCCCGACGAGCCGCACGGCGGCCGCAAAGACCACCAGCGCAACGAGCCAGAGCCGCAGCCGGGAAGGCGAGCGGGAGGGATCACTCATGGCAGGCACGACAATTGCGCCGGCTTATCTGGATCGCTGCAGTGAGGCAATGGAATGGGGCCGGTCGGCGACGCGAAACGCGCCGCGGCGGCAGCGTCGCGCCGGCGCTCGGCGTTGCGTGCCTCAGGCCGGCCGTTCGGCGGCGATGATCAGGCATTCGCCGAGCACGTCCGGCAGGAACGGGCGGCGCAGCGGCAGGGCGATCTGCACGCCGGCCGGGGCGCCGAACAGGACGCGCTGCACGCCGACCGGCAGCAGCGGCACGTAGGGCGGATCCCACATGCCGTCGCCGCGCACCCAGCGGATGTGCAGCCCGCAGCGGCGCGCGATGGTCAGCCACTCGCCGCGGCTGAGGATGCTGACGTGGGTCGGATCGCGGTACGCGAACCAGCGGCGCCGCTTGAGCCGGTGGCCGAGGCCGCCGGGGTTGGGGACGACGAAGAAGAGCAGTCCGCCGGGCGTGAGCCGGCGGGTGAGGGCCTCGATCACCGGCCGCGGCTGGGGGAGATGCTCGAAGGCATGCAGCGCGACGATGACGTCGAAGTGCGCCTCGGGCAGCGACTCCCATTCCTCGAGCACCACCGCGTCGGGCGCGGTGAGCCGGCAGGCGCCACGCGCCTCGGGCGAGGCGTCGTAGCCGTAGGCTTCGAAGTGCTCGCTCAGCCGGCGCAGCAGGTGGCCGGTGCCGCAGGCGAAGTCGAGCAGCCGACCGCCGCGCGGCCGCATCCGGCGGACGAGGCGGGCGTAGAACCAGAGCGCGATGCGGTCGCCGGCGAGGCCGTGTTGCGCGTAGTAGCCCTCGGTGTACGGCGTGCGCGCCGGCGCGGCGCGCTGGTCTCGCGGCGGCGTCGACATCAGGACGCCGCCGGGTCGTCAACGCGCGTCCGCGCCACCGACGCGAACAGCGCCTCGTAGTCGGCGAGCGAGCGATCGAGATCGAAGGCGTCGACGATCGCCGCGCGCGGCCGCTGGAAGGCCGCGCGGTCGCGCAGCACCTCGAGCAGTGCCGCGGCGAGCCGTTCCGGATCGCGCGGCGGCACGATGCGCCCCATGCCGGTGCGGCCCACCGCCTCGCGGACGCCGGGCAGATCGGTGGCCACGACCGGGGTGCCGGAGAGCATCGCCTCCACCTGTACCATGCCGAACGCTTCGGTCGAGTTGAGACTGGTGACCGCGAGCACGTCGCACGCGGCAAAGAAGCTCGGCATCTCCGCCGCGGGCAGGAGGTCGAGGAAGACGAGATGGTCGCGGTGGCGCTCGATGAGCGGCGCGAGCCGCTGCCAGTACGCGTCCTCGCCGACCGTGTCCTTGTACGCCCCGGTGAACGCGACGCGCGTCCCGGGCAGCGCGGCGAGCACGGCCGGCAGCGCCTCGAGGAGATACTCGACGCCCTTCTCGGCGGCGAAGCGGGCGGCAAAGCCGATCGTCGGGCCGTCGAGCCCCCAGCGGGCGCGCAGCGCCGCCACCGCGGCCGGATCGGGCGGCGGCAGGTCGACGAGCGGCGCGATCGCCTGCACGCGCGGCAGGTGGCGGGTGAGGAACGCCGAGTGGCGCGCGTAGTCGTCGCTGCTGGCGACGATGGCGTCGGCCCCGGCGGCGGCGAGCCGGTTGAGCGGCCGGAGGCTCCACTCGACGAGCCGGTTGAAGCCGCCGGTGGGCAGTTGCAGGTCGCACTGGTAGGTCAGCACCACGCCGCGCCGCCGCAGCCGGCCGAGCCAGGTGAGCAGCGCCGCCTCGAACTGCGGCATGTGGATGTTGACCACGTCGGCGGATGCGATCGCCGCCGCCGCCGCCGCCGGGAAGCGCGGCATGATCACGCCCTTGCTGACCTTGCGCCACACCGGCACGCGCTCGATGGTCACGCCGTCGATCGTCTCGCGCGCGGGCAGCGACGGCGCGAAGCGCGCGGTGAGCACCGTGACCGCATGCCCGCGTCGCGCCAGCCCGCGCGCCAGCCGCTCGGCGTAGATCGTCAGCCCCGAGACGTGCGGCCGGTAGTACGTGAGCGCGATCAGCACGCGCATGGGACAGCTGTCGGGGGCCGCTGCGCGGGGGTCAGGGGCGCGGCGTCGCGGTGCATGCCGGGCCGCGGCCCGGGCGCTCACGGCGCATAGCGGTAGATGACCGTGCCGTCGCCCTGGAAGGCGACCGGCAGGCTGCGGAACTTCGCCAGTCCGGCGGCGTGCTGCTCGCGTTCGAGGTCGCCGACCGCGATGTAGCGTACGTCGTAGCGGGCCAGCAGCGGCGCGACCTCCGCCAGCGTCGTGCCGTTGTAGATGCGCGCGATGTCGTCACGCCGGGCGAACACGGCACGATCGTGGCCGCGCCACAGGCCCTCGTGGTTCGCCCAGCCGAGCACCGTCGGCAGCCCGGTGTTCGCCGAGAAGCGCGCGAAGTACGAATACGGATTGCCGGTCGCCTCGAGGACCACCGTCGGCGCGTCGACGTGCTCGCGCAGCCACTCGATGGCGGCGAAGTCGCCGGGATGCTCGCGGCGCAGGTAGGCGTTGCCGTCGAGCGTCTTCCACGGCGAGCCCATGCGGTCGAGCGTGATGCCGAGCGGGTAGCAGGTGGACATGGCGACGAGCAGCGCCGTTGCCGCGGTGAGCACGCGCGGCATCGGCGTCCAGCTCCACTCTCGCGCGAGCAGCTGCCCGAGCGCCCACGGGGCGGCGATGGCGAGGATCGTCCACGCCTGGAAGTACAGCTTGAACACGGTGTTCATGCGGTAGAGCCGGTCGCCGTACGAGTCCTTGAGGAACGCGACCTCGCAGGCGAGCAGCGCGATGAGACCGAGCGCGATGAGCAGGAACCCGGCGCGCTCCGGCCCCTCGCTGTCGCGGTAGGCGATGGCGAGCGCGCCGAGCAGCAGCACGACGAGCAGCGGCAGCACGGCGTTGCCGGCGATCGCAGCGAGCGCAATCGCCGCGGCGGCGAGCGCGTACATCAGATGGCCGCCCTCGCCGCCGCCGGTCGGCAGCAGACGGAACCCGCGCACCGCGACGAGCACCGCCGGCGGGAAGAGCAGCAGGCCGAAGACGGTGAGGAACTCGCGCAGCGAGGTGCGCGCGATCGTGAAGCACGCCGAGCCGATGCACGGATCGTTCGGGCCGGGCTTCACCAGCGGCGGCACGAACTGCCGGTAGAACGGCAGGAACAGCACGTAGACCGCGACCAGCGTGCCGATCAGCGCCACCCCGAGCCACAGGCGCTGGCGCGAGAGCAGCGGCGTCAGCGGAATCGCGCGCCCGGCGAGCAGCGCCACGGCGAGCACGCCCATCGGCAGCTCCCAGTTGCTGATCGCCACCATCGCCGCGAGGAGCGCGCTGACCACGGCCCAGGCGCGCACGTCGGGCCACGGGCGCATCGGCGGGTCGGCGGCGCGCGACGGGAACAGGCGCTCGTCGAGCAGCGCCGCGAGCAGCAGGATGGCGACCGGCAGCACCATGAAATGCGGATGCAGGTCGCCGTGGATGGTCGAGAAGAACGGGAACTCGTTGATCGTGTCGCCCTTGGCGACGACGCGCGACGAGCGCCAGTAGTCCATGCCGCGCAGGGTGCCCTTCTCGAGGAACTGCCAGGCGCCGTCGAGGTTCCCGAGGACGGCCGACATCGCGCCGCCGAGCAGCCCGAGGCCCCAGCGCGCGGTGAGCGCGAACACCACCCACGCGGTCTGCGCGAACGCGAGGCCGCCGACGGTCGCGACGCAGAGGTTGTAGCTGATCGTCTCCGCGACCGGCGCGACGCGCATCAGGTTCGCGAACATCAGGTAGCCGAAGTAGTAGTAGTTGATCGTGTCGCCGCTCATCCACGGGTCGTACGGCGGCATCGACGGCGCGCGCAGCAGGGCGTTGATGAACGCGAAGTCCATGTACTTCTCGGCGCCGAAGATGTCCGGCGCCATCCAGCGCTGCGCGACGAAGAAGAGGAAGCCGACGGTCCACAGGCCGTCGGCGCGCACGATCTGCGTCCAGCCGCCGTCGGCCAGCCAGGCGCCGAGGGCCGCGCGCTGACGCACGGCGGCCGCGGCGGCGAGCACGGCGACGGCGCCGACGGCGATGGCGAAGGCCGTCGCGTAGGGAATGACGAAGCCGAGCAGCCACGCAATCCAGGTGATCAGCAGCAGGCCGGCGATCTTCGCGAACGGGTAGCCGTGCGCGTTGGCGCGGCTGAACAGCGGAAAGAGCAGTGGCAGCGCCAGCACCCCGAGCGCCTCCAGCAACAGCCACCAGACCAGTACCGGCATCGCCGGCGAGCCTTAGCAGCGCCGCGCGGCGCGGGCAAAAAGCCGGTGGCGGCGCGCGGCGCCGGTGCGCGGGCGGCGCGCGTTGTGGTCGCAGATTGCGACCACAAACGCCGGCCCGCGCCGGGCGGTCTCCCGCACGCGACGGAATCAGCCACCGAGGTGGGGAGGACGCAACGTCGAAGCCATCACGCCAAACGCGATGGATCACTCGATTCGGTGTCCTTTCTTCCTCGGTGGCTCATGGATCGCGCCGGGCGAGCGCTGGCTGGCAACGCGCCAAGCCTTCCGGTAGCTCTCTGCGACCATGCGTATCGCGAT
>CBFGUK010000028.1:0-35881 GCA_965651925.1 uncultured bacterium | reverse complement strand
GCCGAGCTGCGCGCGCTGCGCTACTGCGCCTCGGCGTATGCCCATGATCTCAAGGGCCCGCTCAACTCGATGGTGCTGACCGTCGAGCTGCTCCGCCTGAGCGCCGAGCAGGAGAGCGAGGACGCCGCCGGCCGCGAGAAGCGGCGCCGCTACGCACGCAGCCTCGGCGAGGAGATCCGCAAGCTCGATGCGCAGCTGCGCGTCCTGCTCGCGCACGTCGCCCCGGCCGAGGCGGGCCAGAGCGGCCTCGATCTCGGCGCGCTCCTCGGTGACGTACGGGCGCTGATCACGCCGCAGGCGACGCGCCAGCGCGTCGTGGTGCGCGCCGAGGCGGCCGACGGCGTGCGCGTCGCCGCCGATGCGGCGCCCGTCCGCCAGGCGCTGCTCGAGGTGATGGTCGGCGCCCTCGCCGGGATGCCCGCCGGCGGCGAGCTCGGCATCACGCTGCTCGAATCCGAGGACCGCGTCGCCGTCGTCGTGCACGGCAGCGGCACGCTGGTCGACGACGCCCCCTACGCCGACTCGGCCCGCGCCGTCGCCGCCCTCGGCGGCGAGCTCGGCATCGAGCGCCGCCCCGGCGGCGGCTCGCGCGTCACGATCACCCTGCCCCGCCGCGCGGCGGCGGCGCACTGACGCGACACACGCCTGCAAGTTCTGCGCGCCGCGCCGCGCGCCGCGCGGCAAAACCCCGCCGCGGCCGACGCTTTGACGTTGGCGCGCTTTGTTCTAGCGCCCGCGGTCGTGCGCCCGGGATGCGGTTGCCGTCTGGCCGTGTGGCTCTCCTGCTGGCTTTTGCCCGCGACGGCCGCACTCGCCGACGAGCCGCGCCTCTTCCTCACCTCCTCGGCGGTGCTGCGCACGCTGCTGCTCACGCCGCGCCCGGCGCACGCCGGCGGCCAGTCGCTCGACCTGGCGCCGCTCGTGCGCCGCGCGACCGCGGCGCTCTCCGGCTACGGCATCCCCCTGCGCGAGGACCGCGAGCTCGCCGGCCCCGACGGCATCGCGCTCGCCGCGACGTTCGTCCTCGCCGACGATCTGCCGCCGCTGCACATGCGCGTCGGCGACCGGGCGCCGCTCGGCGCCTTCTATGCCGACGAGGGCTTCCGCTGGGCGCTGTCCTTCAGCCCGCACGCGGCGCCGCAGCTCGCGCTGCATCTCGAGGGCGGCGAACACAGCGAGTTCGGCCACGCGGCAATCGGCGGCGTGCAGTGGCGCAGCCGCGACCGCGCGCTCGCCATCGGCATCGGCGTGCCGCTGCTGCACGACCGCGACGAGGCGGCCGTGCTCTGGCAGATCCGCCTGCGGCTCGACTGAGCCGCGCGCTCAGGACGCGCCCGGCTGCAGCGGCTGCCCCTCGCCATCGAGTGCCAGCCGCAGCGCCCGCAGGCGCTCGCGCAGGCATGCGAGCCGCGTGCTCGAGGGCACGGCCGCGGCGGTCATCGTCAGCTCGGCTTCGAGGTCGTCGAGTTCCGCCCGCAGGCGCGCGTGGTCAGGCCGGAGCTCCATCAGACGTCCCTCCCCATTGCGTCCGGACCCGCGACCGGCGCCGTCGTTTCCCCAGCCGTCGCCGTTCGGTGCCCGGTTCCCCAGATGATCTCTCGGATACCGGAGGGGATGCGACGGCAGGCTACTTTCCTGCATCGCGCGCCGCATCGAATTCCCTTCGCGCCTGTACATCCTACCCGCCGACATCCCGACGGCCGCGCCATCGGACGATGATCGTCGCGCCGCGCGCATGGCCTCTGCCTTGCACTTCATCCCGGCATGATTCGCGAGGAACGTACGCCCAGCGCGCCTTCTCCACACGCCGGCACGTCGAACGCGGCGCAGGATTCCGCGTCGCGGCTGCCGGGCAGCGAGCCCACCGATCTGCAGACCTGCCGGCCGCAGCCGCGGCGCTTCGGTCGCGTGCTCTCCGGTGCCGGCGCGGTGTGGCAGGAGATCGCCTGCCCGCGGCACGGCCGCCTCGCCTTCGTGCCGCTGTTTGCCATACCGCCGTACAGCACCGTCACCGACCGGGGGACCGAGCTGTCGGTGATCGCGCTGCTGCTCGGCATCGGCCTGTCAGTCGCCGCGATCATCGGTGTCGGCCTCTACTGGCGCTGGCGCAAATCGCGCGTGCCGCTGGCCGACTCCGACGTCCAGGTGCCGAACCTGTTCGCCTCCGGCGTCGCCGAGCACGACCACAGCACCGCCTCCCGTGATCGTGCCCGGGAGGACGAGCAGCGGCGGGACGAGACGATCGCGCATCGCGCGTGAGTCGCGGCATCGCCGGTCAGCAATCACCACACAGCCGCGGCGTCGCCCGTGACGAGCGCCGCGCCCCAGGGGAGATGGAGATGGCCAGCAAAGGGAAATCGACCTCGAAACAGTCGTCGCGCGGCAAGCAGTCCTCGCGCGCCAAGGGACGCACCGCCGCCAGCCAGCGGGCGAAGAGCGGCGGCACCCGCCGCGCGGCGAGCAGCCGCTCGCGCAGCGGCAGCACCGCGCGCGGTCGCGGGACCAGCAGTGCGCGGCGCGGCGAGCCGGATGCGATCCGGCTGCTGCGCGACGATCACCAGACGGTGCAGGGGCTGCTCGAGCGCCTGAGCAAGTCGCGCGGCAGCGCGCAGCGCGAGCAGCTGCTCGCCAAGGTGGCCGAGGAGCTGCAGCGCCACACGCAGATCGAGGAGCAGATCTTCTACCCCGCGTACCGCGATGCGGTGCGCTCGGCGGACGACCGGCAGCTCTATTACGAGGCGGTCGAGGAGCATCACGCGGTCGACATGATCCTCCCCGAGGTGCAGGCGAGCGACACCGGCTCCGAGCAGTTCGCGGCGCGCGCCAAGGTGCTCAAGGACATGGTCGAGCACCACATCGAGGAGGAGGAGAAGCAGATGTTCCCGAAGGCGCGCAAGGCGCTCGGCACCGAGCGGCTGCGCGAGCTCGGCATGGAGCTGGCGGAAGCGAAGCGCTCCGCCCGGCAGCCCGGCCCGCTGCGCGCGATCGGCAACCTGCTCGGCGCCCGCGGCTGATTGGAAGTTGGGGACTTGGGGGGTTGCCCCCAGGCGTTCGTCTTGCCAGCCGAAGAAGATTGGCCACAGAGGCGCAGAGGACGCGAAGTCGAGATTCATCATCTGGAGCGATGGACCAGCGACTCGATGTCCTTCCGCCCTCGGTGGCCGATCTCCGGAATTGATGGGCAAGGCTGCCGCCTCATGCGCGGCGCGGAACTCTCACGGCGCAGCCTGCGCTCCGCCCCCCTAACCCCCAACCCCTAACCCTGTCCCCATGGATATCGGCTACGTCCTCTCCTCCGAAGAACACGCGCCGCGCGATCTCGTGCGCTGGGCGCGGCGCGCCGAGGCGTGCGGCTTCTCGTTCGCGATGATCTCGGATCACTTCCATCCGTGGATCGAGCGACAGGGACAGGCGCCGTTCGTCTGGACGATGCTCGGCGCGATCGGGCAGGCGACCGAGCGGCTGACGCTGCTCACCGGCGTCACCTGTCCGACGATGCGCATCCACCCGGCGATCATCGCCCAGGCGGCGGCCACCACGGCGGCGTTGCTGCCCGGCCGCTTCCTGTTCGGCATCGGCTCGGGCGAGAACCTGAACGAGCACGTGCTCGGGCAGCGCTGGCCGAGCGCCGAGATCCGCCTCGACATGCTCGAGGAAGCGGTGCAGGTCATCCGGCTGCTCTGGTCGGGCGGCGAGCAGAGTCACCGCGGCACGTACTACACCGTCGAGGAGGCGCGCCTGTACACGCTGCCCGAGGAGCCGCCACCGCTGCTCATCGCCGCCAGCGGCACGCAGGCGGCGGCGCTCGCCGGCCGGCTCGCCGACGGGCTGATCACCACCGCGCCGGAGGCGACGCTGATCGAGCGCTTCAGCAGCGCCGGCGCACCGGAGCGGCCGCGCTTCACGCGCGTCACCGGCTGCGTCGCCGATGACGTCGCCGCGGCACGGCACACGGCGCACCAGTACTGGCCGAACATCGCCCTGCCCGGGGTGCTGTTCACCGAGCTGCCGCAGCCCGCCCACGTCGAGCAGGCGTGCCGGATCATCACCGAGGCCGAGGTCGCCAGCCAGGTTTTGTGCGGTCGCGACGTCGCGCCCTGGGTGGACCGCATCGAGGCGTGCGCGCGCGCCGGCTTCGATCACGTCGCGCTGCACCAGGTCGGGCCCGACCAGGACGCGTTCTTCGCCTTCTACGAACAGTCGCTGCGCCCGGCGCTCGCCGAGGCGCGACTCGCCCCCGCCGCGGCGGCCTGACTCGCGCCGCCGCATGGCACCGCCCGTCTGGCCCGGACAGCACTTCCCGCTCGGCGCGAGCGCCGATCGCGCGGGGACCAACTTCGCCCTCTTCTCCGAGGTCGCCGAGCGCGTCGAGCTCTGCCTGTTCGACGCCGACGGCACCGAAACGCGCGTCGACCTGCGGGAGAACACCGCCTACATCTGGCACGGCTACGTGCCGGGCGTTGGCCCCGGCCAGCGCTACGGCTACCGCGTGCACGGACCGTGGGCGCCGGCGGACGGGCACCGCTGCAATCCCGCCAAGCTGCTGCTCGACCCCTACGCGCAGGCGATCGCCGGCGCGATGCGGTGGAACGAGGCGGCGTTCCCCTACCGGTTCGCCGACGGCGACGAGACGCGCAACGACGACGACAGCGCGCCGTGCATGCCGCGCTCGGTGGTCGTCGATCGCACCTTCGACTGGCGCGACGATCACCCGCCGCGCCGGCCGCTGCACCGCACGGTGATCTACGAGCTGCACGTCAAAGGCTTCACCGCGCGCCATCCCGACATCCCGCCGGCGCTGCGCGGCACGTACGCCGGGCTCGCGCACCCGGCCGCGATCGACCATCTCGTCCATCTCGGCGTCACCGCCGTCGAGCTCATGCCGGTGCACCAGTTCGTGCACGACGCGCACCTCGTCGAGCGCGGGCTGCGCAACTACTGGGGCTACAACTCGATCGGCTTCTTCGCGCCGCACAACGAGTACAGCGCCGCGGGCGACGACGGCGGGCAGGTGACCGAGTTCAAGGAGATGGTGCGCGCGCTGCACGCCGCCGGCATCGAGGTGATCCTCGACGTCGTCTACAACCACACCGCCGAGGGCAACCACCTCGGCCCGATGCTGGCGTTCAAGGGCATCGACAACGCGGCGTACTACCGCCTGGTCAGCGACGAGCGCCGCTACTACATGGACACCACCGGCACCGGCAACAGCCTGAACATGATGCATCCGCACGTGCTGCAGCTGATCATGGACTCGCTGCGCTACTGGGTGCAGGAGATGCACGTCGACGGCTTCCGCTTCGATCTCGCCGCGACGCTGGCGCGCGAGCTGCACGAGGTCGACCGCCTGTCGTCGTTCTTCGATCTCGTCCACCAGGACCCGATCGTCAGCGGCGTCAAGCTGATCGCCGAGCCGTGGGACCTCGGCGACGGCGGCTACCAGGTCGGCAACTTCCCGCCGCTGTGGTCGGAGTGGAACGGCACGTACCGCGACACCGTGCGCGACTTCTGGCGCGGCGAGCCGGCGACGCTCGGCGAGTTCGCCTCGCGGCTGACCGGCAGCTCCGATCTCTACGCCAACACCGGCCGGCGGCCGCACGCGAGCATCAACTTCGTCACCGCCCACGACGGCTTCACGCTGCGCGACCTCGTCTCGTACAACGAGCGCCACAACGAGGCGAACGGCGAGGAGAACCGCGACGGCGAGTCGCACAACCGCTCGTGGAACTGCGGCGCCGAGGGGCCGACCGACGATCCGGAGATCGTCGCGCTGCGCGCCCGCCAGGTGCGCAACTTCCTCGCCACGCTGTACTGCTCGCAGGGCGTGCCGATGCTGCTCTCGGGCGACGAGCTCGGGCGTACGCAGCAGGGCAACAACAACGCGTACTGCCAGGACTCCCCGCTCTCCTGGCTCGACTGGGAGGCCGCCGACGCCGACCTGCTCGCCTTCACCCAGCGCCTCATCCACCTGCGCCGCGCGCATCCCGTGCTGCGCCGCCGGCGCTGGTTCCAGGGCCGGCCGATCCACGGCTCCGGCGCCGCCGACATCGCCTGGTTCCGCCCCGACGGCACGCCGATGAGCGAGGAGGACTGGAACACCGGCTTTGCGCGCTCGCTGATGCTGTTCCTCAACGGCGCCGGCATTCCATCGGCCGGCCCGCGCGGCGAGCGCATCGTCGACGACAGCTTCCTGCTCTGCTTCAACGCGCACGCCGAGTCGATCGCGTTCACGCTGCCGGGCGGCGAGTGCCCGTCGCGCTGGGAGGTGGCGATCGACACCGCGGCCGCCGACACGGCCGGCGAGACACTCGAGGCCGGGAGCGAGCGGCTGGTCGCCGGCCGCGCGATGCTGATCCTGTGCGCGCCGCGGCCCTGACATGGCCCGCGCACGCCTCGCCACCTACCGCCTGCAACTGCACGCCGGCTTCGGCTTCGCCGACGCCGCGGCGCTCGCCGACTATCTCGCCGCGCTCGGCGTGTCGCACGCCTACAGCTCGCCGATCCTGCAGGCGACGCCGGGCAGCACGCACGGCTATGACGTGATCGATCCGCAGCGCGTCAGCGACGAGCTCGGCGGCGACGCCGGACGCGCGGCGCTCGTCGCCGCGCTGCACGCGCACGGGCTCGGCCTGCTGCTCGACATCGTGCCGAACCACATGGCGGTGGGCGGGCCGGGCAACCGCTGGTGGTGGGACGTGCTCGCCAACGGCCCGGCGAGCCGCTGGGCGGGACACTTCGACGTCGACTGGGACCCGCCGGAGGCGAAGCTGCGCAACCAGATGCTGGTGCCGATCCTCGGCGACCACTACGGGCGCGAGATCGACGCCGGCACGCTGCGCCTGGCGCGCGACGGCGCGCAGCTCGTCGTCCGCTATCACGAGCATCTCCTGCCGGTCGCGCCGCGCAGCCTCGACGAGCTGCTCGCCGCCGCCGCGGCGCGCGCCGACTCGCCGGCCCTCGCGGAGATCAGCCGCGGCTTCGGCGCGCTGCCACTCGCCACCGCCACCGACGCGGCGAGCGTCGCCCGCCGCCATGAGCAGAGCACGGCGCTCGACGCGCGCCTCGCCGCCCTGCTCGACACGCCGGCGATCGCCGCCGCGCTCGACGACGAGATCGCGGCGATCAACGCCGACGCCGACCGCCTGCACGCGCTGCTCGAGCGGCAGAACTACCGGCTGGCGTACTGGCGCACCGCCGCCCGCGAGCTCGGCTACCGGCGCTTCTTCGACATCTCGACGCTGATCGGCCTGCGCGTCGAGGACGAGGCGGTGTTCGCCGACACGCACGCGCTGGTGCTCGCCTGGCTGGCCGACGGGTCGCTCGACGGCGTGCGCGTCGACCATCCCGACGGCCTGCGCGATCCCGCCGCCTACTTCGAGCGCCTGCGCGCCGCCGCCCCGCACGCCTGGATCGTCGCCGAGAAGATCCTCGAGCCCGGCGAACGCCTGCGCGACGACTGGCCGATCGACGGCACCACCGGCTACGACTTCGCGCAGCGCGTCGGCGGCCTGTTCGTCGACCCGCGCGGCGAGGCGGAGTGTACCGTGGCGTGGGTGGCGTTCACCGGCAGCGACCCCGACTGGCCGGCGCTGGTGCGCACCTGCAAGCACCTCGTCATGCGCCAGGCGCTCGCCGCCGACGTCACCCGCCTCACGGCGCTGCTCGTCGAGGTCTGCGAACGCCACCGCCGCCACCGCGACTACACGCGCCACGAGCTGCACGAGGCCCTGCGCGAGCTGATCGCCTGCCTGCCCGTCTACCGGACGTACGTGCGCCGCGGCGCCGCGGTGCACGACGAGGACCGCGCGGTGGTCGACGACGCCGCGGCAGCGGCGAGCGCGCTGCGCCCCGACCTCGACCCGGCGCTGTTCTCGCTCCTCGCCGACCTCCTGCTGCTGCGCATCCCGGGGACGCTCGAAACCGAGCTCGCGCTGCGCGTCCAGCAGCTCAGCGGCCCGGTGATGGCGAAGGGCGTCGAGGATACGGCGCTCTACCGCTTCAACCGCCTCGTCGCGCTCAACGAGGTCGGCGGCGCCCCCGACCGCTTCGGCGTCGACGCCGACGCGTTCCACGCCGCCTGCCGCGAGACGCAGGCACGCTGGCCGTCGGCGCTGCTCGCCACCGAGACGCACGACACCAAGCGCAGCGAGGACGTGCGCGCGCGGCTGTTCCTGCTCTCCGAGATTCCCGTGCGCTGGCAGGAGGCCGTCGGCCGCTGGGCGGCGCTGACCGGGCGCTACCGCCAGGGCGCGTGGCCGGATCGCAACGACGAGTATCTGTTCTACCAGGTCGCGTTCGGCGCCTGGCCGCTGCCCGTCGAACGCGCCGCGGCCTACATGGAGAAGGCGATCCGCGAGGCCAAGGTGCACACGTCGTGGACCGAGCCCGATGCGGCGTACGAGGACGCGGTGCGGCGCTTCGTCGAGGGCGCCTGCGGCGACGCGGCATTCCAGGCCGATCTCGCGGCGTTCGTCGAACCGCTGCTCGACCCGTGGCGCGTCACCGCCCTCGCCCAGCTGCTGCTCAAGCTCACCACCCCGGGCGTGCCCGATCTCTACCAGGGCAGCGAGCTGTGGGACCTGAGCCTCGTCGATCCCGACAATCGCCGCCCGGTCGACTACGCCGCGCGCCGCCGCGCGCTCGCCGGGCTCGCCGGGCTGTCGGCGGCGCAGGTGTGGGAGCGGCGCGCGGCGGGCTGGTGCAAGCTGTGGGTGATCCAGCGCGCGCTCGCCGTGCGCCGCGCCCAGGCCGACGGCTTCGGCGCGCGCGGCACGTACGACCCGCTCGCGATCTCCGGATCCGCCGCGCCGCACGCGCTCGCGTTCGCGCGCGGCGACCGCGTCGTCACCGTCGTGCCGCGCCTCGTCCTCGGCCGCGGCCCCGACTGGGGCGACACCGCCGTCGCCCTGCCCGGCGGCCCCTGGCGCAACACGCTCGGCGACGACACGTCCATCGCCGGCGGCAACGTTCGGCTCGGCGATCTGCTGGAGGAGTTCCCGGTCGCGCTGCTGGTCCGGGAGGAATGATGAGACGAACGGCGTGCGGAGGTGCGTGGACGACAACTGCGTGCGGACGTGCGGACGTGCGGAGGTGCGGAGGTGCTGCCGGAGGCGTCGATCGAAGGCGAGCGAGATCGCGCGTCGCGATCGATACGCAAGCGGATCGATGCGACCGCCCCACCTCCGCACCTCCGCACCTCCGCACCTCCGCACGCCTCTCGCGCCAATGACCACCTTCCGCGTCTGGGCTCCCGACAAGCGAACCGTGCACGTCGACATCGACGGCCACCGCACGGCGCTGCGGCCGGCGGGCGGTGGCTGGTGGCGTGCAGAAGTCGCGCGCGCCGGACCGGGGACCGACTACCAGTTCAGCCTCGACGGCGGGCCGCTGCGGCCCGATCCGCGCTCGGCGTGGCAGCCCGCCGGCGTCTTCGGCCCGTCGCGCGTCGTCGACCACGCCGCCTTCGCCTGGACCGACGCCGGCTGGCAGCCGCCGCCGCTCGACGGCACCGCGCTGATCTACGAGCTGCACGTCGGCACCTTCACCCCGAACGGCACGTTCGCAGCCGCGATCGAGCGCCTGCCGCACCTGCGCGATCTCGGCGTCACGCACGTCGAGCTCATGCCGGTGCAGGAGTTCTCCGGCATGCGCGGCTGGGGCTACGACGGTGTCGACCTGTTCGCGCCGCATCACGCCTACGGCGGCCCCGACGGACTCAAGGCGCTCGTCGACGCCTGCCACGCACACGGCCTCGCGGTGCTGATCGACGTCGTCTACAACCACCTCGGCCCGGCGGGGAACTTCCTCGCCGAGTTCGGTCCCTACTTCACGGACCGCTACGCGACGCCGTGGGGCGCGGCGATCAACCTCGACGGCCGCGGCTCCGACGAGGTGCGCCGCTTCCTGTGCGACAACGCCGCCATGTGGCTGCGCGACTACCATGCCGACGGCCTGCGGCTCGACGCCGTGCACGCGATCGTCGACACCTCGGCGACGCACCTGCTCGAGCAGCTCGCGGTCGAGACCGCGGCGCTCGCCGCCGCGCTCGGGCGCCGCCTCGTGCTGATCGCGGAGAGCGATCTCAACGATCCGCGCCTGCTCTGGCCGCGCGCGCGCGGCGGCTACGGCCTCGATGCGCAGTGGAGCGATGACTTCCACCACGCGCTGCACGCGGCGCTGAGCGGCGAGCGCGACGGCTACTACGCCGACTTCGGCACCCTCGCCGACGTCGCCACGGCGCTGCAGCACGCCTACGTCTATGCCGGCCGCTACTCGCCGTTCCGCGGCCGCACACACGGCCGCGCGCCGACCGGCGTGCCCGGCCACGCCTTCCTCGGCTACCTGCAGAACCACGACCAGATCGGCAACCGCGCGCGCGGCGAACGCAGCGCCCGCCTGATGAGCCTCGGGCGGCTCAAGATCGGCGCCGCGCTGGTGCTCACCGCCCCGTTCGTGCCGATGCTCTTCCAGGGCGAGGAATGGGCGGCGTCGACGCCGTTCCCGTACTTCTCCGGCCACGAGGACGTCGAGCTCGGCCGCGCCGTCTCGGAGGGCCGGCGGCGCGAGTTCGCCGCCTTCGGCTGGGATCCCGCCACGATTCCCGATCCGCAGGATGCGGCGACGTTCGCCAGCGCCCGCCTGCGCTGGGAGGAGCTCGACGAGCCGCTGCACCGCGAGATGCTCGACTGGCACCGGGCGCTGATCGCGTTGCGCCGCTCGCTGCCGGCGCTCGCCGACGGCAACCGCGACGCGGTGCGCACCAGCTGGAACGATGAGGACGGCTGGCTCGTCGTCCACCGCGGCCCGGTCACGGTCGCGGCGAACCTGTCACTGCACGCCCGCCGCGTGCTGCTCGCGGTGCGCGGCGCGCACGTCGCGCTCGCCTCCAATCCCGCCGCCACGGTGGTCGAAGGCTGGATCGCCCTGCCACCGGAGTCCGTCGCGGTACTCGTGTGAGACCTCGGCTGTGACACCGCCAGGAACGCCGATGCGAACGAGACACCGTCCGGATTGGCCACAGAGGCGCAGAGGACGCGGAGTCGAGAACACCGTCACATCACATCCGAGGGACCGGCGACCTGGTGTCCTCTCCGCCCTCGGTGGCCAATCGGATGGACCACGCCCACGTTCCAGTCCTGGCGCTCCTGGCGTCCCTGGGGGCTTCAGCCGACAGCTGTCAGCTGATCGCTGACGGCTTCACACTTCAGGCGGCAACGCTCGCGCGTGACGGGCCGGCGGCGTCGTAGATGGCGTCGAGCACGCGCGCGACGGCGATGAGCTCGGCGGTCTCGGGGCGGAAGCGGCCGCCGGCGGCGAGGCGCGCCGCCCAGGCGAGCAGTGCGGCGCCGCCCCACGCGTCGGCGCCGGAATCGACCACGGTGGCGCGCGTGCCGTGCGCCTCCTCGGCCCGGAAGTCGTAGAACGAGCCGTCGACGTTGCGCAGCGAGGCGCGCCCGGCCGTGCCGTCGAACGTCGCCTCGATCACCGCATCGCAGCCGGCGGAGAGGTGCCACGAGCAGGCGAGGCGCGCGACGACGTGGCCGCCGAGATCGAGTTGCGCGACGGCATGGTCCTCGACCGCGGCGGGATCGCGCAGCGGCACGCCGCCGGCGAAGAGCCGCGCCGCGACGCCCGTGACCTCGGGAAAGCCGAGCGTCCACAGCGCACAGTCGACGAGGTGCGTGCCGAGGTCGAGCAGGCACCCGCCGCCGGCGAGCCGGCGGTCGGCGAACCACGCCTTGTCGGGACCGTAGGCGTTGTGGAACACGAGCTCGACGGCGTACACCGCGCCGATCGCGCCGCTGCGCACCAGGCGATGCACGGTGCGCATGGCGCGCACGTGGCGGTAGGAGAGATCGACATCGAGGTCGCGATCGGCGGCGCGCGCCGCGGCGACCAGCCGGGCGGTGTCGGCCGCGGTCGGCGCGAGCGGTTTCTGGCAGAACACCGCCAGGCCGCGCGCCAGGGCGCGCTCGACCTGCTCGACGTGCAGCGCGTTCGGCGTCGCGATCACGACGCCGTCGAGGGCGCTGTCGAGCAGCGCGTCGTAGTCGGGTACCGCGCGCGCCCCCGGCGCGATGGCCTTGGCGCGTGCACGGCAGGCGGGGACGGGGTCCGCTACCGCGACCACCTCGGCGGCGCCGGGAGTGCGCGCGATGCTCTCGAGTCGATTGAGGCCGATCCAGCCGAGGCCGGCAAAGCCGAGCCGCGGCGGCCGCGGGCTGCCGCTCACGGCAGGATCACCGCCTTCAGGAAGCCGTCCGGCCGCTGCGCGGTGGCGGCCAGCGCACGGTCGAGCTCCTCGAGCGCGAAGGCGTGCGTGCACAGCGCGGCGGGCTCGAGCACGTGGCGCTCGACGATGCCGACCGCGTCGCGGATGCCGCGCACCGCGGTCGCCGGATTGCGCTCGTGCGCGTTGATCACATCGAGCCCGCGCCAGTTCCAGAGCTGCATGTTCACCTGCCGCGGGCCGTCCTGGTGGTAGCCGGCGATCACCAGCCGGCCGTGCTCGCGCGTCAGCTCGGTGGCGAGATCGAGCGTCACCTGCAGCCCGGCGGCCTCGATCACGTGATCGCAGCCGACCCCGCCGGTCAGGGCCCGCGCCGCGCGCGCCGCATCCTCATCGAACGGCAGCACGTACGCGGCGCCGAGCCGCTCGGCGCAGTCGCGCGCGAAGCGCCGCCGTGAGATCGCGATGACGTGCGCGCCGGCGTCGGTGCACAGGCGCGTCAGCACCGCGCCGAGAAAGCCGATGCCGACGATGGCGACGGTCTCGCCGGGCAGGATGTCGGCGCGCCGGAAGACGTTGACCGCACACCCCAGCGCCTCGCCCGGAAACGGCTGGCCGTCGACCACGTCGGGCAATGGCACCAGGGCATCGACCGGCGCGACGTCGAACTCCGCGTACGCATTGCTCGACAGCATCGCGACCCGCTGGCCGCAGACCGCCGTCTCCACCCCGGGCCCGAGCGCGTCGATCACCCCCCAGGCCTCGTGCCCCGGGCTGCCCGGCGGCAGCGGATACTGCACGCCGGGCACCCCTTCCCACGGGCCGAGGTTGGAGGCACATACCCCGCACCCCTCGATGCGGATCCGCGCTTCCCCCGCGCCGGGCTTGGGCACCGGCACGTCGTCGAGACACGCCCGCCCCGGACCCGTGATCCGCATCGCACGCATGCGCCTCCGTGAGTGCAATCCGTCTGCCAGCGCCGGATTGCTGCGCCTGGTCAGTCGGTCACGTGCAAAAAGGCAGATTGTACAGTCGGCGGTGTAAGATCGCAGCGCGCGCGGCCCGGAAAGGCGCCGGTGGCCGCGGCCCTTGTGGCGACACGGCCCCGGGGGTGTGGGCACGCGCCGCCGGCCGCCCTACCCGGCGGCGCTGGCGCACCGCCGTGCGGCCACAGGGCCGCCGACGATCGTGCGCGCCTCAGGACACCGCCTGTGCGGCGGGGGCGGCCTGGGCGCGGGCGCAGTGGGCGCAGCAGTACATCGCGCCGGCCTCCTCGACGCCGTGGCCGACGATGCGGCAGCCGCAGTGGGCACAGGCGGGGGCGAGGCGGTGCTCGGCGCATTCGAACGAATCGAAGACGTGCTCGCCGCCGTCGGGCATGCGCACGGTGAACGCGCGCGCGTAATCGTTTCCGCAGACTTCACAGCGCATCGTCGGCTCCTCGCGCAGACGGGCGCCGGCGCACCCGGCGCCCGCCCGCCGTTCTCTGCCGGCTAGCGACCGGCTTCCAGGCGCGGCAGCTCCTGCTGCACGCGCTGCTCTTCCCGTTCCATCTCGCGCGCCATCTGCGCCGCCTCGTCCGGCGTGAGCAGGTCCTGCGCGGTGTCGAAGATCTCGCTCTCTTCCTCCTCGACGTGGTGCTCGAACGTTGCGCGCAGCTGCTGCAGCGTGTCGAGCCACTCCTCGGTGCCGAACGGCATGCTCTCGAGCTCCTGCAGGTAGCGTTCGACCTCCTGGTGCTCGGTGATCGCATCGGCGATCAGCTCGTCGGCATCCTCGTCGTTCTGGAGAGCGCTGTAGAACACGCGCTCCTCGGCCTTCGAATGCGTCAGCATCTCGCGCTTGAGCTGCCCGAAGAGCTGGTGGAGCTCGGTGTCGTCATCGCAGTCCTCGATCTGGTCGAACAGCTGCGTGACGTGCTCGTGCTCGCGGCGCAGGTGCGCATAGATGTCCCCCGACTCGCCGTTCCCCTTGCTGGCGCGCGCCATGGTGCATTCCTCCTTGCGTGGGATGCGTCGGGTCAGAGCAACGGCCATGCCCATGGCGGCCGGCGCGGGGCCGGATTCCGGAACGGGTCGTGCAGCAGCGGTTACAGTGCGCAGCGCTGTAACCGTTACCCCGGCACACGGACGCGGACTGCACCGGCGCCCGTCCCTGGCCGGCACGGAAGTTGATCCGCCTCGGGCCACTTCCCCACGAAAGGACCCTCTATGGCCCTCGATCTCCTGAAGGACGCCGGCGTGCCGCTGGAACGCCAGCGCTTCACCTGGCGCGACATCGTGCAGACGCCCTACAGCAAGCTCGATGACGACGCGTTCACGCGCATCCGCGTCATCGTCATGAACGGCATCGAGTCCGAGGCGCTGCGCTTCCAGCACGCCTGCGCGCGGATGAACGGCGAGCTGCAGGCCCAGCTCGCCGAGGTGCGGCGCGTCGAGCAGCATCAGCAGACGATGGTGAACTGGCTCAACCCGGGCGACCAGTCACCGCTCGAGACGACGATCGGCTTCGAGCAGGTGGCGATCGAGCTCACCGCCGCCGTCGCGCTGCACGAGCCCGACCCGTACCAGGCGCAGGTCTACCGCTTCGGGCTGCTCGAGGACTTCGACCACCTCTACCGCTACTCGGCGCTCTACGACCGGCTCTACGGCCTCGACGCGAACGCGCTCGTGCAGTCGTACTCCGACATCGTCCCCGGCCGGCCGACGATCGTCGAGCATCGCCATCCGCTCGATGATCTGCGCGAGCCGTACCGGCGCGCCGACGCGGCGCTGCTCACCAAGCTGCACGCGACGACGATCATGGCCGCCGAGCACCAGACGCACGACTTCTACATGAACATCGGGCCGACGTTCACCGACCCGCTGGCGCGGCAGCTGTATGCCGAGATCGCCTCGATCGAGGAGCAGCACGTCACGCAGTACGAGTGCCTGTGCGATCCGCGCGAGTCGTGGCTCGAGAAGTGGCTGCTGCACGAGGCGACCGAGGCGTACAACTACTACAGCTGCGTCGAGTCCGAGGGGAACGCGCGCATCCGCGCCATCTGGGAGCGCTGCCTCGAGTACGAGCTCGGCCATCTCGCGTTCGTCCGCGAGCTGTTCGAGCGGCACGAGCGCCGCGATGCCGCCGAGGTGCTCGGCGACGGGCGCGTCGAGGTGCCGATCACTTACGAGAGCCATCGCGAGTTCGTGCGCGAGACGCTGCGCAACGAGGTCGATCTGCGCGCCGCCGGGCCGCACATCGGCGACGACGATCCCGAGCGCTCGCGTGTCTACCGCGACGGGCTCAACGCCGACGGCTCGCCGACCCAGACGGTCGCCGCGGGCTACATCTGGGCCCCGGGCACCGAGCTGGCGCACAATGGCGGCCGTTCGCTGACCCACCCCTCGCAGCCCACCCACCACACCACGGCGGCGTCCCGCCGCGCCCGGAGGTGATGCGATGAAGACCACGGCCGCAATGGGCATGAACCGCACCGGCATCGCGCTCGCCCCCGAGCGCGCCGAGGAGATGCTCGCCGCGTCGCGCGAGTTCCCGCCGAGCTCCGAGGGCGACGAGTTCCAGATGGCGGCGGTACGCATCGCGTACGCGCAGGAAGGCGAGAAACAGGGCTCGCTGCCGCCACCGAGCTCGATGAAGCAGCTCGCCAGCACCGCCTGGAAGGGCCTGCAGGGCAAGTCGCCGAACCTGTTCGTCGACAAGCTCGGCGAGCGCGCGGCGTACGAGCGCACCGGCACGCGCTACTATCAGGCGCTGCTGTCGAAGTTCGACGCCTACGGCAGCTTCGACGGCGGGCCAACGCGCGAAGACATCGAGCAGATCGTGCAGGAGGAGTTCCAGCACTTCCGGCTGGTCACGCAGGCGATCGAATCCCTCGGCGCCGATCCGACGGTGGTGACGCCGTCGGCGAACGTGCAGGCGGTGGCGACGCAGGGCATCGGCAAGGTGCTCGGCGATCCGCGCATGAACCTGCTGCAAGGGCTCGAGGTGATGCTCACCGCCGAGCTCACCGACAACGACTGCTGGGATGCGCTCGCCGAGCTGGCGACGGTGAACGGCGAGGACGAGCTGGCGGCGCAGTTCCAGGGCGCGCTCGCCACCGAGCGCGAGCATCTCGAGAAGATCCGCACCTGGGTGGCGGCGGCGCACGCCCGCAGCGGCAACGGCGGTGCCGCGCCCC
Source organism: uncultured bacterium (assembly GCA_965651925.1). Classification (GTDB taxonomy): domain Bacteria; phylum Desulfobacterota; class Binatia; order HRBIN30; family CADEER01; genus CBFGUK01. The sequence goes on along the minus strand of CBFGUK010000028.1, from coordinate 19,472 downwards.
CCAGCCGCGCGTCGCGCGCCACCAAGTCCTCGAGCGGCTCGAAATCAACCGGCAGCAGCCGCTCGCGAACGAGCAGCAGCCGCAAGCGCTGAGCATGTCCCCTCTCCCCTGGGAGAGGGGACCCAGACGGCGGCGCGGTGAATCAAGGTCACGCCGGCATCACGATCCTCTTCCGGCAACTGCGGGTGAGCGCGGACTGATCCATGGTCCCCTCTCCACGCAGGAGAGAGGGTCAGGGTGAGGGGCGTCCGACAACTCCAGCGCGAGCAAGGGCCCGAGGCGACGCGCGAGCCCAACGCGCACACGCTGAGCACATGTTCTCAGCGCGCGCCCTCGCGCCATCGACTCCCCTCACCCTGACCCTCTCCCCCTGGGAGAGGGGACCCAACCGGCGGCGCGGTGCATCAAGGTCACGCCACGGTACGGCGCACCAAGACAGCAATTCAGAAGCAAAACGCCACGGTTGGAACGAGAACCCGGTCGGTATCGCGCTACCGCATCCGGAACTTCCTTCCGGACTTGGCGTTTCCTGGCCCCTTGGCGGTTCGACCCGCTGCGCCTACGCCGCCGGCAGGCGGATGCGGAACTCGGCGCCGAGGTCGCGGCCGGCGCTCTCGACCTCGATGCGGCCGCCGTGCATCTCGACCATCTCGCGGGCGACGGTCAGGCCGATGCCGAGGCCGCCGGCGGAGCGGGCGAGCGACGAGCTCTCCTGCGAGAACAGGTTGAAGATGCTGTCCTGCGCCTCGGGAGGGATGCCGATGCCGCTATCGCGCACGGCGACGACCACCGAGCCGTCGCCGGCGCGGCCGGCGCTGAGCGCGATGTGGCCGTGGTCGGGCGTGAACTTCGCGGCATTGTGCAGCAGGTTGGTCAGCACCTGCACGAGTCGCGCGCGATCGCCGCGCAGCAGCATCGGCCCCGGGGCGACCTCGATCTCGAGAGCGTGACCGCGACGGTCGATCTCCGGCCGCGCCGCCTCGACCGCCGCCTCGACGACGTCGTGCATGTCGACCGTGTCGAGGCGCAGCTGCACGGCGCCGCGCGTGATGCGCGAGACGTCGAGCAGGTCGTCGACGAGTCGCGTCATGTGGCTGAGCTGCCGATCGATCACGTCGCGCGCGAAGCCCACCTTGGTGTCGACCGGTCCGAGCAGATGCAGGATGCGCGTCGCGTTGCGGATCGGCGCCATCGGATTGCGCAGCTCGTGCGCGAGCATGGCGAGGAACTCGTCCTTGCGGCGATCGTTCTCGCGCAGCGCCTGCTCGGTGCGCCGCTGCTCGGTGACGTCCTGCACCACGCCGACCAGTCGCCGCGCCCCGCCCTCCCCGTCGCGCAGCAGCGTCGCGTGCGCGCTCACCCAGCGGATCGCGCCATCGCGGCGCACGGCGCGGTACTCGTGGGCGTAGACGCCGCGTTCCACCGCCGTCCGCAGGTGCGCCGCGACCGCCTCGCGGTCGTCGGGATGGACGCGCGCCAGCCAGGCGTCGGCGGTGCCCTCGAAGCCGCCCGGCGCGAGGCCCCAGATGCGCTCGGTCTCCGGCGCCCAGTACACGCGGCCGTCGTCGATCAGCCAGTCGAACGTGCCGAGCTGCCCGGCCGCCAGCGCGAGGCGGAGCCGCTCCGCCTGCGCCTCGGCATCGCTGCGGCGCGCGCTCTGATCGATCAGGTCGCGCTCGATGGCGCGCAGCGGGCGCAGGTCGACGAGCACGAGGCCGAACAGCCGCTGCTCCTCGACCGCGAAGCTGGTCAGGGCGACGCGGACCGGCCGCTCCTCGCCGCGGACGTGCCGCAGCACGAGCTCGGCATGCGGCTCGCCGCCGGCGCACAGCGCCTCCCAGCGCGGCACCGCCTCGGGTGGCAGCAGGGTGGCGAAGCGGCGGCCGATCATCACCTCGGGCGCCATGCCGGTCAGCTCCGCGAACGCCCGGTTCGCGAACAGGACGACGCCGGCGTCGGAGAGCAGCAGCGCCCCGTCGCTCATGCGCTCGACGAGCATGCGGTACGGCCGCTCGGCACCGCGCAGGGTGAACACGCGCGGCCCCGCCGGCCCCTGCACGACGAGCGCGTCGGCCTCGCCGCGCCGCAGCGCCTCGAGCGTGTCTTCCGCCTCGGAGAGCCGCGCGCGCAGCCGCCGCGGATCGTCCTCGAGCATGTCGCGGCTGCTCATCGCCCGTCGTGGTCGGGGTCGACGAGACCGAGGCCGACGAGCACGCGGCCCTCGTCGTCCATCGTGCCGACCAGCCGCCGGATCGGCAGCGGCAGCTCCTTGAGCAGCGTCGGCGCCGCGACGAGCTGCGCCGTGGTCGCCTGGTCGGGGTGCTGATACAGGTCGACGATGTCGAGGTCGTAGCGGCCGGGCAGCCGCCGCTCGAGCAGCTTGCGCAGGTTGCCGATCGCGCGCAGCGAGCTCGGCGTCGAGCCGGCGACGAACAGGCGCAGCACGTAGCGCGGCTGGCCGGGGGGCGGATCCGGGAGGTGCGACGGCATGACCTGCTCACCCGCGCTCGCGCTGCAGATCGAAGCCGACCAGCACCCGTTCGGTCTGCGACAGGTCGCCGATGATCTTCTTCAGCGGCTCCGGAACGCGGCGCACGAGCGTCGGAATGGCGAGGATCTGGTCCTGCGCGGCGAGCTGCGGCTGCGCGATGAGGTCGATCACCTCGACCTCGTACTGCCCGGGGAGGTGCTCGTCGCAGAAGCGGCGCAGATTGCTGAGCGCGGCGACCGACTTCGGCGTCTGGCCGGCGACGTAGAGCCGCAGATGCCAGTGCGCGCTGCCGCGTGCGCCCGCGCCGCCGCGCGCGGCAGACGGGGGACGCGCCGCCGAGCGGCCGCCGCCGGCCGCGCGCGTGCGGGGTGACTTGGCCATGCTCATCTCCCTCGTCCGTTGGTCGCGGCATCGACCGGAACCGCCACCTGACGGCTTTCCGCCATCCGGGCGCGCGCGTCGGACCGCGTCCGCGCCGCGCGCTGCTCCTCCTGGCGGCGGCGGCGCGCCTCGTCCTCGGCGGCGCCGAGCTCGGCCTCGAGCTCGGCGATGCGCGCCCGCAGGGCGGTGCGCTTGCGCGCCAGCTGCTGCTCGGCCCACGCCGCGTCCTGCTCGCGTTGTGCCGCCTCCTCGCGCTCGCGCATCTCCTGCACGAGGCGCGCCGAGCCGGTCAGTACGCCGTGCGGTCCGAGGTACGCATCGACCAGCTGCGCCCCGTCGTCGGTCAGCCGGAACTCGCGCACCTGGTTCGAGTGCGCCATGCCGCGGCTCTTCATGAGATAGAGGATGCGGTTGCGTTCGCCGTCGGCCTCGACGTCGCGCAGCAGGATCCAGGCGTCCATCATGGACGACATGCCGACGCCGCTCTCCTCGGGATCGTCGTCGCCGTGCACGAGGCTGGTGAACAGGCCGGTGATGCGCCGCGCCTTGAGCGCGTCGACCAGCCGCAGCAGGGCCATCTGCACCTCGATGTCGCGACCGGCCTGCAGGAGGTTGGTGACCGGGTCGACGATGACCGTGGTCGGCTGCTCGGCGTCGAAGATGCGATGCATCTGCGCCAGGTGCAGCTCGAGGCCGCACAGCGTCGGGCGGGCGGCGTGCAGCGTCAGCAGGCGCTTGCGCACCCAGTGGCCGAGATCGAGGCCGATCGACTGCATGTTGCGCAGCACCTGGCTCGGGCTCTCCTCGAACAGGAACATCGCGCAGCGCTCGCCGCGCCGACAGGTGGCGTCGGCGAAGTGGGCGGCGAGCGAGCTCTTGCCGGTGCCCGCGGTGCCGGTGATCAGGATCGAGCTGCCGCGATAGAACCCGCGGCCGCCGAGCATTTCGTCGAGGCCGGCCACGCCGGTCGAGACGCGCTCGTCGGACACCGCGTGCTGGAGGCTCGCGGCGGTGACCGGCAGCACGATGATGCCGCTGCGATCGATGAGGAACGGATATTCGTTCGTGCCGTGCGACGAGCCGCGGTACTTCACCACGCGCAGGCGGCGGGTCGAGATCTGCTCGTGCACGCGGTGGTCGAGCAGGATCACGCAGTCCGAGACGTACTCCTCGAGGCCGTGCCGCGTCAGCTGCCCGTCGCCGCGCTCGCCGGTGATCACCGCGGTCAGCCCGCGCTCCTTGAGGAACGCGAACAGCCGACGCAGCTCGGCACGCAGGACGGCGGGATTGCCGAGGCCGGCGAACAGCGACTCGATCGTGTCGAGCACGATGCGCTTCGCCCCGATGCTGTCGGCGGCGTAGCCGATGCGGATGAAGAGCGCCTCGAGATCGTATTCGCCGGTCTCCTCGATCTCGGCGCGTTCGACGCGCACGTGATCGAGGACGAGCTGGCGGTTGCGCACCATGGCGTCGAGATCGAAGCCGAGCGAGGCGACGTTGGCGGCCAGCTCCGGCACCCGCTCCTCGAAGCTGACGAAGATCCCCGGGTCGCCAGCGTCCCGCGCGCCGCGCACGAGGAACTCCATGCCGAACAGCGTCTTGCCGCACCCGGCGCTCCCACACACCAGCGTCGGGCGGCCGCGCGGCAGGCCGCCGCCGGTGATCTCGTCGAAGCCCGCAATGCCGGTGGGTGCCTTGGGGAGCTCGACCGGTCGGCGGGCACCAGCGCGGCGACGGGCAGCCGGGGTGACCGCACGCCGCCGGGAACGCGTCGTGTTCGTGGCCATGGCGGGAATCGCTCGAAAGAGGGAGGATCGCTACCCGATCGCGGCGCCGGCGTTAACACCAATTCGCCGCCGCGGAACGGAAATGCCGGTCATCAGCCGAGGCGCTGAGGAATCGCACGCGCGTCGGCATCCCGCAGGCGCCTTCAGGGCCGCCGCGCGGTCGGCGCCTGTCGAAACGGGCGCGTGTCGCGCACGGCAACGGGCGCCGACCGAGCGGCGCCCTGCAGCGATTCGGGTCGTGTGCGGGTGGATCGTTCAGGGGAGGCCGCGTGCCGCCGCGTGATGCGTGCGGGGGTGCGGGGATGCGCCCGTCGCGCGAAGCGGCAGCACGCGGCCATGCAGTCGCGGAACCGCGCGTGTTCAGGGCTGCGCGGCACCGGCGCCGGGCGCGTTCTCGCTGCCCGGATTGGCGGCGGGGTTGCCCTGCGGTCCGGCAGGAGGCGCCCCGGCTCCCGGAGCCCCGGCGCCAGGAGCGCCGGCGCCCGGCGCGCGGGCGCCCGGTCCGCCCGCGCCCGGTCCGGCACCCATGCCCGGCCGCTGCCCGGCCGGCGCATCGCCCGCCGCGGTGACGCGGATGTTGTTGACCACGCGCGTCACGCCATCGATGTCCTCGGCGACATCTTCGGCCTTGCTGCGCATCCCCTCGTCGCGCACGGTGCCGCTCAGGTTCGCGACCCCGTCCGTCACCGCGACGTTGATCGTGTTCGGCAGCTGCTGCTCGGCGAGCTCGCGCCGGATGTCGGCGGTCACGGCGGCATTGTCACGCCGCTCCTGCTGACACCCGGCGAGCACGCCGCAGGCGAGCGCGGCGATGGCAATTCCCAGCACCTGTCTCGTGTACATCATCTTGCGTCACCTCCTCAGCGGTAGTCGGATTCACCCTCGCGGTCTTCGTCCGGCGCATCGCCGGCCATCGAGCCGCGGGTGTCCAGGTTGTTGACGACCGACCGGACGCCGTCGACGTCGCGGGCGAGCTCGCCGGCGCGCTCTTTCGCCGCCGAGTCGGGTACCGTGCCGGTGAGATAGACCGTGCCGCTTACCGTATCGACGTCGATCGAGGTCAGCGTCCCGGCGCGATCACCGGCCAGCTTGCTCTTCACCGATGCGGTGATCGAGGCATCGTCGACGTGACGGCCCGCCGTGCGGCCGGTCATGCTCTCGCATCCGGCGACCATCGCGAATCCCACTGCGGCGGCGAATACTGCCGCCCTTTTCCACTTCATGGTGGCTCCTCCTTCCGCACTGGTTCAGAGCAATTCGGGTACCGCGCGCGCGCCGCGTTCCGAGGCGCCACCGACCGCACGCCGGCGCGGCGTACATACCAACCTTGCGCGCCGCGCCGTGCAGGATGTGCTCGGAGGAGAAGCGGGCGGATCACGCAGAGGCTGGCGTACAGGAGCGCGGTCGACCGCCCGCACGATGGGACACGGTGCTGACGTGCTGATGTGCTGACGTGCTGACGTGGGCAGCACATGGTCCCCGGAATCCGGCCACGTCAGCACGTCAGCACTCACGCCGGCTTTCGAGCCATCACCTGGTGCCCACCAGAGACGGTCACAACTTCGAGCGCCGCCCGCTCTGCAGAATCTACCCTGTAATCTTTACGCCTCTGCAAATTTCGATTGAAAGAGCCACACGTGCTGTTCAGAACGGCTGGTGGTGGGCGTCCTCAGACACACGGCCGGCGCGGTGGCGCTGGTGGCCATCGTGGCGGGCGGGCCGGCCGGTGCCGCGCAGGAGTGCGGAACGGCGGCGTCGATGCCGGCCATTGCCGAGGCGATCGCGCGCATCGAGGCGGCGATCGATCCCTGCGGCGAAACCGGTGAGCTGCGCGAGATCGTCGCCCGGTTCCGCAGCTGCGCCGCCGACGCGCGGCTGTGCATCGATGCGGACGCGGCGCGCAACCTGACCGAGAGTCGCGTCGGCCGCGACACGCCGACGACGATCACCTGGAATCCCGCCCTGCGCACGCCGCTCGAGCCGCACTGCGCGGCGGTCGGCGGCCCCCTGCGCCGCGATCCGACCGCCTCGCTGCTGCACGAGCTGGTGCACGCGGTGCAGGACTGCGACGGGCTCGAGCTCGCCGCGCACGAGCTCGAGGCGGTGCGCATCGAGAACATCTACCGCCGCGCGCAGAACCTCTGTCAGCGCACCGGATACGGCGAGCTGCCGCTGCCCGCGGCACGCCGCGTCGCCTGCGCGCCCGGCGACTGCCCCTGCATCCCCGGCGATCGCACGCAGCCGGTGCGCGGCCTGCAGGCCGCCAGCGCGCCGCGCCCCGCCGAGCAGCAGGTCGCGGGCGATCGATAGAGCGCAAGCAAAAAGCGGAAAGTCGGGAGCGCTTTCCCGTTTCCGCCGCTCCTTCTTTCCGCTTTCCCGCTTTCCGCTTCCGCCCTACTACGCGCCGGCCGCGGTGCCGCCGCCGACGCCGGTGCGTTGCGGCTGAGTGATTTCGGGATCGGCTTGAGCGGCTCGCGCCTTGCCGCTTCGCCGGCGGACGGCGACCTGCTCGAGCCAGCCGACGACGTGCAGCACGAAGAACACCAGCAGCGTGCCAGCGGTGGCGAGCGCGTAGTGGCCGATGCCGCACGCCGCGCCGACCGATCCGACCACCCAGATGCCGGCCGCGGTGGTGATGCCGCGCACCTCGCCGCGCGACTGCAGGAGCTGACCGGCGCCGAGGAAGCCGATGCCGGCGGCAATGCCCTGGACGACGCGCGTCGTGTCCGCGGCGGTGCGTTCGCCGGGATCGGCGGTGACGATCAGCGCCGCGAGCGTGAACATCGCTGCCCCGAGCGCGACCAGCATGTGGGTGCGCAGGCCGGCTTCCTTGCCCGTCCACTCGCGTTGCCAGCCGACCACGCCGCCGAGGACGACGGCCAGGAGCAGTCGCGCAACGATCTCCTCGATCGAGCTCGGGTTGCCGGGCGCCGCGAACCAGGTCACCGGTGGCGCTCGGCACTCGGTGCCGGCACGACGCGGCTGGCGCGCGCCGACGGCCGGCGGCGCGGCTGGGTCGGGTCGAACGCCAGCACGACTCCGCCGGCACCCGCGCGGCGCACCGCGCGCAGGCGCGGCTCGCGGCGGAACACGCCGCTGGCGACGGCAACGGCGGTCAGCAGCGCCCCGAGGGCCAGGCCGGCGACGAAGGCGTAGATGAGGGCGAAGGCGAAATCCACGGCGCGTGCTCCCGGTGAGCGCCACTCTCCTGCGTAAAGCTTGCCAGCGCCGCACCGCCCGCTCGCGCGGCATCCGGCTCGCCGGCGCGCCGGCTTCGACACGGCGAACCTACAAACCCCTGCAGGTCGAACCGACGACGCGCGCGGGCGCCGGCGCCGGCGCGCGTCAGCCCGCGTGGATGACGTGCTCGCGCGTCGCCAGCGCGTGCAGCAACAGCAGCCAGCGGCGCAGGTTGCGCGTGATGAGGAACTGGTCGCGCACCCATTCGCGCGCCGCGCGGCCGAGACGTTCGCCTTCCTCCGGTCGCGCGAGCAGATAGCGCACCTGGTAGGCGGCGCCCTCGGGCGAGCGCACGAGCAGACCGGTCAGGCCGTGCAGCACCTGCACCGGAATGCCGCCGGTTGCGCTCGCCACCACCGGGCGCCCCTTCCACATCCCTTCGGTGACGGTGAGCCCGAAGCCCTCGCGCAGGGACTTCTGCAGCACGATCGCCGCGCCGCGCTGCAGCGCGTTGACGTCGACGTGTGCGTCGGGCGGCAGCGCGAGGATGTGCACGTCAGGATCGCCGGCGGCGGCGGCTTCGACTTCGGCGAGCACCTCGGCGCCCTCGGGATCGTCATCGGCGCTGCCGCCGGCGAGCACGAGGTGGATCGCGGCGGTGCGCTTGACGAGCTGGTAGGCGCGCAGGACGCCGAGCGGATCCTTGAGCCGGTCGAAGCGCGACACCTGCAGCACGTACGGCTCGTCGCGCGGCACGCCGAGCCGCGCGAGCACGGCGGCGATCTCGTCCGCCCCGAGGTCGCGGTTCTTGTCGGCGAGCGGGTCGATGCTCGGATAGAACAGGTATTGCGGCAGCGGCAGCGTCTGCGCGAAGGCCGGCAGCGAGACGATCGTGGCGTCGAAGCGCTGGACGTACGAGGAGAGGAAGTCCCACACGCCGGGCGCCGGCGTGGCGACGTCGATGTGACAGCGCCAGATCCAGCGCCGCGGGTCGTTCGCCGGGCGGCTGGCGATCAGCGCCGCCGGCTGCGGGTCGTGAATGACCACGACATCGGCATCGAGGTCGAGGCGGTCGAGGTTGCGGCGGTTGGTCTCGACGTACACCTCGACGTCGTGCGCCGTGAGGTGCACCGGCGCGCCGTGCAGCGCGTTGTGCCAGGCCTTGGTCACCGCGTAGAAGGCCGGGTTCCCCTGCAGGATCTCCCAGCGCGTGTCGAGCCCGAGCTCGTTCATCAGCGGCACGAGCCGGGCGAGCATCTCGGCGACGCCGCCGCCGACGCGCGTCGAATTGACCATCACCAGCCGCTTCCCGCGCAGCGGCCGGGCGAGCGCGTGCAGCTCGCGCACCGCCTCCTCGCCGATGATCGGCCGGTAGTCCTCGAGCGAAACGGGCGGCAGCGGCGTCGTCATCGCAGGATCTCGACGAGCTGCGCGCGCACGCCCTCGAGCGTCTGCATGACGAAGTCGATGCGGTCGATGCGCTGCGCGAGATCGGGCCGGCCGAGCGAGCCGGAGAGCCACGCCGAGAAGTCGTTCGAGGCGAGGTCGAGACGCAGGCGCGCGGTGACGAAGTGGTGGTGGATGGTCGCCGTCGAGCAGCGCGCCAGCACGGCGCGGAACTCGGCGAGCGTCCGCGCCGTGTCGCCGGTCGGCGTGATCACCGACACCGCTTCGCAGAGGTGAAGCGGGGCGCGCGCCGGACGCGTGCGCGCCGCCGGCACGCGATCGAGATGGCGCTCGATCGGCTCGATCAGCGCCTCGCGCAGCGCGTGCAGCGAGGCGTAGGCGCGCAGGTCGATGCCCGCCAGGCGCTCGGCGAGCTCGGGCTCGCCGCAGGCGGCATCGACCCAGTCGGCGAAGTCGTTCGGATAGCGCTCGACGAGGAAGTGGTGCTCGCGCAGCGTCTGGTACGTGTGATGGAAGATCGTCGCCAGCGACGCCTCGCGCAGGTGCGCGAGCAGCTCGCCGACGTTGCGCGCCTGGGCACCGGTGATCGCCACCAGCTCGGCCGAGGTCTCGAAGACGAACGGCGACGGCATCAGGCCGCCTCCGTCGTGCGCGCCTCCAGCACGGCGCCGAGCAGCCGGCGCGCGCGCGTCCAGTCGGTCAGCCGGATGCCGGCCCGCGACACCCCGGGTCCGACGTGCATGGCGACCCCGTCGGGGGGCAGCGCCGCAAACAGGTCCTCGTCGGTGCGATCGTCGCCCATCGCCGCCACCAAACATTCCGGCCCGCAGGCTGCAAGCGCCGGCGCGACGAGGTTGCCCTTGTTCACGCCGTGCGGGCGCAGCTCGATCACCTTGGCGCCGGGCACGATCTCGACCGGCTCGTTGCTGAGCAGCTCGCGCAGGTGCACCTGCAGCTCGTTGGCCTGATGCAGCCCGAACTCCGGATCCGCGGCGCGGTAGTGCCAGGCGAGCGAGACAGTCTTCTCCTCGACCAGCGCCCCCGGCGTGCGCAGCCGGAACTCCTCGAGAATCGCGTGCACGCGTTCCCACCACGGCTGGCGCTCGACCGGCGCCGCCGTCCAGCGGCCGCCGGCCGGACGGCTCCACAGGCCGTGTTCGGCATGCAGCGTCAGCGGCAGCGGCCCGAACCAGCGCTCGAGCACCTCCTGCGGGCGCCCGCTGACGAGATGCACGTGCGTCTGCGGCAGGCGCGCGAGGCCCTCGAGCAGCGTCAGCAGCGCGGCATCGGGCCGCGCCAGCTCGGGCACCTCGGCAAACGGCACCAGGGTGCCGTCGTAGTCGAGCAGCAGCAGCAGGTCCGGCGCGGCGGCGAGCAGGTGCGCGAGCGCGTCGAGCGACGCCGGGGCGGTGACCGAGATCGCCTGCGGATGGCGCGCGGCGCTCGCCGCGGCGAGGGCGTCGAGGAAGCTGTCCGACCAGCGCGTCACCGTCCAGCGCATCACCCGGGCGCGCATCGCCGCCATGCGCTGGCGGCGCTCCTCGGGCGGCAGTGTCAGCGCCTGATGGATCGCCGCGGCGCAGCGGTCGAGATCGTACGGGTTGACGCGCACCGCCTCGGGCAGCTCGGCGGCGGCGCCGGCGAACTCGCTGAGCAGCAGCACGCCGTCGCCGTCGGCGCGGCTGGCGACGAACTCCTTGGCGACGAGGTTCATGCCGTCGCGCAGCGGCGTGCAGAGCAGCACGTCGGCGGCGCGGTAGAGCGCCGCGACCTCGGTCTCGGAGAGATTGCGGTGCAGGTAGTGGATCGGCGCCCAGCGCGGCGTGCCGTAGGTGCCGTTCACGCGGCCGACGAGCGCCTCCATCTGCTGGCGGAACTCGCGGTACGCCGCGGCGCCGCCGCGCGACGGCACCGCCACCTGCACGAGCCGCACGCGCTCGCGCCACTGCGGGTAGTCGCGCAGCAGCGTCTCGTAGGCGAGCAGCCGGCGCGGCAGCCCCTTGGTGTAGTCGAGGCGGTCGATGCCGACCAGCACCGCGCAGCCGTCGACACGGCGCAGGTGCGCCACCTCGCGTGCCGCCTCCTCGGTGGCGGCGAGCGCCGCGAAGCGCTCGGCATCGACGCCCATCGGAAACACGCCGACGCGCACCTCGCGGTCGGCGACCTGCACGCGGTCGAACTGCGTCGCGAGGCCGAGCAGCAGCAGCAGCGACTGGGTGAACTGGCGCGCATAGCCGGCGGTGTGGAAGCCGACGAGATCGGCGCCGAGCGTGCCGGCGAGCAGCCGGTCGCGGAACGGCAGCAGACGGAACACCTCGCTCGACGGAAACGGGATGTGCAGGAAGAAGCCGATCGTCGCGTCGGGCAGCCGCGCGCGCAGCAGCTCGGGCACGAGCATGAGGTGGTAATCGTGCACCCAGATCCGGTCGCCCGGCTGGTAGTGCTCGGCCACCGCGTCGGCGAAGCGCGCGTTGACCTGCTCGTACACCGGCCACTCGCGGATGTGCATCGGCAGCCGCTCCGGAAAATAGTGGAACAGCGGCCAGAGCACGGAATTCGACATGCGGTCGTAGTACTGCGACACCTCGTCGCGCGAGAGCCACAGCGGCACGGCGTGCATCTCGGCGAGCTGGCGCTGCACCGCCTCGCGCTCGGCGGTGCCCGGATGCCCGGTGTAGCCGGGCCAGCCGATCCACAGCGCCTGCCCGCTCTCGAGATAGCTGCGCAGGCCGGTGGCGAGCCCGCCGGCGCTCGGCTTGACCTGCAGGCCGCCGTCGCCGCGGGTGATCGACACCGGCAGCCGGTTGGCGACGATCAGGACGCGCATGCGCGGCGCCGGCGCCGGCACATCCGCGACCGGTCGCGCCGCGGAACGCCTGCCCTCATTCCGACAGCGGGTCGGCTCCCGCCGGTGCGGTGTCGGCCTGCGGCGGTGGAATGATGCCCGACGGCCCGCTGCCGCCCGGGCTGACGCCGCTGTCGATGCCGACCTCGCGCTCGAACCCCGGCGGTGCGTCCGCGCCGCGCCGCTGCACGCCCGGCGCGGCGCCCGGCGCATCGCCCGCCGGCATGTCGCGCGGTGGCGGCGGGCCCGCGGCCGGCGGACCGCCCACCGGCGCGTCGCCCGGTTCGCCCGGGAACGCCATGCCGCGCTCGCTCCCGCGCACGTCGGGGGCATCGCCGGCCGGCTCGCCGATCCGCTGATGGCCCGCGCCACCAGGCGCGATCGTCGGCTGGCCCATCGCCCCCGAGAAGCCGGGCGACGGCGTGTGGTCGGTCGCAGCGGCGGGCCGCGACAGCAGCACGCCACTGCCACCCGCCACGAGACAGGCGATCAGCGTCGCCACGAGATGCCGATTGCCGCGCCACGGCGCGGCGCTGCATGGATCTGCCACGGTAGGCTCCTTTCGACAGCGTCCGGCGCGGATGCCGCGGGACGATGACGAGCAGAGCAAGGCGTGCGCCAGCGGGGCTGCAGGTCCGGGACGTCGACGGGAGTCGCAGCACGGCTGTAAGTCTTACCGCGCGGCGATCAGCGCCCGCAACTGACGCGCGTCCTCGACGGCGCGCGCGCCGGCGTCGTTGGTGAAGAACGCGAACACGTCGACGCCGTTGCGCATCTGCGTCGCCGCGCGCGCCGCCTCGGCGGCGAGCCGCGCCGCGGTGACGCCGCCGTCGCCGCTGCCGTGCAGGCGCAGGTAGGTCCAGTTGGTCGTCAGCTCGTGCGGATGCGGCTCGATCGCATCGTGCACGCAGAGCGCCGCGCCGTGCTCGCGCAGCAGCGCGAACACCGGCGCGCACAGCCAGCGCGGATCGCGGAACTCGAACGCCCAGCGCTGCCCGCGCGGCACGCAGGCGAGGAACTCGGCGAGCCGCGAGAGGTTGACCTCCCAGTCGGCCGGCAGCTGGACGAGAATCGGGCCGAGGCGGTCGCCGAGCACCGCGGCACGGCCGACGAACGTATCGATCAGCCGCTGCGGCTCGCGCAGCCGGCGGAAATGCGAGGCGTAGCGGCTGAACTGCAGCGCGAACATGAACGCCGGCGGTGCCGCCTCGCGCCAGGCGGCAAACGTCGCCGCCTCGGGCAGGCGGTAGAACGTGTTGCGGATCTCGACGGTGTCGAACTGGCTCGCATAGTGCGCGAACCAGCGCGCGCGCGGCAGCCCGGCCGGATAGAACGCCGGCTGCCAGTGCGCGAATCGATAGCCCGATGTTCCGACGTGCAGCCGGCCCATCATGGGTCACGGTCGGACTGCAAAATCCGTACGCACGCGACGCGGAAGTCCATCCCGCGGACGCCCGTCCGTGCGCGCAAGCCGTGCCTGCAAATTACAAGCGCCGCCCGGTCGAAAGGCTACACCCTTTGGAGGGCCTCGCTTACGAACGGCGACCGGTCAAAGGCTACATCGGCCGGCACGCGCTCTGGCGGCGCCCCCCAGTCATCCGCTCAGCGTGCCCAGGCGATGGCGGTGAGGGCGGCGAGGCGCGTCGCCGGCGGGGCGATGCCGCCGGCGCGCGCGCAGCGGTGCGCGTAGGCGAGCAGGCCGCGCAGCTGCGCGCGGCTCGGCGACACCACCGGGCGCGCCTGCTTGAGCGCGTGCAGGGCCTCGTCCGGCGCGGCGCCGTGGCGCACCAGCACGCAGGCGGCGAGCACGGCGCTGCGCCCGATGCCGTGCTGGCAGTGGATCAGCACGCGCGCGCCGCGCGCCTGGTGCTGCACGACCCAGGCGACGCCGCGACACAGCGCGCGCGCCGAGACGCGGCAGCAATCCGGGGTCGGCAGATGCAGCAGCTCGACGCCGAGCGCCGCGAGCAGCGCCCCGTCGTCGCACGCCTCGCGCCGCAGGTCGACGACCGCGGCGATGCGGTGGCGGCGCAGCCGCTCGACGAGCTCGTCGCGATCGGGCGCGCCGCCGATCGCCAGGTCGGGGCGCGGCCACGCCCAGGGACTCGGATCGGGGCGCGCCGGCAGCGCCACCACGCCGTTCATCGCTCACGCATAGCGGCGCACCATGGCGGCGCAGAACTCGGCGTAGTCGGCGCTGCACCGCGGCCGGCTGGTGTGATGCGGACGCACGCCGAGCGTCTCGGGGGTGAAACAGCACGTCACCGTGACGTCGAACGGCTCGAGCGCGCGCATCTGGCGATCGAACCAGGCGAGCGCGCCCGGCCGCAGGCTGTCGGCCCAGCTCAGGCCGGTGCGCAGCGTGCGCACGCCGAGCTGGCGCAGCCAGCGCACCCCATCGTCGAGGCGGTGGTCCTCGAAATGGAACCACTGGCAGATGCCGAGCTCGGGCGTGTAGCCGGCGAACTGCGCCAGCGCCGGCTTCGGCGTGCCGTCCTCGCGGATCAGGCCCATGTAGAAGTGGCGGTAGTACGACGAGCCCTCCGCCTCGCGGTGGCGCGTCGTCGCCGGCCAGGCGCGCGGCAGGTCGAACAGGCTGTACCAGTGGATGCGCGGCGCGCGGCCGTGCAGCAGCTCGGCGGTGCGGCGCAGCCCGACCTCCTGCACCTCGTCGGCACCGAACGTCGACACGCCGACTTCCGACACCCACACCGGCAGCGGCGTGCACTCGGCGATGGCGGCGAGCTGCTGCGGCCAGGCGTTGATCGGCCAGTGGTTCCAGTCGAGCGGGAAGCCGTGCACGGCGACGGCGTCGACCGCGGCGAGCGCGCCGCGCCGCTCCATGTTGCGGATGAAGGCGGGATCGATCGGCGAGATGCCGCCGAGCACGCGCGTCAGCCCGGGGCGCTCGGCGGCGACCGCGGCGCCGGCCTCGCACACCATCGCGGCGTAGCCGGACCAGTCGGGATCGAGCTCGAAATCCCAGTGCGACTTGTTGTTCGGCTCGTTCCAGAACATCACCGCTTCGATCACGGCAGCGTCTCCCCGGGCAGCGGCCCGTCGGCGCGACAGATGAACACTTCGTCCTCGGGATGGGCGATCGGCCGGAAGCCGGCGCTGCGCAGCAGCGCCTCGGCGGCGGCGCGGTTCGGGATCCACCAGTTCGTCGGATCGCCGGCGTAGCTCGCCTCGACGAACGCGAGGCGCGGATACTCGGGGCGCTCGAACACCGCCGTCTCGGCGAACGGATAGTCGGGCGCGACGGGCATCACCGCGGCGCTGCCGCGCAGCAGCGACTGGAACACCAGCAGGTCGCGGCAGGCGTGCAGGCGCAGGCGGTCGAGCGCCAGCAGCGGATGGCGCAGGTGGTAGAGCACGCCCATGAACAGCACGAGGTCGAAGCGCTCGCCGAGCGCCGCGACGTCGTACACCGACAGCTCGCGCAGCTCGATGTCGACGCGGCACACCTCGGCGGCGAGGCGCGCCTGGGCGAGGTAGCGCGCGTCGGCGTCGATGCCGACGACGCGGTCGGCGCCGCGGCGCTTCATCTCGATGGCGTAGAAGCCGGCGTTGCAGCCGACGTCGAGCACCGTGCGGCCGCGCAGGTCGGCGGGCAGCGCGTGCGCGAAGCGGCGCCACTTCACGCGCGGGTAGTCGCCGAGGAAGTGCTCCGGGGCGGTCGGCACGCCGTCGAGGTCGAGGTTCTGGAACCACTCGCCGAGCGCGGCGATGCGCCGGCGGAGCTCGCGGCGGTCGGACGCGGCGGCGCTCATGCCGGCAGCGGCGAGACGGACGCGCGCCCGGCCGCGAGCGCGCGCTCGAAGGCGAGCGCGCGGTGCGCGTACGTGTGCTCGGCGAGCACGCGCCGCCACGCGGCGCGCCCGATGGCCCGCGCGGTCGCGGCGTCGGTGGCGCGCAGGTGCGCGGCGACCTCGGCGCCGTCGTGCGCGACGAGCACCTCGCGCCCGGGCTCGAGGAACGTCTCGAGCCCGAGCCACGCATCGCTGAGCAGGCAGGCGCCGGCGCCGGCGACCTCGAACACGCGCGTCGCCGGCGAGAAGCCGTACCGCGCCATGCTCTCGCGGTTGACGTTGAGCACCACGCGCGCGCTGCAGTTGAAGGCGTTGTGATCGGCCGTGTAGACGTGCCCGACGGCGGTGACGTTGGCGGGCAGCGGCTTGTCGTCCCAGCCGTTGCCGCCGAGCACGAAGCGCGCCTCGGGCAGCGCGCGCGCCGCGGCGAGGAAGAACGCATCGACGCGCGCCTCGCGGTCGGGCAGGCGGTTGGCGAGCAGGCTGCCGTCGGCGGCCCAGCGCGGGTCGGGCGGCACCGGGTGATGCGTCTCGGGATCGAGCGCGTTGTAGATCGGCGTGCAGTGGCGCGCCCCGCGCGCGCGGTAGGCGCGCACCACCGGCTCGCCGCCGCCGTAGGTGAAGATCGCATCGTAGCGCGGCACGCAGGCATGGAACGGATCGTCGGGATCGGCGGCCAGCCGGTCGAGCGTCGCCGGCGCGTCGACGTCCCAGAACGCGACGAGCGTCCCCGGCCGGCGCAGGGCGAGGACCGCCTCCTCGAGCAGCGCGTCGAACACGCCGACGCCGCTGGCCTTGATGACCAGATCGGCGCCGCACGCCGCGTCGAGGGCGGCGTGCACCGCCGTCGTCGTCGCCGGATAGACGACGACCTGCGCCCACGGCGGATCGGCGAGGTCGCGATGCTGCTGGCGGTCGAAGGCGTCGGGCTCGAAGAACGTCACGCGATGCCCGCGCCCGTGCAGCGCGCGGATCAGCCCGCGATAGTACGTCGCCGCCCCGTTCCAGTAGGCGGAGACGAGGCTCGAGCCGAAGAAGGCGATGCGCAGGCCGGCGCGTGTCATGCCGCCGCTCCGGTGCTCGGCTCGAGACGGCGGGCGATGGCGAGCAGCTGGTCGACGCGGTGCGTGCAGGTGTGCCGCAGCAGCACCGTGCGGCGTCCGTGCTGCGCGAGGTGCGACGCGAGCCGCGGCGCGCCGAGCACGCGCTCGAGCTGGCGGATCATCATCTCGGTGTCGTCGGCCATCAGGAAGTCCTTTCCCGGCGTGAACAGCCCCTCGCGGTCCTCCCACGGCGCGCAGACGAGCGGGATGCCGCAGGCGAGCGCCTCGAAGACGCGGATGGTCGGGATGCCGGGCAGCGCCTGCGCGTACGGCTGGCGGATGACGTGCACGGTGGCGCGCGCCGCGGCGAAGACCTGCGGGGCGGCGAAATTCGGCAGCCAGCCGCGGTAGCCGATGCCCGCGGCGGCGAGCGCCGCGGTCGCGTCGGGCGGATAGCGCACGCCGTAGACGTGCGTGCGCAGGCCGAGGCGGCGCGCCGGCTCGAGCAGGAAGCGGTGCAGCTCGGCGCGGCGCTCGTCGTCGCCCCAGTTGCCGATCCACACGAGGTCGGCGGCGAGGCCGCGCGCGCTGACCTGCGGCCGGAAGACGCGCACGTCGGCGGCCTCGTGCCAGACGAAGGCGCGCGGCGCCCAGCCGTGCGCGAGATAGCGGTCGCGCACCGCCGCGCCGAACGCGAGCACGCCGTCGTAGGCACGCAGGTCGTACGCCGCCATCGCCGCCGGATCGGTGGCGGCGCGATGGTGCGTGTCGTGGAAGAACAGCCGGTAGCGCCCGCGCCGCAGCCGGTGTGCGCCGATGCGCGCCACGAGCTCGGGCGCGTTCCACTCGTGCACGAGGACGAGATCGGCGCCGTCGAGCACCCGCTCGAGCGGTGCCTGCGCGGGGTCGTAGCGGATGCTGCGCAGCGACGGATAGACGCGGCGGTAGCGGTCGAGCGCCGCGGCGCCGTGCTCGGCGACGAGATGGGTGGCGCTCCACGCGTCGTGCGGCTCGAACACCGAGACGCGGTGGCCGCGCTGCTGCAGCTCGACGGCGATGCCGCGCAGGAAGTGGGCATTGCCGTGGTTCCAGTCCGAGCGCAGCGAGTGGCAGAAAATCACGACATGCACGACACCGCCTCCGCGTCGGGGGACCGCATTGCGGCGAGCGCGGCGTAGGCCTCGCGGTACGCGGCCGTCATGCGTTCCGGAGCCAGGCGGTGCGCGCGGGCACGGGCACGCAGCGCCAGCGCGGCGCGCCGCCGCGGGTCGGCGATCAGCGCCGCGAGCCCGTCGGCGACCGCGGCGGGATCGCCGGGCGGCACGAACACCGCGGCCTCCTCCCAGAGCTCGCGCAGGCTGTCGATGTCGCCGAGCACCAGCGCGCAGCCGGCGAGCGCCGCCTCGAGCACCGCGAGCCCGAACGGCTCGTAGCGCGCCGGCGCGGCGAAGATCGCCGCCGCGCCGCACAAGGCGGCGAGCCGGCGCGGCGGCAGCGGGCCGAGCAGGCGCAGGTGGCGCATGGCCGGCGCCGGCGCGCCGAGCGGCGGGCGCGGCGGCCCGGCGACGATCACCGGCCACGGCAGGCGCGGCGCCGCGGCGTCGAGCACCGCGAGGTTCTTCGCCGCGTCCCACAGCCGGCCGGCGGCGAACACGAACGGCTGCTTGCGCGCGCGCGGCCGGAACTCGCGCGGCGCGCGGCCGTTGCGGATGACGCGGATCGGCGGCAGCGGGCCGTAGTGGCGCGCCAGCGCCGCGGCGAGCGCGCCGCTCGGCGCGACGATCGCGTCGGCGGCGCACAGCCCGGTGCGCACGCGCCGCCGGTATTCGTCCCACTGCGGCGGCGCCGGCGTGCCGTGCACCGCCACGTGCCACGAGCAGACGCAGGAGTGCGCGGCGACGAGCACCGGCGCCGGCCACGGCAGGACGGCGTGTGCGTAGCCGTTCAGGTGCACGACGTCGGGCCGCCACTGCGCGGCGAGCTCGAGCAGCCAGGCGCCGGCGCGGTCGACGTCGCGCCACGGATCGGGCATCCACTCGAGCGCGTAGTCGCTGACCGCCAGCGTCACGCCGCGCAGCCGCGCGACGGCGCGCCGCTGCGCCGCCGACGGCGGCGCGCCCATGGTGGCGAGCAGCACCTCCGCCCCGCCGGCGACGAGGCCGCGCGCCAGCTCGAGCGCATACGCCCACACGCCGCCGACGGCATCGGCGGTCATCATCACGCGCTGCGGCTCCCCCCCGCGCATGGCCGGCGCGCGCTACTTCTTGCGGCGGCTGCCGGCGCTGCCGCGTCCGCCGGCCCCGCCACCGCGTGCCGCGCCGCTCGTCGCGCCGCCCCTGGCGGCGGCGCCACGCGCCGATCGTCCGGTCGCCTTGCCGCGCCCCTTCGCGCCGCTCGTCGTGCTGGCGCGCGCGCGCGCCGCGACCTGCCCGCGGCGCTGGCCGCGCGGCGTCGCGAGCTCGCCCGTATCCTCGGGGCCGCGCGCGATGCCGGTCTTCGAGACCGTGCGCCCGCGCCCGCGTGCCG